>NZ_PJPV01000001.1 GCF_002864045.1 Endozoicomonas acroporae
CCTACACGGCAACTGCTCCTGCGTTGCTCTAGCTCCTGCATCCATGCAGTCGTGCGGTGGCAGCAAATTGGTCTAAAAATCCGCTTTTGTTCGGCAAATAGCCCCGCTATTCACCTCACAAAACCGAATTTTTATCCTCAATTTTCTGCCATCCTCGTTACGGGCGCTATTCTCGGTCAGCCTCCTAGACCCAGAAGCTGCTCTCCAACGGGCGTCAGTTTAGCGGGTTCACCGGGTTCCGGGTCCTGTTGATACGGAAAGTTACGCCAGCGCTCAGGCGCTCTTTTATCACGCCATAGCTGAATACGCTCTTCCCGGTTATCTTCGGTACCCGCCGGGAACATGGAGATATATTGGGTCAGGCGTGGCTTTGAATGGTGGTTCAGGCTGCTGGCATGGGGCAGACGTGAGTCCCAGAGAATGAAGGTTCCAGCCTTGCCCGCCAGATGGACAATATCATGGCCTTTCAGCTCTTCATCGGTAAAGAGTAGAGAGTTGCGATCCAGTGTCGTTTGTTTCCCGGTGTAAAGGCTGGGAACACAACAGAATGCCCCCTGATTTTCCGCCGTATCCGTCAGGTAGAGAATCCCCTGGTATCTTGGCAGGAACACTTTTTCCGGATGGCTGTCCAGGTGGATCTGACTGTCGTCTTTCTTATCCGGGTGCTCCGGACGCCAGGGTGGTTTGAAGGAGGCTCGATCCAATCTTACCCAGAGATCGTCTGTCTTTAAAAGGTCAGCATACAATCGGTAGACAGGCTCATACTGGCGGATATCCCAGAATGCCTGATGATGATGAATGGGAACAATACCATTACTGCCCAGGTTTTTCCGGTACCAGGTTGTGGGATCATCCAGATTAACCTCCAGAAAGTCGGTAATGGCTTTGATAACGGGCTGGAGTAACTGCCCGGGCACCAGGTCAGGAACGATGATATAACCTTTTTCCTGCAGTTCGCTTTGATCAATCATTACTCAGGTCCCTTATTTATTGGCTTATCCCGGAACGTTTTCAGTGCAGCGTTGACTCCAGTGTCTGAGCCTCATCAAACTCTGAAGGCAGGCTGTCATCAAGGCTATCCAGCAAGGCCATAACTGTTTGGCGGATAATATCCGTGTTCTTGTTCAGCTCATGGTATTTGACAATGCTGATCAGCATTTGTGCCAGGGGATAAATCCGAAGATGGTTTTTAATATCGGCTGGGGATATTTTTCCTGTTGCCCCTTCAACGTAGTCATTGGCACCCTGGGTAAACCCTTTGTGGGCTGACTCGAGAAGGTCCATCGTTGAGCGGTTATCGGCGCTGTCCATCAATGATTGGAGCAGGGTGCTCAATGGTTCTTCGTTGTTATGGGAATGGTTTTGAGACATCTCTACAGCTCCTGTGAAGGTTTTGGTAGAGACTAAAGTTCCATTAACGGTGTTGGTATCCGTATATTTGCCAGTGTCATAATGATCATTACCGGTTAGTTTATGGTGATAGTGACGGATTGCCCGGGCTGGTGGTTGACCGGTTTGATGAGGTACTGGTGGCGCAGATATCCACGGCAGGTATGGAGCAGGTTCGGGATGACGTTGTTGAAGCGTTAAACCAGGTTCTGAAACCTAAAGGTATTTTGTTCAAGAACCGTGGCAATGCCCGCAAGCTGGAAGACCTGCCGCAATATGTTGAGGTGGCCTCCGGAGCGGTTCCGGAAGTGGTAGTGCTGGAAGAGAATGGCGTGAGCTTTCAGGCTCCGGTGATGGAAGGCCAGAAAACCGGGTGGTTTTATGATCACCGGCTCAATCGGGACCGCCTGCGGCATTATGTAAAAGGTAAACGGGTGCTGGATGTTTTCAGTATGCATTTGCACCGGGATAATATGATCGATTTGCTACGGGCTGGCAGTCGCCATATTGACCGTAACCTGCAGATTCTGGACCAGGGGCACCAGGGACCGGATCATCCTGTGCACCCATGCATTCCGGAGACAGACTATATCAAAGCGATTTTTGCCCGGTTAACTGTTCAATAAATGGCCTTTAATGGTTCACAGAGCCACTAACGGAAACTGATAACTGGCCAGCCATGGGCTTCTGCAAAGCTTTTGAGTTCCGGGTCGGGGTCGACAGCGACAGGGTTGTCGACCTTCTTCAGCAGCGGCAGGTCATTTTGAGAGTCGCTGTAGAAGTAGCTGCCTGCCATTGAGTGCTCCGGGTGCTGGTTGAGCCATTCCTGCAGGCGGAGTACTTTCCCCTGCTGATAGGTGGGGATTCCGGTAACGTTGCCAGTATAGCGGTTGTCGCTGATCTCCAGGTCAATGGCCAGCAGGGCATCTACCTTGAACTGGTCAGCAATGGGTTTGGTCACAAAGCGATTGGTCGCGGTGATGATCATAATATAATCACCACGCTGGCGGTGGTGTTCTATCCTGGCCAGTGCTTTATCCAACAGGATGGGGCTGATAACCTGTGTCATAAACTGACCATGCCAGGTTGCAAGCGCTTCCAGGGGGTATTGTGTTAATGGCTCAAGGCAAAAATCCAGATACTCCCGGATGTCCATAACCCCCTGTTGATACTGTTTATAGAAACGCTGGTTACCTTCCCTGAAGCGTTCACTATCCACCAGGCCATTGGCGGCCATAAACTCTCCCCACAGGGCATCACTGTCGCCAGCAATGAGAGTATTGTCCAGATCAAAGATTGCCAGGGTCATTGTTACTCCGGTTTATTATTCAGGCCGAGTGCATCCTGGGGGGATTATACAGGTTCTTTATCAACCCAAAAGCAATTACCCAATTCTGAATATTAAGTTTTTTGAATTTTTTATTACCAAGACTGTCTAAGAGTTTTTTATCAATTGAGTTTTGTTATGGAAAGAAATAGTGGTGTATTACCAGGTACGCCATTTGGCCTGATGAATGGTTATGATTACCTTAACACTGGTCAGACTGATTCAGCAGTTTTTGGCCAACGTCAAGTATCAAATTGCCACCCTGAAGCAGGAACAAATTATCTGGCTAATGCGAGTAGTCATGATCCAGAAAATTGGATTGAGGAAGATCTGTTTAACCTGCTTGATGATACTGGAGGGAGTTTAGCGCCGAAGCCAGCCAGTTGTTCGACTTCTCTGAGACATTTAAATGTCCTGCCAGGCCAACAGACTCATGTGGCGTCGATGACTGGTTTTTCCCCATCTACGCCTGTTGCAACTTGTCTGGTGGATCAGCAAAGAAAGAGCCTCTCTTCTGTGTTTCCGCCAACTACCTGCATCATACCACAGCCGTTTGCAGAGCCTTATGTTAAACCAGTGGATAATAGCTATAGCCATTTATGGAAGCAAAGGCAGGTGTCCAACACAGGGCCTGAAACGGTGGATGGTTATTTAAGCAAACCCACCCCATCGGGAAATCATGTTGCATCAGCTCCTGTTTATTTGATGGAAAACCTGAGTATCGGTGAGCAGTCTGGAGCAGTCAGTTTTCCGAACTTTTGGCCACCGGAAGCAGAAGCAAGTGCTGCCCCTGTACAAACACAGGATCTTGTACCTCCCCAGACACCTCATGCAAGTGAATCTGTCTCTTCGACCAACCATCATGAAGAAGTGATTACCGCTGCACATTTGGAGTCATCGGCGGCGGATGTACTCAGCTCTCAACAACTTCCGCCTTTTTTAAGAAAAAAAATCCTGATTTCCCATTGGGGCTTATTGGAAAGGTATGCAAAGTCCCAGAAAGGAGGGAGCAGTCAATGGGCTAAAGCGTGGCAGAACGCCCTTGATTTTGCCTTGCAGTGCTCTGAGGAGGACTATCACTACAATTTAAATGTGGCGAAAGCTTTAACAAGACTCAAGGATATGGACCGGGCAAAAGAGATTTTGCTAGATCAGCTGACTAAGTCTAATGATCAGAGATATCTTTTGGGTGTTAGCAAACAGTTAGGATTCTTATTTTATAAAGAACGGAGCTACGTCACTTCCATAAAATATTATATGCGTGGTTTTGTAAGCACGATGGATGTCCCTAATGATACTTACTCATTTATACATTCCGCAATGAAGCAAACTATTAGAATGTGTGATGACAAGCAATTTGTAACCAATGCTGTTTGCTGGTTCAATTATCTGCAGCCAAAGACAAGAAAGAATAAAGTAGAGATCTCGAATTTTATCTTTCCACTCTATTATTCAGCTATGTCTTCCTTAGAAGCTGAACAGATTTCCACAGAGTATCTGGCGCCAGATCAGATGAAATGGGCCATTACCCGATGGAAAGATCTGGAATCCCTGGCTGCGAGCCTGAAGCCAGGAGATCCTAATTGGTTTACGTCCTGGACTTGTGCCATGAATTTTGCTTTGGAGTGTACAAAGCTGAATTATCATTTCAACCTTAATGTAGCAATAGCATTAACCCGGTTGAATCAGCTGGATCTGGCCATAGACACTCTGTTCCAGCAGTTGTCTGTGCCTGAATATGCAAATGACCACACGTATCTCATGGCCATAAATAAGCAACTGGGGTTTATCTTTTTCAGAAAAGGTGAGTATCTGGATTCTATTCATTACTATATGAATTGCTTTGATGGCTCAAGAGCTTTAGCCGACAAGACCTACCAGTATATAACCACCGCCATGCACGCTTTCAAGGACGGCGTAGACCCTGAATTCAGTCGTTCAGCAAATGACTGGTATAACCGGCTTTACTCACAATCAATGGAAGAAAAACGGCTGTTCGGGAATAAACAGCCCTCTGTAACCAAGGCCCCCTTGTTACCTCTGGATTCTGCATCCGTGCAGTAGGGCAGTCTATCCCGGATATTTTCGAACAGCCTCCTGGTACGTCATGTCAATGAGTTTGATAGTTCCAATCGCCATTCACCCTGAAGGTTTGCTGTGTTGTATCCGTTTGTGAAACAATGCGTGATAAGTAATAGTTTAAGTGGCCACCAACAAGTGATTGCGTCTAAATCCTGTTGTTCTTTGAACAGTCAGTTTCATGCCCCGTTTTAGTGTGGGTTATGATTATGTTCCTGGAAGTGGGGGGGGTATTCGTACCATAGGATGGTGGCTCTAAGGTAGCCATATACGTGATTGACATCGATGGATTCAGGCCAAATGTAGGCATTATCCTGGCGAATCATCACGGTCAGTTATTGTGGGCTCGGCGGATCAGGCAGGATGCCTGGCAATTTCCCCAAGGTGGTATCAATGATGGGGAGACGCCGGAAGACGCCATGTACAGAGAGCTGTTTGAGGAGATAGGTCTTCATCCTGAAGATGTAGAAATCCTTGGCTGCACCCGGGGGTGGTTACGTTATCGTCTACCGAGACGTCTCGTCCGCCGGGATCAGCAACCGCTGTGCATCGGGCAGAAGCAGAAATGGTTTTTGCTGCAGCTGCTGAGCAATGATGACCGTATTCGGGTTGACCACACGAGGTCTCCGGAATTTGATGGCTGGCGCTGGGTAAGTTACTGGTACCCTCTTGGTCAGGTGGTTTCTTTTAAACGGGAAGTCTACAGGCGGGCGCTGAAAGAGTTGGTACCCAGAATTGGAAAATTACAGTCCAGAGGGGGGTGACAGGTTGCCAGGAGCCTGTAGGACTTAAGCGTCCGTCCAGGCGACCCCTGGGAGGCTGACCGAGAATAGCGGGGCTATTTGACGAAGCAGCAGGAATTTTTATTCTCAACTTTCTGCCAATCTCGCCATGGGCGCTATTCTCGAACAGCCTCCCGGGCCCAATGGATATTTCTTTAAACCTGTGGGCTGTAGTAACAGGAAAGATGTTAGCAGGCAATATAATTTGCCATGGATTGCTATTGTACTGTTAAAGTAGTTGCAGCAAGTATTATCAGACCGGATACGTGTTAGACATGCTAAACACCCTGCGCAATATCGTACAGGAAGTCAGTTCTGCCTCTGATCTACAGGTGGCACTGCAGATTATTGTGCAACGGGTTCGTGGTGCCATGAACACTGAGGTGTGCTCGGTCTATCTATACGATTCTGAGAGCACCTCTTATACGCTGATGGCTTCAGAGGGTTTGAACCCTTCTGCGGTCGGACAGGTGACTCTGTTTCATTCTGAAGGCCTTGTTGGGCAGGTGGGGCTGCGGGAAGAGCCCATAAACCTCGAAGATGCCGCTTCTCACCCAAAGTTTTGCTATATCCGTGAAACCGGAGAAGAGCGATTCACCTCTTTTCTCGGTGTCCCCATTATCCATCACCGTAATACGCTGGGTGTGCTGGTGGTTCAGCAGGTTGAGCAGCGGCGTTTTGATGAACATGAAGAAGCGTTTCTGGTCACCATGTCGGCCCAATTGGCAGGGGTTATTGCCCATGCCCAGGCAACTGGCTCGATCAATAATGTCTCCACGCCCACCCGCAAAAAACGAATTGCTCGCTTTCAGGGGAGTGCCGGTGCCACAGGGGTAGCCATTGGTGAGGCGGTGGTGATTACGCCTCCGGCCGATCTTGGTGCGGTACCTGAGCGTACCTTCAAGGATATAGATCTGGAACTCGCCTTGCTGGACGATGCGCTGGCTGCGGTGCGAAAAGAGATGAAAGACACCGCTGAACGATTGTCCGACCGTTTACCTGCCGAGGAACATGCACTCTTTGATGTTTATCTGAGAATGCTGGATGACCGGGCCCTTGGGCAGGAGATAAGAGAGCGTATTCGGGGCGGATCCTGGGCACAGGGTGCCTTGAGACAGGTGATCGAAGAGCATATCCGCAATTTCGAAATGATGGACGATCATTATCTCCGTGAACGGGCTGCCGACGTCAGGGACCTGGGGCGCAGAGTACTTTCTCATCTCCAGCAGGGAGAACATGCGAGGGTTGAATACCCGGCGAATACCATTCTAATCAGTGAGGAGCTTTCTCCGGTTATGCTGGGCGAGGTTCCACAGGAATTACTGGCGGGCCTGGTTTCCAAGCAAGGATCCAGTAACTCCCATGTGGCTATTCTTGCCCGCGCTTTAGGCGTGCCTACCGTCATGGGGGTGGTTGATCTGCCTTTCCATAAGCTGTCTGGAAAAAAACTGATTGTGGATGGTAATCTTGGCCTGATTTACTCCTCTCCGGCCCAGGAGCTGCTGGATTATTACACCGAAGTGCTGGAAGAGGAAAATCAGTTCAGTAAGGGGTTGGAAGCCATCAGAGATCTGCCCTGTGAGACCCCGGATAATTACCGTATTCCGCTCTGGGTCAACACCGGACTGATGACCGATACCATCCGCTCACTGGACAGAGGGGCTGAAGGCGTTGGTCTGTATCGGACTGAAGTCCCTTTTATGGTGCGGGATCGCTTTCCCAGTGAATCCGAACAGGAAAAGATTTACCGACACCAGCTTGAAGCTTTTGCGCCACGCCCCGTGACCATGAGAACCCTGGATATTGGCGGGGATAAGTCGCTGAGTTATTTCCCCATCAAGGAAGATAACCCTTTCCTTGGCTGGCGGGGGATTCGGGTAACGCTGGATCATCCGGAAATCTTTCTGGTACAGGTCCGGGCCATGTTGAAAGCCAGCGTGGGCCTGGATAATCTCCGGATTATGTTGCCGATGGTATCCAGTATTTTTGAAGTCGAGGAAGCGCAACACCTGATTCACCGGGCCCATGCGGAAGTGCTTGCTGAAGGCCTGCCGGTATCCATGCCACCGGTGGGTGTGATGGTGGAAGTGCCCGCTGCCGTTTACATGGTCAAGGACCTTGCACAACGTGTCGACTTTCTTTCCATCGGATCAAATGACCTTATTCAATACCTGCTGGCCGTAGACCGCAACAACCCCCGGGTATCTGACCTTTATCACTCTTTTCACCCCGCCGTACTGCATGCCTTACAGAAGGTTGCGGACGATGCCCATCAGGAAGGAAAGACCGTCAGTATCTGCGGTGAAATGGCGGGTGACCCTGCTGCAGCGGTACTGTTAATGGCCATGGGTTTCGATATGCTGTCGATGAGTGCCGTGAATCTGTTAAAAGTAAAATGGGTGTTAAGACGCATCGGTATGGATCGTGCGAAAATGATATTGTCGGATTTAATGAAGCACGACAATGCACAGGTGATTCGCAGCTCCCTGGAACTTGCCCTGTGTAAAGAAGGCATGGGCAAGGTTCTCGGGATCAAGAGCCGGCGTTTCTAGGAGGCTGACCGAGAATAGCGCCCGTAGCGAGGATGGCAGAAAATTGAGGATAAAAAGTCGGAAATTTTTAGCGAATAGTGGTTCTATTTGCTAAAAATTTCCGACTTTTTAGACCAATTTGCTGCCACCGCAGTAGGGCAGTCTATTCTCGGTCAGCCTCCTAGGCTTCTTCCATCTGCAAGGTCAATTTACCAGAACGCTGGGTAAGATAACTCTCATCCACCTCTGAACCCAGCTTAATCATCAGACGCAAGTCGTTTGCAGAATCAGCATGCCGGATGGCGTCTTCATAGCTGACCTCGCCAAGGTTGTAGAGATCAAATAATGCTTGATCGAAAATCTGCATGCCCAGCTCCCGGGATTTTTTCATTAACTCTTTCAATGCATGAACATCCCCTTTGCGAATCATATCCTGGGCCAGGGGGGTATTCAGTAACACTTCTATGGCTGGAAGCCGCCCTGTGCCATCCAGAGAAGGAACCAGCTGCTGGGCGACAATGCCCTTCAGATTCAGGGAAAGATCCATCCAGACCTGGTGATGATGTTCCGGGGGGAAAAAGTGAAGAATGCGATCCAATGCCTGGTTGGCATTAGTGGCATGCAGCGTTGCCAGGCACAGATGGCCGGTTTCTGCGAAGTTCAGGGCATATTGCATGGTATCCTGACTGCGAATTTCACCAATCATAATGACATCAGGAGCCTGGCGCAGGGTATTTTTCAGCGCCACTTCATAAGACTTGGTATCAATCCCCACTTCCCGCTGGGTTACAATGCACCTTTTGTGTTGATGGATAAATTCAATGGGGTCTTCAATGCTGATGATATGACCTGTGTCGTTTTCATTACGATAGCCAAGCATCGCCGCCAGGGTTGTTGACTTCCCCGTGCCGGTAGCGCCCACCAGGATAACCAGCCCTCGTTTGACCATGGTCAGGTCTTTCAGGATAGGCGGAAGTTTCAACTGTTCAAAACCGGGTATTTTCTCTTCAATTCGGCGCAAAACCATACCTGACTGGTTTCTCTGCTGAAAAGCACTGACCCGGAACCTGCCAATCCCCATTTTGGCAATGGCAAAGTTACACTCATGCTTCAGCTCAAACTCCAGGCGCTGCTTCTCATCCATTACCCCAAGCACCAAATCATTTGCTTCTGTGGCCGTCAACGGTGTCTTGTTGACAGGTATCAAACGTCCGTCAAGCTTGACACTGGGGGGATAGCCGGCAGTGATAAACAGATCCGATGCTTTTTTTACGGCAACCAGTTTTAATAATTTTTCAATATCCATTTAATTGACCACTGCTCTTTGTTTGAACCACAAAGGAAAAGCTCTTCTTCGTGCTCTTTGCCGTGAAAGAAAATTGCCACGGAGGCACCGAGACACGGAGGAGAGAAAAAAGCTTTTCCTCTGTGTCTCCGTGACTCTGTGGCTAAAGCTTTCATGACAGAGGGTGACAAACCATCGTCATGAAAATTTGTGCCTTTGTGGTTCCAATGCAAGTCCTGCAACACCTATCAACCAACCGCCAGTCCCCTCATCAAGCGCTGAAAGAGGGCAGGCTGTTTTACCATCATTAAGAATCCTTAATGTCTAGCCTGAGTGCGACACTTAAAATGCGTCACGATCCTTGGCCTTTTCACGGGCCACATCACGAGAGATCAGTCCCTTTTTCATCAGGTTCGTCAGGCACTGATCCAGTGTTTGCATGCCAAGCCCACCGCCGGTCTGAATGGCCGAGTACATCTGGGCAACCTTATCTTCGCGAATCAGGTTTCGAATACCTGCCGTGCCAAGCATAATCTCATGGGCAGCTACCCGGCCTCCACCGTTTTTCTTCAAAAGTGTTTGCGAGATCACAGCCTGGAGTGATTCCGAGAGCATTGAACGCACCATGGACTTCTCTTCCGCCGGAAATACATCGACGATACGGTCAATAGTTTTTGCCGCCGAGGTGGTGTGCAACGTACCGAACACCAAATGACCGGTTTCCGCAGCGGTCATCGCCAGTCGGATGGTTTCTAGGTCACGCATCTCACCAACCAGAATAATATCGGGATCTTCACGCAACGCAGAGCGCAGGGCATTGCTGAAGCTATGAGTATCCCGATGAACTTCCCGCTGGTTAACCAGACACTTTTTCGGGGTGTGGATAAATTCAATGGGGTCTTCGATGGTCAGGATATGCTGATATTTGGTGTCGTTAATGTAATCCATCATGGCCGCCAGCGTGGTGCTTTTGCCAGAGCCGGTAGGGCCAGTCACCAGCACTAACCCCCGGGGTTTATCCGCAATGGTTTTAAATACCTGTCCCATGCCCAGGTCATCCATGGTCAGTACTTTACTGGGGATAGCCCGGAACACCGCCCCCGCTCCCCGGTTTTGGTTGAAAGCATTGACACGGAAACGCGCAACGCCCGGTACTTCAAACGAGAAGTCCGCTTCCAGGTGCTCTTCCAGATCTTTACGCTGTTTGTCGTTCATGATGTCATAGACCAAACCATGAACTTCTTTCTGCTCCATGGGCGGCAGATTGATACGGCGAACATCACCGTCGATTCGAATAATTGGCGGAAGTCCTGCCGACAGATGCAGATCCGAAGCCCCCTGTTTATAGCTGAACGCCAATAGCTCAGTAATATCCATTTATTATCCCCCTTACACCAGGAAGCAGGTAAACTATGAGATTGTTCGGGAATAGCGCTATTCCCGGACAATCTTCCTGCCAATTTATTATTTACCCGGTAATGTACAACCTGATGACCTTATTACAAAACCGCTTTCAACGGGTTTATGACCGAATTCATCAAGCTGAGCAAGCCTGCAATCGCAACGGGCAAGTGCAACTGCTGGCAGTCAGCAAAACCAAACCTGCCTCTATGGTGCGTGAAGCATGGCATCTGGGTCAAAAGCATTTTGGCGAAAACTACCTTCAGGAAGCCCTGGGCAAAATGGATGAGCTCAGTGACCTTGCTGATATCCACTGGCATTTCATCGGTCCAATCCAGTCCAACAAAACCCGGGATATCAGCAGCCACTTTGACTGGGTTCACAGTGTTGACCGGTTGAAAATCGCGCAAAGGCTAAATGATCAACGTCCCCGGGAACTCCCCCCGGTAAATATCTGCCTGCAAGTGAATATCAGCGGCGAACAGTCAAAATCCGGGATCAGCCTGCATGAGCTGCCAGCGCTGGTACCCTCCATTGCCCGCTTACCCCACCTGAAGCTGCGTGGCCTGATGGCTATTCCCGCCCCGGAAACGGACCCTGACCGGCAGCGCGAGCCTTTCCGGGCACTGACCAATGCGTTACATTCCCTGAATACCGAGTTCTCACTGACGATGGATACCCTGTCCATGGGCATGACGGATGATCTTGAGGCAGCGATTCAGGAAGGTTCAACCATGGTCCGTATCGGTACTGCGCTGTTTGGCTCCAGAACCTCTGCTCAGCCCTTTTCTCCACAAGCGCCTCAAAGGGACAGCAACGCATGAATGAATCAACCATTGCTTTTATCGGTGCTGGCAATATGGCCAGCAGTATTATCGGAGGCCTGATCAATAATGGCTGGCCAACCTACCAGTTGATTGCTTCCGCCAGAACGGCAGAAACATTGTCCGATATCCGTGAAAAATTTAATATTGCGACCACCGTGGATAACCACCAGGCCGTCAGCAAGGCTGGCATTATCATGCTTTGTGTGAAGCCACAGGTGATGAAAGCGGTTCTGACCGATTTAAGCCCGTCCATAAAACCGGATGCCCTGGTTATCTCCGTCGCTGCCGGCATTACCATGGAAAGTCTGCAGAACTGGGGAGGCGAGCACCTTTCGATCGTACGCAGCATGCCAAACACTCCTTCTGCGCTGCAATGCGGTGCCAGCGGTTTGTTTGCCAACAAAAACGTCAGTACTGCCCAAAAAGCGCTGACCGATGATATTTTTAATGCCATTGGTATTGCCAGGTGGGTCGACCATGAGTCGTTAATTGATGCGGTCATTGCCGTTTCCGGCAGTGGCCCGGCCTACTATTTCCTGCTGATGGAAATCATGGAACAGGTCGGTGTTCGCCTCGGCCTTGATGCAGAAACCTCAAGACAGCTGACCCTGCAAACGGCCCTGGGGGCTGCCAGGATGGCAACGGAAAGTGATGTTGATGTCGCCGAGCTTCGTCGTCGCATTACCTCTCCCAACGGAACCACGGAACAGGCCATCAAGACATTTCAGGAACAGGGGTTGCCTGAGCTGGTGGCACAGGCAATGAACGCTGCCGTCAACCGGTCGATAGAACTGGCAGAAACGCTGAAAGACTGATTCTGTTGACGGGCGATGGAAAGCGGTAATATGCGCAAAGATTATTAAATTATTTTGACCAAAGGGTAACCAATACACTCTATGTCTGCACTTTCTTCGAGTCTCAGCTTCCTGATCCAGACCCTGGGCGGTTTGTATATCATGGCTGTGTTGATTCGCTTCCTGCTTCAGCTGGTTCGAGCCGACTTCTATAACCCGATTTCTCAAGCTATCGTGAAAGCCACATCGCCACTGCTCAACCCCATCCGCAAGATAATTCCCGGTTATGGCGGTGTGGACATGGCCTCTCTGGTTCTGGCGCTGATACTTCAGATCGCACTGCTCTATGTACTGCTGTTGATAGGCGGTTTCTCTTTGGCGACCATTCCTTTCCCCAGTGTCCTGATCAGTAGCCTGATTAAACTGGGCATCGAGTTTCTGAATATTTATATGTTCAGTCTGATCATTATCGCCATTGCCAGCTGGGTAGCGCCGAACAGCTATAACCCGGGACTGATGCTGCTGTTCCAGATTACCGAGCCACTCACCAGCCGTATACGCAAAGTGATCCCCCCCCTTGGCGGGCTGGATTTTTCCCTGATGGTTCTGGTGATCATTATTATTACCCTGAAGAATTTTCTGGGTGCCCTGGCCTGACCCTGCCAATCTGACCACTGGCGCTGATCTCTGGATCAGCGCCAGTGTCTCCCCTCCATTTCAGATTCTTTAAACTGTCTTCTTGCCGTCGATATTAAGGCTACTCCACAAATAACTGTGAGGCAGCTATGGGACAGGCCATTAAGTTCATGCTTCGAAAGTTAATATGGCCGAAAGCAAGGTTAACTGGCAAAACGACCAGACAATGGTTTGCATCAGCTGCCTGTATTTTAAGCCTCAGCAGTCCTTTCTCTTCGGCAAGTGATGAAAACCTGCTGCTGAGTGAAGCGGAATCACCCCCCTTTATCCACACCTTCCAGCAGTCCAACTTTAAGAATGGATCTGAGCTGATCATCAGTGGTAATAATGGCTCAGACAACCAGCAAATCCTGATTGTGCGGATTGATAATGAAAGCTCCGCAGATTACCGGTCCAGGGTCAACCAGGAGTTCACGCTCTCACCCGGTCCGTTTGCAGTGGTACTGCCCCTCTCAGGGCTGAAAACATCCGGCGGACAACCCTTTACACAGCCATACACCAAGCTGTTTGTGTTCAGTGCCGATATGTGGGCTGGCATCGAGCTGGAAAAAATCCATATCAGCTCCGCCGCCAGTCTGCCCGACAACACCCTGGCGCTGGATTTTGGCTCAGGCGACAGCGCGGCTTTCCCCGGCTTTGAATCCATTAGCAAAAACAGCTCATACCTGAAAGGCAAAATCACCGAACGGGTTCGTACTTCCGGTGATGCACTGATTCGGGATGGTATTGCCGGGGCTACCAGCCTGCAGATCCCCTGGTCTGATGGATTATGGAAACTCAGCCTGTGGACACAGGATCAAGGGGAATGGGAGTACCTGCCTCATTTCCTTAACCGGCAAATCATCGCCAATGGCACCACCATCGTTGATGAGAAGTTTACCCAAGAGCAGTGGATCAATGACGTTTATCTGGCTGGCAGGAAAAAAGAAGGCGGCATCGATGGGGACTTGTGGGCGTTGGTTGGTGAACGTCGAAGTCACTTTATCAGCAAAAACATTGGAGTCATCAATGGGATGTTGACTATCGATCTGACCGGTGACTATGACGCCAGATACCTGGCGGCTCTGGTTCTGGAACCTATTAAAGGTACCTTTGCCCAGGCCACCCAGAAAAAACGACGGGAACGCCTGCTGAATCAATGGTCTGTAACGACTGAGCCATACACCCCTCCAGATTCACTGTCACTGGCAGATATCAGCCAGCAGGTAAAGGATGATGACGCTTTTTATCTGGCAGCCAGAAACAGCCTGCTGAACCTGACCTTTGAAATAGCCAGCCCGATGGATGATGTTGCACCCGCCGTTGTGGTTACCCCGCCCAAATCGCCGGATGCAGAACCCTTAACGGTCATCACCCGCTATGGGCACTGGCGCTATGAAAGACCAACGCCCAATGCCACGTCACTGATACTGGATGACAGTTATCTCCGCGCCGATATGGCAAGTCTTCGTCTTTCCAGCAAAAGGCCCAGACGTCTCTATGTTCAGGTGGAAGTTCCCGCTGAAGCACGCGCTGGCGACTACGCTGGTATGATTCAACTGTTCAGCCGGGGTGAACTGCGGCTGCTGCATTATAAAGTACGGGTACTTCCGACCCTGCTGCCAGAACTGGAGACCCCTGTAGGCCTCTACCTGGAGCCGCCACCTTACTATCAGTGGTTCAAGGCACTGGCAGGACAGAGTGCCAATGCCACTTCCTGCGATCTTTCCCTGCTGGCTTCCCACGGTTTCAGCACTGTTGCACCGGCATTGGCAACACCTGGCACCGAGACCGGACGACAGACGTTTATTCAGCAACTGCAACAATTAATGCGCTTTGGCTTCAACGGCAAGATTCTGGCTTACGCACCGTTGAAACGCCTGTTAAGTCAGAAGGGCGAAACAGAGGCAATAGCGGACTTAAAACAGCTGCAACAGTTATCAGAGAACCAGAATCTCCCTGACATTTACTGGTCAATTTTTGACGAGCCAGCCAGGGATCACTTTTCGCAAATAAAGAACACCGCCAGAGTGCTAACCGATAACGCTCTGCCATTGAAAACGGCTGGCCATTTGAATCATGACCACCAGGCTGAACTTGCCGAAGTAACGGATCTTCTCCTGATCAACCACGGCACCGAAGTGACCGAAGAAAATATTGACGATTGGCAGGAAAACAGCACGGTCTGGCTATACAACATGCCCAAACCCGGTTTAGCAGCTGGCCTGTACCTCTGGCGATCCGGTGCTGAGGGCTATTTACAATGGCATGGCCGTATGCCTACTGCCGACCCATTTGATCCCATCGATGGTCGGGAGGGGGATGTTATGTATATCTACCCATCTGCCAGCCGGTGTCCGGAAGTTCTGGACATTCATCGCCGTTTTCTTGATTTGCATGAAGCAACCCTTGATCTGCGTTGGTTACAGTGGCTTGAGGGCATATCCCACAAACAAACGGAAGCCCAACAGCTTCTGGCAGAACTTCGGGCAGAGATACCACCACAATGGGAACGGGCGGCATTAATAACAGAGGCACAGCGGATAGCAATACGTGACCGGATAATATCAATCATCAGTAAGTAGTTAACCAAATGAAATCGTATTTTCTGACTCATTAATTATTATCAAATGGAGAGAATATTATGGGACCGATATCGTCAGGCCCAACACGATCAGTGCCATTGGAGCCATTAACTCCCCCGGACACATCCTCCGGGAGCGTTTTATCGGCCTCTGATATTGTTGAAAAACTGATGGATACCGTATCGTTTGCGATCCTGAGTATTACCGACAAAAAAAGCAGGGTAGTGTCTTCTGCCAGCCTGGCACCGGTTCTGGGCATGGTTCTGGCCTGTATGAAAGATAACGCCAAGAAGGAATTACTCCTGAAAATCCCCCCGGGCTCGTTAACTGAAGAGCTGGAGATGGAAATCCATCAAAAGCTTGGTGAATTCAGCAAAGACCGCCCTTATGATGAAACTGGCAAGATCGTCTCTGCCGCTAACTTTGTTGGTACAGCCTCTGTTACCACGGATCAGTTTCTTGACCGGATACTGTCTGAATGTTATCAAACCCAAACGTTGGAAATTGATAAAGAGAACGTAGCGGACGCCGCAGATACTTTTGTTAAAGAGAAAACCAAAGGAAAAATTAAACAGTTGTTTGATGATCTTACTGAATATGAGCGGAACCAGATTTCATTGGTATTAGGTAATGTGATTGAAATCCGGGGTGTCTGGAGGGAAGCTTTTCCCCTGAATAGTGAGGAGGTTTCGCGCCATTTTCTGTGCGCAGATGGAACTATTAAAAACGTCAGGAAGATGCGTACAAAAGAAAATTTACACTTTGCTGGTAATGCAATGTTTACGGCCATTGCCAAAGATTTCCGATCGGAAAATGGGGAAGATCTTAAATTGGTCGCGATAACACCGAACAAGACCAGTGCGACAGCGATTAACAAACTTGATTCTGAAACCATTAACCATCTGATTGGCAATTTGGATGAAAATAAAACGGAGATTACGCTGGATCTTCCCATGATAGAAGTTAAGCAAGGTGGTGATACTGAACTACTGGAAAAAATTACAGATGCCCTGGGAACATCCATAACCGCTCAGGATTTGTCCAGGTTAAACCCATTACCCATTTATAAACTGCGGATGTTGCAGAAAATCAAAGTATCCGTTGACGAACAGGGTGCTCACAGCGCAATTGCCACTGCTGCAACAGCGGCTTCAAGGGGGGGCGAAAACACCTTTAATATTGACTGCCCCAGCTATATAGCCATTGTAGGCAGCAAAGGTAATCGGTTGCTTGAGATGGTCATTAAGGATGACAGCTTTTTGGTGCCTGATGGTTCGCCTGTGATCATTATCCCTAAAGGCCGGAAAGATGTTGATCCGTGGCATGATGATCAGTCGGATGATGATCTGTGGGATGATGATATGTCGGATGATGAAGCTACTCCCTCCACATTAACCAGTTTATCTCCTTCTAAACATTTTCAAACTGTTGATGATGTGAGCACATTAATACAACATGGGCTTAACCCGAGTGGGGAGCTGAATATTTCCAGCGTTAATTTATTTGATGATTATGTCTTAACTATCAATGTTGATACTGTGGATACCGCAAATAAGGTTAGACAAAAAGTATTTGAATTAATTGATGAAGAAGAACATAAAAACTTTGTTAACGTTTGGGAGAGATTAGAACCTGTTAAAGTAAAGGTTACATTCAAGGCTTGGAAAGCACTGCATGATAAGTTACTTCGTGATGATAATAAATAAATACAATGCAAAACCGGAGATTAATCACCTCCGGATTTATTAACAAAAGTCTCAAAGAAGCCATTGCCGATATCGGTCAACAATTCACCCTGCATGCAATTTGCGATTGGTATGCTCAGCTTGTGCATGTGGTGCTGGTGCAGGGCTCTAGGGACCGAGAATAGACTAAAGATTGTGACCGTCCAGGGAACTGTTTTCCACACAAAATGTCTAAATGATATCCAGGTTGGCAACGCAGAATGTCCATTTATCAGATCAATACTGTAAATCAATACAGTTTCCCGTCGCTTGCAGCTGATTAACAAGACAATCCCTTGCCACAAAGCATGGAGGCAGCGTGTTTGTGCTCGCTAAATAATTTTTATCAAGCATTGGAGAGAATACTATGGATGCCACATCTTTTGACCCAGGGAAACCAGCGTTATTCCAGAGAACAAATCTGCCAGACACAGCGTCCCCGGCCACTTTATCGGCCTCTGATATTGTTAAAACAATGGTGGATAAATTATCCCTTGAACTCTTGGACATCAAAGGCAAAGAAAGTACGGTATTCTCTCCTGTCAGCCTGTATCAGGCTCTGGGCATGGCTCTGTTGAGTATGGCAGACGATACCATGGTGGCATCGGTTCTTGGAATCCCCCCAGGTTCCCTAACTCAAGAGCTGAAAGATGAAATCCATATAAAACTCGGTGAATGTGCTGTAAGACACTCTTACGATCAGATTCACGATCCTGAGTCTGGTCATTCAATTCTTACCACTAACTTTATTGGTTCTACCAATTGCTGCGATAATGAGCAGTATGAACAGTCACTGTCTAAATATTATAAAACCGAAAAGCTGGACAATAATAACAATAGCAAGAACCTTGCAGACACCATAGATTCTTTTGTTAATGATAAGACCGAAGGAGAAATTGAAAAGGTTTTTGATGATCTTACTGAATCTGAGCGGCAACAAGTTAAAGCAGCTTTAGGCAGTGTGATGAAATTCCAGGTTGACTGGGAGGAAAGTTTTTCTGAAGATGACACGGAACAGGGTCAATTTCAGTGTGCAGATGGAACTTTTATTAATAACGTCATGATGATGTGTAAAACTGAAAAGCTTCACGTGGCTACTGATAAAAACTTTGCTGCCATTGCCAAAGAATTCCGATCTGTGAATGGAGAAGATCTTAAATTGGTGGCGATAAAACCGCGCAAAAGCAGTGCAACAGCAATTAATAACCTGAATTCTGAAACGATTAATCATCTGATTGGCAAATTAAATGACCGTAAAATTGAGGTTAAGCTAAAACTACCCAAAATTGACATTGCGGGCAGTTGTGATACTGAGCTACTGGATAAAATTAATCAGGCATTAGGAATCTCCATACAAGCACAAGATTTATCAAGGTTAGGCATATCGCCGGATGATGAACTACAAATAATTCAGAAGATCAAAGCATCCGTCGATGAAAAGGGTGCCCGTGGTTCAATTGCCACTGCGGCAGTAGATTTTAGTAGGTCATTATACACTCCTTGCTTTGATTTTAACTGCCCTGGCTACATTGCCATTGTGGACAGGGAAGGTAATCGGTTACTTGAGTTGGTCATTAAAGATGGCAGATTTTTGGTCCTTGATGGTCCACCTATGATCACAGCCGCTGAAAACTGTAACTCTTATAATCAGACATTTTTTAAAATAGATGATTTATCTGATGACGAAGATTCTTATGTATCTGATGACGAAGATAATACACCTGATAATAAATGGTCCGAATACCAAGGGTTAGCCACTCAAGTTTTGTCGACATATGATACAGTTTTACCTCTGCTTGGTAATGAAATCGAATTATCAGATATCAAAGACTATGAAACTAGATTGTTACCACAAGACAATATGCAGTTACAAAAAGACCTGAAAACCAGTATTGAAGCCCCTACAGCCTCTGTAGCTTCTCAAAAGGTACTGGAAAAAGCAGAACCAGCCTCGCAGCAGCCTAGTGTTTCCGGGGAACAAAGTCCTGTAAAAACGCCTTCACCAGCAAAAAATGAGAAGTTACCAGCGTCTGCAATAGATAACTCTTCAAAGCATTTATCTACTGGTCGCACACCCTCTACAATAGATGAGTTTTCAAATCTTTTATCTGCCAACCCTCTTAAAACTTTTGATGTGAGTACTTTAATAAAAAATAATTTCAAACCGAATGAGGATTTCAATATTAAAAGCGCTGAGGCAGGTAGATCCTCGTTAACAATCAAGGTTAAACATGAGAACGACGCCATTAAGGTTCAAAAAAGAATATTAGAATCAATTGGAGAAGAACATAGTCGTAATGTTAAGATTTGGGAAAATTTTGATCCTGTCCACATAGAGGTTATATTTGGTGCCTGGAAAGCACTCCAGAAGTATTTATCCTCTTCATAACTTCAAAGAAATACAATGCGGAATCCGGAGATTAATCACCTCCGGATTTTTTATTAACCAAAGTCTCAAAGAAGCAGCTTGCGAATATCAGCCAACAATTCACCCAGCATTGTCGTGAAACGTGCTGCATCCGCGCCGTTGATGGCTCTGTGATCATAAGACAGTGACAACGGTAACATCAGCTTCGGATCGAAGTCCTGGCCATTCCACACGGGCTTCATGGCGGCCCTGGACAGACCAAGAATGGCGACTTCCGGCGCATTGACGATCGGAGTAAACGCCGTGCCACCGACAGAACCCAGGCTGGAGATGGTAAAGCAGCCACCCTGCATTTCATCAGGCTTCAGCTTCTTGTCACGGGCCTTACCGGCCAGCTCAATACATTCAGCCGACAGTTCCCACAGGCTCTTCTGATCGACGTTTCTGATCACCGGCACCAGCAGACCGTCTGGCGTATCAACCGCGACTCCAATGTTGATGTACTTCTTGTAGATCAGCGTTTCACCATCAGGGCTCAGGGAAGCGCAGAACTGTGGCAGCTCTTTCAACACGTAAGCAACGGCTTTCAGAATAAACGGCAGTGGTGTCAGTTTGGTACCACGGGCCTCGGCCATGGCTTTCTGAGCCTTGCGGAACGCTTCCAGTTCAGTAATGTCACACTCATCAAACTGGGTAACGTGTGGCACATTCAGCCAGGAACGCTGGAAGTTCTGAGCCGCCACTTTGCGCAGGCGATTCAGGGCAACCTTCTCGATGTCACCCCACTTGCTGAAGTCGATCTCTGGCATGGCTGGAATACCCAGACCAGTAGAAGCACCTTGTCCTGAAAGTACCTTCTCACTGAGGCGCATCTTCACGTACTTCTGTACGTCTTCTTTCAGAATGCGACGACGTGGACCACTGCCGGTCACTTCAGCAAGATCAACACCGAACTCACGGGCCAGTTTGCGCACCGCAGGACCTGCATGGAATTTGCGGTTGGTACGCTCAAGTTCCACAGGGTGCGCTTCTGCATGTGGGGGTGGTGCTGATGGTGCGCGGGATGGAGCCTCCTGCTGCGGTGGCACAGTGGCAGGTGCAGCGGCTGCAGGCGCTGGCTGGCTGACAACCGATGCTGCTGCGCCACCAGACACTTCAACATCAATCACCAGATCACCTTGACTCAGGGCGTCACCTTCCTTGACGTGAATGGCAGTCACCACCCCTGCTACCGGGGAAGGCACTTCCATGGTCGCTTTGTCAGACTCCAGAACAATCAATGAGTCTTCCAGGGCAACGGTGTCCCCAACCTTCACACTTACCTCAATAACCGGCACATTTTCAGCACCGATATCGGGTACATGCACCGACTCAGTCCGGGAGCCACCAGCCGCTTCAACCAGCGGGGCTGCCACCACGGGGGCTTCTTCTGGCTGCCCACTGTCCGCTGTGGGCTCGACAACCTCAGATGCTGCTGCAGCCATCTTAATCATCGGAGCACCTTCGCTGACATTGTCACCCATATTAAGCAGCACTTCTGTCACCATGCCATCCCGTGGTGCCGGGACTTC
Organism: Endozoicomonas acroporae; assembly: GCF_002864045.1. GTDB lineage: Bacteria > Pseudomonadota > Gammaproteobacteria > Pseudomonadales > Endozoicomonadaceae > Endozoicomonas > Endozoicomonas acroporae. The sequence continues at coordinate 21,339 of NZ_PJPV01000001.1, forward strand.
CATGGTGGCCTTGTCAGACTCCAGAACAACCAGGGAGTCTTCGGCCGATACCGTATCACCGGGCTGGACGCAGATTTCGATGACTTCTGCCTCACCACTGCCGATATCCGGAACTTTGATGATTTCGTCACTCATTCCTCATACCTTCTCTTCAGTTCCGGACTCAGCAATACAGAGGGTTAGCTCTGGACGGGTCAATATCAAACTTCCTGATGGCCTCGCTGACCACGGACGCTTCCAGCTCACCTTCCTGAACCAGCGCATACAGGGCAGCCACCACGATGAAGTAACGGTCTACCTCGAAGAAACGACGCAGCTGTTCACGGGTGTCAGAGCGACCAAATCCATCGGTACCCAGCGAAACAAAGGTTGTCGGCACAAACTCACGGATCTGGTTGGCGTACTGGCTCATATAGTCAGTTGCGGCGATAACCGGACCTTTACGGCCAGACAGCTGCTGTTCAACCCAGCTGACTTGCTTATCAGCTTCAGGGTTCAGCATGTTGTAACGTCTGGCGTTCTGACCATCCCGGGCCAGCTCGTTAAAGCTGGTTGCGCTCCAGATATCCGATTCAACGTTGAATTCATCACGCAGAATACCGGCAGCTGCACGCACTTCCTCAAGGATAGTGCCACAACCCATCAGCTGGACCTTAAGCCCCTGGTTACGGGAATTTTCTTCCAGGTTGTAAAGCCCCTTGATGATACCTTCGATCACTTCAGGGCCTTCCGGCAGCGCTGGCTGACGGTAGTTTTCATTCATGGCGGTGATGTAGTACCAGACATTGTCACCGTTGCCATACATACGTTGCAGACCGTTCTGGATAATCACCGCCATCTCATAGCCATAGGTTGGGTCATAGCTTATGCAGTTCGGTACGGTGGATGCCAGAATATGGCTGTGGCCGTCCTGATGTTGCAGACCTTCACCGTTCAGCGTGGTACGACCCGCAGTAGCACCAATCAGGAAGCCACGGGCCTGGATATCACCCGCTGCCCAGGCCAGATCGCCAGTGCGCTGGAAACCAAACATGGAGTAGAACGCGTAGAACGGAATCATCGGCACGTTGTTGCTGCTGTAGGAGGTCGCCGCAGCAATCCAGGCGGCGTGGGCACCCGCTTCGTTAATACCCGCTTCGAGAATCTGCCCCTGTCTGGATTCTTTGTAGAACATCACCTGGTCGGAATCTACCGGCTCATAGTTCTGGCCTTCCGCAGAGTAAATACCCAGCTGGCGGAACATACCTTCCATACCAAAGGTACGGGCTTCATCCGGAATGATCGGCACAATGTGCTTGCCCAGGCTCTTGTCTTTGGCCAGCGCACCCAGAATGCGTACGTAAGCCATGGTGGTGGAGATTTCCCGTTCGCCACTGCCTTTGGTCACCGCTTCAAAAGCCTCAAGGCCCGGAATTTCGAGTTTAACGTCGGTTTCTACGCGGCGTTGGGGAATAAAGCCGCCCAGCTTTTCACGACGCTTGCGCATGTACTTCATTTCCGGGCTGTCAGCGTCGGGTTTGAAGTACGGCAGGGTCTCAATGTCTTCGTCTTTGATCGGCAGGTCAAAGCGGTCACGGAAGTGCTTCAGGTCATCGACCGGCAGCTTCTTGACGTTGTGGCTGACGTTGGCCGCTTCACCGGTGGTACCGGTACCGTAGCCCTTAACCGTCTTGGCAAGAATGACGGTAGGCTGGCCGTTATGGTTAACCGCCTCGTGGTAGGCCGCGAAGACTTTGTAGGGGTCATGGCCACCACGGTTCAGACGCCAGATATCATCATCCGACAGGTGCTCAACCAGCTTCAGCGCTTCCGGGTCACGGCCAAAGAAGTGCTCACGGGTCCAGGCACCGCCTTTTGCCTTACAGTTCTGGTAATCACCGTCAACGGCCTTGTCCATCACTTCCTGCAGCTTGCCATGCTTGTCCTGGGCCAGCAGCGGGTCCCAGTGACGGCCCCAGACGACCTTGATAACGTTCCAGCCAGCCCCCCGGAAGATGCCTTCCAGCTCCTGAATGATCTTGCCGTTACCACGGACCGGACCATCCAGACGTTGCAGGTTACAGTTGACCACGAAGATCAGGTTATCCAGCTTCTCACGACCGGCCAGGGAGATGGCACCGAGAGATTCCGGCTCATCCATCTCACCATCCCCGAGGAATGCCCAGACCTTACGGTTTTGATCCTGGGACATGCCACGGTTAATCAGGTACTTCATGAAGTGAGCCTGATAGATCGCCTGCAGAGGGCCAAGGCCCATGGATACGGTCGGGAACTGCCAGAAGTCAGGCATCAGTTTGGGGTGAGGGTAGGAGGAAAGACCATTGCCATCTACTTCCTGACGGAAATTATCCAGCTGGCCCTCGTCCAGACGACCTTCCAGAAAAGCCCGGGAGTAAATACCGGGCGCGACGTGCCCCTGGTAATAAATCAGATCGCCTTCACGGTCACTGCCCTGGCCGTGGAAGAAGTAGTTATACCCGATGTCGTACAGAGTGGCACTGGAGGCAAAGGAAGAGATATGTCCACCCAGGCTGCTGTCCTTCTTGTTGGCGCGCATCACCATAGCCAGCGCATTCCAGCGGACCAGGGAGCGAATACGACGCTCCATAAACAGGTCGCCGGGCATACGGGCTTCTTTTTCCGGTGGTATCGTATTGCGATACGGCGTGGTAATAGCGTAGGGCAGCTGCGTACCTTTGGCACGAGCATGCTGGGAAAGCCGGGTCAGCAGAAAATGAGCACGGTCTTCACCTTCCTGCTCCAGGACGGAATCCAGTGCTTCCAGCCATTCCCTGGTTTCTATTGGGTCGATATCATGCATACAAATCGGCTCCGGGATCGATACTGCTAAAACAAACTTTGTGATCGTTATTGTTAATGGTTGATTACTTGCAACATCAAGCATACGAACAAGTTTCGTCTAACAGCCAAAGCTTTAAAAAAAATTGATACTAATCAAATGCAATATAACTACAAGATAAGCAATTCCCGCAATGAGTACCAGTACTTACATGTATTTTTATTGCAAAAAGTATTGATTTTTATAGAAAAACTTCACAACAGAGACAACAAAAACAAACACTTTTACTCACAATCTATCAACCATGGATTTTATTGGCTAAAAACCGAACTGTCTCGGGGTCTGCCAACAGAAATTTGGGTATCGTTTAATAGCTGATGTCATCAGACACACTATTCATCACTTTTCCGGCTTCGTTTCCAGCGACGATGACTCCAGAGGAACGTTTCCGGCTGTTCATAGATCGCGGCCTGTGCAGCACTGACATAAGCATCAATAACCGGATGGTGATTTTTGTCTTTGGTTTTTTCATAAGGGGGCAGAGCCAGCGCTTTAAATTCAAGTTCATAGTAGCCGCGTTTTAGTCGTCGACACTGGGCAAAAAAGACCGGGTATTGGGTCAGTAAGGCAATTTTTTCCGCTCCAAGGTAAAAAGGTGCTTCTTTATTGAGATAAGGGACCCAGTAACTGCGCTCTCCTTCTGCCGGCGTCTGATCAGCGAGCATCACAAACAGCCGGAAACCATTTTTGCCCTTAAGAATGTCCCGCCCGGCCTGTTTCATTGGAATGGGGCGGGAATGAAAGCGGCTGCGAATCTCATGGATAAACTGATTCCAGCCTTTGTGGTGCAAAGGCTTGTAAACCGGATCAATAGGCACACCAAGGTGTTGTGACACGCTATGGAGCATCCACTCCCAATTACCCTGATGGATGGTTAACACAATGATTGGCCTGGACCTTTCCCGGGATGCCGCCTCCAAGGCATCAGCGCCAACAATTGAGCAGCGTTCTTTAAACGCTTCTGCGCTCATGCTGTGCGCCTTGATCACTTCAAAGGCAAGGTCCGACAGATGCCGGTAAAACTGTCTGGCCACATCAGCAATATACGCCTCCCTTTTTTCCGGAAAAGCCTGCCGCAAATTCTTGTGCACAGTTCCTGTTCGATATTTGGAGAGATAAAAGGCGAACAAATAAAAAAAATAGGAAATAATATAGATCACCTTAAAAGGAAGTCGGGAAATCAACTTGGCAAACAACAAAACGGGCTCGTCCCTCTGAAACAAAAATGACCACTAAAAATAATAAACCTGAATATTATGAACTTTTCAAATTAAATATAATCAAATCCGCCCTATCTATTAAATTAATGAGATTATAAAACGTGTAAGTATGGATAGTATTTCACTGTTAGAAACACCGATGTTTAAATCGGCATTAGAGTCTAATAAAAAAGTAACTCAACCGGTACGTCATAATAATAAAGAAATTTCTATTGGGGGAGTTCGTCATACCTCTGCCCATCGTGCCGGTTACAGGTCAGTGGAAGAGATCCCCCTGGGCGAACGATCGATCAGTGATCCGGGCCCCATTCTTGTCAAGTGCAATAACAATGTATTTTGGGACTTATCGCGTATTGACCTTAAATCGTTGCTCCTTCCGGGAACCTTTTTCACCGACCAGTCAAAACATATTGTCGGTTTGCAACTTGCCCGGCATATTGCCGAGATTTTTTCTCACGGCACAACCATGAAAGAGAAAAACATAGAAGCACTCAATATCTGTCAACAAGATCAATACAAGTTCTGCAAACTTAAACTGTTCGATTACCCTGCTCAATGTGTTTTTTTCGATCTGGTCGGCAGTAAACTCAGGCATTTGCTGCCTGAAGATCTGGTTACAGAGCTGGACGCAAAACAGCTTCAGGACTACTTACTGGTAAAAGAAGGTTTTATTAATCTTGAACTGACCACAGAGCAAAAAGCAAACATTGAAAAGCAAGTCAAAGTCAGTGCCGTAGAGGATGCTGAGACCGTATGCAACGCACAGAAATATCGATATTCTCATCCCGATGGCATGAAGGGGGAAATTTTTGTCAAAGCCACAGCCCCTAAAATCCGGGGCGCCTTATCTAACGTTCTGGGAGAACTGGCCCGGGGAGGTCTGCAATTGCAAGATGCCCCGGAGTTTATTGGCTATGTCCCTGCAGAAATCGCCAATTCTCTGATAAACGAATCAGGTTTTACCGACAGCACCTGGTCAGGCAACTTTCTGCACGGTAGATACTCTCATTTACTGGCACTGGCATTTCTCAGCAGAGAAGCCGGTCTGACGGTAACAACACTGAAAGCCGTGGTGGCCCATGGCCTTTGGGACGATCTGTTAGACCAAAGCCCATACGCAAAAATAGATATTCAACAATTGGAGGATCATGAATACCTGATTCATGATAGAAATCCATTCACCGTGCCATTCAGCCCTTTCGCATTTCAGGAAATGCTTTGCACTGGCCAGGTTTCTTCTACCCTGCGGCAGATGGCAACGTTAATTGCAGGACTCTCAGCTGGAGAACAGGCCATGCTCACCACCGCGTTTCAGGAGAAGGTTACTCCTGAAAGACTCTTGACGATGGCTCAAAATATCCAACTGCTGGAGCACGTTACTGCCCTGGAGCACCATAACGACATATTTGAAATCAAACAGTATTTTAACATGCCAACCGTGGGACTGGTTCCCCTGGAGATTCTGGAACTAGGCAGCGGGTGGACACTGGGACAATTCACAGCGTTCGGGCAATCCCATGAACTCTCGGTATTTGCCGCAAAAAAAGCATTCAAACGGGGCGATAAAGTTGTTTCCGTCACAACGCATTACGACAGCCCACTTTATCGACTGGTTGGCTACGCACCTGTTTATCAGCAGGAAATCAAGAAGCTTAAAGACTTTGATATACAACCGGCTTTTACCAGCTATGTTGCCTGGCCAGCAAAAAACCACCCCTGCAACCGCTTAAGACTTACCGAGGCTCCTAGGAGGCTGACCGAGAATAGACTGCCCTACGCGGCAACTGCTCCTGCGTTGCTCTAGCTCCTGCATCCATGCAGTCGTGCGGTGGCAGCAAATTGGTCTAAAAAGTCGGAAATTTTTAGCAAATAGAACCACTATTCACTAAAAAATTCCGACTTTTTATCCTCAATTTTCTGCCATCCTCGCTACGGGCGCTATTCTCGGTCAGCCTCCTGGCAATAACGTTTGAGGGTCTGATCCGGGCAGCGTTGAAAACGGGTAAGTAGCTGGTGATTTCATTGGATCAGCTACTTATATGGCTATAGTCATCCCATTCTCATAAAATGGCACCAGTAACCAGAAGAGAGCGGGTTTATGGAGTCACTCAGGGCACAACTCAGTCAACAATTAACTGCCTGCGGGTCACCTGACACTACTACGGAAATTCTTCCAGCAGAAATCAGGAACGTGGTCACTGCTCACTGGCAACAGTTTGTGGATAACAACCCGTCATTTACTTTTCCTGGTAGCCTTTTTCCTGACCAGAGCGATCAACTGAGTCCCGGGCTGATGGATCAGCTGATCCATTGCTGGGCAGGCAGTGACTTTGCCGCGCAGCAGTGCATTCGTCACCCTCAGTGGCTTGCCAGCATTCTGGAAAACCATGACAAACTCCCTGATTTAGCCCGAACCCACCCGGAACGTTTGCAAACAGCACTGGCAGCGGTTGAAAATGAGCAGGACCTGATCAAGGCTCTCAGACTTTACCGCAACCGGGAAATGCTGCGGATTATCTGGCTCGACCTGAATCGTCGGGTCAGCATGCCGGAAACCACAGCGGATATGTCGGCCCTGGCGGATGCCTGCATTGACAGCGCACTCAACTGGCTTTACCAGGACAGCTGCCAGAGCATGGGAACGCCCTACGGCACCAACATCCCGGGGGAAGAGCCGGTTCCCCAGAACATGGTAGTACTGGGTATGGGCAAACTGGGAGCCAGAGACCTTAACCTCTCTTCAGACATCGACCTGATGTTCACCTACCCCTGCCAGGGAGAAACCCGTGGCAGCAAAAAGGTCATTACCAATCAGGAGTTTTTTATCCGCCTTGGCCAGCGACTGATCAAGGTGCTGGATTGTCAAAGTGCCGATGGTTTTGTGTTCCGGGTTGATATGCGACTGCGGCCTTATGGTTCCAGCGGAGCCCTGGCCATGTGTTTTGCGGCGATGGAGCAGTATTATCAGGATCAGGGCCGGGACTGGGAACGTTACGCCATGCTCAAGGCCCGGGTGGTTGCCGGCAACATGCCCGAAGGCGAGCTGCTGCTCAGCCAGCTGCGTCCTTTTGTTTATCGTCGCTACATTGATTTTGGCTCCATCAGCGCCCTGCGGGAAATGAAGCAGCTGATCCGCCGGGAAGTGAAACGCAAAGGCATGAAGAGCAATATCAAGCTTGGGCCGGGTGGCATTCGTGAAATTGAGTTCATCATTCAGTCTTTCCAGTTAATACATGGCGGGCGTGACCGCAGTCTTCAGGAGCGCAACCTGCTGACGGTTCTATCAATACTGCAGAGCAAACACTATTTTTCGCCTGACGAAGCCAATGAGCTGAAAGCCGCTTATACCTTCCTTCGTAACCTTGAACATGCCATTCAGGCCATTGCCGACCGGCAGACTCAGGATCTGCCAAAAAACCCGAAAGCTCAGGCACGGGTCGCCTTCAGCATGGGGCAAAAAGACTGGTCCGGATTACTGGACACGCTGGAAGACCACCGTCACCGGGTCACCACGCACTTTGATGCGGTTATTGCTGATCCTGAAACCACCAATACCAAAGATAATCATAGTGACCAGTGGCAAGCACTCTGGCTTGGTCAACTGAGCGAGGAAGAAGAACAGCAGCTGATGGCCCGGGAGGGCTATAACAATGTCGATGCCTCATGGCAGCGACTGATTTCCCTGCGAGATGGCAAAGCCCTTACCCGGGTCAGAAGGCAGAGCCGTGACCGTCTGGATAAGTTCATCCCACTGTTGCTGAGAGTGGCCGCCAACGCCACTGAACCTGATACTTTTTTACTGCGAATTCTTCCGCTGATTGAGGCAGTGCTGCGTCGAACCGCTTACCTGGTTCTGCTGATCGAGAACCCTGCCGCCCTGGAGCACCTTGGCAAACTCTGTATTGCCAGCCCATGGATTGCTGAACAGATTGCCCGATTCCCAGCACTTCTCGATGAGTTCCTCAATCTTGGCGACCTCTATAATCCACCGGAAAAAGAAGCATTGGCCGACGAGCTGCGCCAACAGCTCGCCCATATTCCGGAAGATGATCTTGAGAACCAGATGGAAGTTCTGCGCCACTTCAAAATGGCCCATGTCTTACGAGTAACGGCTGCCCAGGTGTCCGGCACCCTGCCGTTGATGAAAGAGAGTGACTACCTGACCTGGATTGCTGAAGTGATTCTTGATGCCGTTCTGGCCATTGCCTGGCGCAACCTGGTCGAAAAATATGGAATGCCCCGGGATGCTGACGGCAACCTCTGTGATCCCGGCTTCATTATTGTTGGTTACGGCAAGCTGGGCGGTATTGAGTTAGGCCCCGGCTCTGATCTTGACCTGGTCTTCATCCATAATGGTGGTACCAATAAAGAGACCAATGGCCCCAGGGCCATTGACAGCACCACGTTCTATACCCGCCTGGGTCAGCGAATCATCCATATTCTGACCACGCAGACACCCTCGGGTATTCTTTATGATGCGGACATGAGACTGCGCCCATCCGGTTCCAAGGGATTGCTGGTCAACTCCTTCACTTACTTTGAGAAGTACCAGAAAGAGGAAGCATGGACCTGGGAACACCAGGCCCTGGTGCGTGCCCGTGTGATTACCGGTGACCCAACGCTTGCACAGAAGTTTGCAGACCTCAGATCAGCGATTCTCAGCCAGCAACGGGATGTTAACAAACTCCGTGATGATGTTGTGGATATGCGCCAGAAAATGCGGGAACACCTGAGGACAACATCATCTTCAGTCAATAGCGGTGAAGTCTTCCATTTAAAACATGACCCGGGCGGCATCGTTGATATTGAGTTTCTGATGCAGTTTGCCGTTCTGCGCTACTCCAGCCAGTACCCTTCGCTGTTGAAGTGGACCGACAATGTGCGGATCTCTGAAGAACTGGAGCTTGCTGGCCTGTTGAAACATGACGACGCCCATCAGCTTCGGGAGGCTTATAAAACCTTCCGGTTCAGTATTCATCAAAAAGCATTACAAAACGAGGTACCTGAAGTAGACAATACCTCTGGCAACTATTTGCGTCAGGCTGTTATGACTATCTGGGCAGACTGTATGACATGAGCAGGAATCAACCGACGGTTAATTGATTATTTGCAAACTCTCGTGGCGGCCGCCATGTGGATGGCCGCCCCGTGGAGCACTTTATGCGTTCCTGTCTTTATCCCCGCCCGCGCAAGCCGAAAATGAGGGTGGTGAGGAATTTAGCCAACTCCTAACTGCCACTGGCCTTCTCACCGACGTTGACCCTGATAAATAGACTGCCACCCGGAAGCATGTGTGTAAGATCATCGATTGCCATAAATTTATCGCAACCAATACCTCTATTCATGCTCTCCGGTTTTTGGAAGCTTGGGATCGTCCGGTCGGGTTCAGATCTATTTACTCCCAAAACTTCTTTTCCTTCCCCAACTATCTCAAAGGATAAAGTTTGATCGAATGGCCAAGTCAGAATTTCGTCATACATGCCTTTCATAATTGATATAAACAGACTGATGTGGGTGCCTTTTCCCTTACCATCGCCATAAGGAAATATTGTTGCCTTCATCCTGTATCCTTCCGGTGCCGAATAGAAAACCGGACTGTCAAACGATGTTTCTATGTCGATACTTGCCTTGTCTATGGCTTCCCTGAAGTTGTCTATTCTCCATAAAAACGTTCCATCCGTGCGCTGTTCCTGCAATTCCTTTATTTGAATTTTAGAATCAGCGCAGGTTACAGAGAGGTTTCCTACACTGCTTTGCAGTTGTTCTATCGTTTTGTTCAGTTGAATGATTTGCTCAGCCTGCTCCTCGTTTGTCTTTTGCAGATGTTCAAGGATTTTCATGCCCGACATTAACTGCATCTGAACCATACTTTGTTCATCCCCGGATCCAGCTGCCCTCTCTGGGAGGTTGTCAAATGTCATCAAATCCTCTGTTGGATAGAGTCCCTGGGGTGCAACTGCCGGGGGAGGAAAGCACCCATGATGTTCGCCATGATAATGGTCAGGCAAATAGCTTAACTCCACGGCCTGACGACATTCATCACCATTATGGTCCTTCGCACAATATACTATGACGCGCCGGGAAAGGGCGGTCAGTTCTCCATGCTCTTCATACTTCTTGTAATTAATAGGATCTGCCTTTATAAAACACTGTAGGTCAGATGCTAAAGTATACCCCTTCAGTGAATTGATTATTGATGCGTCTTTTGGTCGCACATCAAGGATGGCGCTGTTAACGATCTCCCTGTGATTCAAAGGCCTGCCTTCCATGATATGTCTATTACCCTCCGAACATTCGCCACAGTACATTCTGCTCTCAATTTCATTCAAATCCTCAGGTTTACATCGAAACAATGCTCCGCTGGTTGTTCTGAATACTTTACCGGACAAGGCTTGCTGCCGATCCCGATCATAAATCAGTACCGGTTCCTGATGATCAACCTCCCCATATAGAGAAAGATCACTTCCGCCCGATAAGCAACCGAAAGAATTACCCAGGTTCATTAGCAATAGCTCCTGTTTAAATTTTTGATTCAGCAACCAGTAGATACATCAGTCAAGAGACCCCAACTCAAAGGCAAGTGTCAAATGGCCTCAAATTTTGATGAACCATCAAAGTACTTTTTGACCATAAATTACTCGATCGGTTCAATTAGAAATGGCTTAATCGTTAGAATATTCTGAAAAGATCTGAAACCTGCGCAGCTGGTTCCGGTAAAATGATAACGCTTGAGAGTTTTGCAATCCCCTGCCGAGGAGCCTGTCTAACAATCACTCTTTGGCATCAGAGAAAAGTTGTGATCCAATAGTCACTTCAGACTCTTTCACCAACAAAATAATTTAGATCTGGAGTTTCCCGATGTCTTTCGCCGATCGTGATGGCGTTATCTGGTTAGATGGGAAGTTAGTTCCCTGGCGTGAAGCCAAAACCCATGTGCTGACCCACACCCTTCATTACGGGATGGGGGTTTTTGAAGGTGTCAGAGCCTATAACACGCCAGAAGGACCTGCCATTTTCCGTCTGAAGGAACACACCGACCGCCTGTTTCGCAGCGCCCACATCCTGAGAATGGAAATCCCCTTCAGCAAAGAAGAACTGAACGAAGCACAGAAGCTTGTCGTTCGTGAGAATGGGCTGGACGAAGCCTACCTGCGGCCAATGTGCTTCCTGGGCTCTGAGGGTATGGGGTTAAGAGCCGAGGGCCTTCAGGTTCACACCATGGTTGCTGCCTGGAACTGGCCTTCTTACATGTCGCCGGAGGCGCTTGAGCGTGGCATCAAAATTCGTACCTCTTCCTATACACGACACCATGTAAATATCACCATGTGCAAGGCCAAAGCCAACGGGAATTACATGAATTCCATGCTGGCACTGCGGGAAGCACTGGACAGTGGCTGTGAAGAAGCCCTGCTGCTGGATAACGAGGGTTATGTCGCTGAAGGCAGTGGTGAGAATGTCTTTATTGTGAAAGAAGATGGCATTCTCTATACCCCGGAACTGACTTCCTGCCTGGAAGGCATTACCCGGGACACCATCATCCGGTTTGCCCGGGAGCTTGGGCTGGAAGTCCGGGAAAAACGCATTACCCGTGATGAAGTATATATTGCCCGTGAAGCATTCTTTACCGGCACGGCTGCAGAAGTTATGCCTATTTGTGAACACGATGGGCGCAAGATTGGCTGCGGCAAGCGTGGCCCCGTGACGGAAAAGCTTCAGTCCATGTATTTTGATCAGGTCCGTGGCAAACGCAAAGAGAACCGTGAGTGGTTGAACCATTGCCAGGAGGCTGACCGAGAATAGACTGCCCTACTTGCTGATAATTCGCAGAGACTTTACGTCTATTTCAACGACGGATACCCGATCAACATCCACCTCACCAATAATCTCTACTTTGGTATTGGCTGTTACCGGTTGCGGTGGAAAGTCGTGATCATCAATATCCGCGATGATTTCACCGGTACCGTCGTTAAACAGGTAAGTCTCATGTTTAATTTTTCGGACCAGATTGCCCCTCAGGACGACCCGCCTGTCGTCCTGAGGATTCTTCAGGATAGCGGCGACGGTTGTCGTACCATCACCGGAGTCAGATACAGAACTAACCCCTGATCCGGGGCCGATATAAGCCCCTTCAGCAACAAACACCGTGAATGCCAGCAAGACAGCGGAAGACCATCTGACTGACTTCTGCACATAAACGTCGTAGAGTTTCATTATCGAGACATCCTGACAGTGACTTATATTTCAACTGGAATAATAGGAGAAAAAGTCGGTCTCGCCAGAGTTTTGCTGTCTCTATTGGGCGTCAAACAATGAGAGCACAACAGCAGGCAATCAACCACTTATTTTTTATCAATCCGATAAAGACCACAGACACCGACATGCTCCCCCAGGCTTTGAAATATCTCAGGAGGAAAGCCCGGTATCACCGGTATCATGGCTAGTCCCATTTTTGTTAATGCTTTGGAAGAGAACAGCAATTCCTGACCACCAGCCTCAGAAATGACCAGCAAATTCTTACCTCCCCGATCAAACCAGGACTTAATAACCCTGGGAAGAAATTCATCAGCGTCCACCCAGCGCCCGTTATCCATGAAAACGGGCTGCGGCGCATCAAGTACCAATGCTGATGAGTCCATGTTACCACCAGACAAAGCAAGTATTTTGGCAAACTTGTCGACGCTGACAAACACATCCGCTTTATTTACCCTGGTATAGGTTCTTTCCGGTGGATTGATATCAAAGCAGGTTGAGGGCATGCCTGCTTCAATCATACTTTTAGAAAAATAACCGGATCCCGCCATAGGGAAAAACAATCGGTCAATATTATTTGCTCTTAGATAATCGTTAAGACAGTTTGCTGAGGCTTGAGAAATGCTGGCATAAATACAGAGTTCAGCTTCACGGTAACGAGAGATCATCGATATCAATTCAATTAAACGAGTATCCGCAGGACCCCAATTACACCTTAGAACTACTTGTTCCTTGTGATGAGACAGCTCTTCCCCATAACCCGAGAGTTGACGAAGGTTCATGACATCAAGAGCAAACATAGGCTCAGGCTCAGGAAAGATCATATTGGTATAACGAATTACTGAAAGCGATTCCGTACACAGCTCTCCCTTTAATAGCTTTGACAAGTCCGTTAACTGGCTATAGAGAGCGTCCAGAATACCAACATTAAATAGCAAACTACGCTCATCAATATTACCGTTAATGCTTGAAAACTGATCACAATTATTGATCAGACCAAATGCCTGCTTTGCCAGGTCAGAGTGCTTTGATAAATGCTGAAGAAGAGAAATTGCAATCAATTTATTTGAAGCATGTTTACATTCAACCAATACTTGTAATTGTTCAAATAAAGATAATTTTTCACGATCTGAAGTGGCATCACACAGCTGCTTAATGAGGGCTGAATGGTCAGGATCCCTATTTAACCCTTCTGCAATAGGATGTTTGTGCAAATACTCCAACCGCAAGCCCGTATCGGCCGGTGAATAAGCAAAACCACCATCAGACGGCATAGAGACTGATCGGTTAACTACCGGAACATCACGGGGAGATGAGTCCAAAACCGTGGCAACATCCGTTTGTGACGTTGTCTCAGGTACTAATCCATCTGTCGTAACCCTGGTTTCACGATGATTGAATGAAACCTCCCCCAGAAGCTCTGTGACATCATCAACACTCTGATTGCTATCAAGTTGAACACCCGGTTGGGGCTTGGAGATTGCGTCCAAAATAACACATCCAGTCAATAACGTTTGTTGCACTTTTCAGACAGCTGTATTCCAGCATCGTTCCCTGAAAAATGGCAGACTCATCCGCACGCTTGCCTGTTGCCACCATTGACGACTGTTTTGCACAATATAAAGGTAGAAAACCCTCATTGATGTTTATTCCCGGCACCCTCACTATACGACTACTGCAAATAAATATTCCGACACAGCAGTCAATATTATTAGCCCTGGAGTCTTAAATGAGCGCTATCCACGAACTGCAGCCTCACGCGCTATGGCAGCACTTTTCCGCCATATGTGACATACCTCACCCTTCGTTCCATGAAGAACAGATTCGTGGGCATTTGATTGGCTTTGCCAAAGAGCACAATCTTGAGTGGCAGTCCGATGCGGCAGGCAATGTCATTATTCGCAAAAAGGCGACACCCGGTATGGAAAACCGTGCCGGTGTTATTCTTCAGGGCCATATGGATATGGTGCCTCAGAAAAATAACGATACCGTTCATGACTTCCCCACTGACCCGATTAAAGCCTATATCGATGGTGACTGGGTGACTGCCGAGGGCACAACACTCGGTGCCGATAACGGCATCGGTATGGCGGCAACACTGGCCGTATTAGCTGCCAAAGACCTGCAGCATGGTCCTGTTGAAGCGCTGTTCACCGCTACTGAAGAGACCGGGATGATCGGCGCTCAGGGGCTTGCGCAGGGTGTTCTGACCGGCAAGATCCTGCTCAACCTGGATACTGAAGATGAGGGCGAACTCTACATTGGCTGCGCCGGTGGTACCCGTGTCGAGATTAATGGGGATTACACGACTGAAGCCGCTCAGGATGGATTGACCTGCAAAACCCTGTCCATTGCCGGACTCAAAGGTGGCCATTCCGGGTGTGATATTCATCTGGGCAGGGGCAATGCCATCAAATTGCTGGTCCGTGTCCTCTGCCGTCTGGAGGCAGAAGGTGTGCGTATTGCCAGCCTGACCGGTGGTTCCCTGGCCAATGCCATTCCCCGTGAAGCATCTGCGGTCATTGCCATTCCTGAGTCATCACTGGAGGCTTGTGAGCAAATTATTGACCAGTGCAGCAAGGAGCTGACTGCCGAATTGGCGGTGGTGGAGCCCAACCTGACACTGACTCTGAGTGAGGCTGCGCCCGCTGCCGAACTGATGTCTCAGCGGGATCAGAACCGATGGGTAGCTGCGGTGAATGCCTGCCCAAATGGTGCCCAGAGAATGAGTGACGCCATTGCAGGCGTGGTAGAAACCTCTTTAAACCTGGGTGTTCTGACCATCAATGAAGGCAAGATCAAAGCCCATATCCTGCCAAGAAGTCTGGTGGGCAGCTGTAATGATGCCCTGAGTGATGCTGTCGCTGGTCTGTTCCGAATGCTGGATGCCGAAGTCATCTTCTCCGACAGCTACCCGGGTTGGAAACCAGATGCTGACTCTCAGATTCTGGCTATTATGAAACGGGTTTATACGGAGCTGTATGGTCAGGAACCCGGCGTACAAGTGGTTCATGCCGGTCTGGAATGTGGCCTGCTGGGCAGCAAGTACCCCGAGTGGGATATGATCTCCTTTGGCCCAACCATCCGCTTCCCGCACTCTCCGGATGAGAAAGTAAATATCAAGAGCGTTGCCAGGTTCTGGGATCTGCTGGTGGCTACCCTGAAAGCGGTTCCGGAAGCGTAATGCGATGGTTGCCCTATGTTTGTGACAGCGCCTAAGCGGAACAGATTGATGAACTCTGTAGAGGGAAAACAGGAAGAATCAGCAGCAGCCTGATCGTTCTGACATTCTGGTGCTATGAAAAGGCGACTGTTCGGTGACGGTCGCCTTTATTAAACGCTCCAATACAGGGGACTGTCTAAATAAATAAGTTACACACGTTTGTCCTGCTCCGTTACTCTGTCAGTCAGTACCTGGCTCATTTCATGGTCTGGTTTCTGTGTAGGAACTCTCTGCCTGTTCACTCGTTCCCTGGTTCCCTGAATACACTGTGATACCGAGTTGACCGCAGCGCTAGCCAGTTCTTTACCACGAGTCAGGGGTCTCATCGCCAGCTTCTTACCACGCAACCCGTGCCGGTAACCGGTAATCCATTGATAGGTTGAATAGCCGACAATGCCCAATCCGCTCGCTGCCACAAGGGTACCTGTGATAATGATCGCTGTAGCGGTTGTTGGCACTGTGGCAGCTGATAACGCCGCCGTTGTTGACTCTGAAGTGGCAGTTGACACTGAAGCGGTTGTTGACACTGTAGCGTCTGTTGACGCCGTAGCGGTTGCTGTGGCTGCTGCTGACGCCGCTGTTGACTCTGTAGTGGCAGTTGACGCCGAAGCGGTTGTTGACACTGTGGCTGTTGCTGACGCCGCTGTTGACTCTATAGTGGCAGTTGACGCCGAAGCGATTGTTGACACTGTGGCTGTTGCTGACGCCGCTGTTGACTCTATAGTGGCAGTTGACGCAGAAGCGGTTGTTGACACTGTGGCTGCTGCTGACGCCGCTGTTGACTCTATAGCGGCAGTTGACGC
>NZ_PJPV01000010.1 GCF_002864045.1 Endozoicomonas acroporae
AGCCAGAAATATACGATTCCATTTGGCCAACTACTTATATGCAGCTGTTGACGTTTCTTTGCTGAATTTACAGCGAAACGTTAACAGGCTCTGACCTGTTACCGCAAGAGCTGTAAAGTTAAAGGCTGTTAAGAACTTAATTGTTTGTTTTTCTGTCAGTAATTTCTAATCAATCTTATCGAAATCTATGGAGGTGCCTTATGCCAGCTATAGGCAAAATTTCCGGGCAGTCTGATTCAACGGTCACAGGCCCCACCCGAAACAGTGCTGTTGGTCAATTTGAGGGAAGGACGACCACTGAATCCGATGCCACAAGACAGACTGGAAATAACCGATCATTCGATCAAACACCCTTACTTAAAGATCGTTTAATCTATCCATTTTATGCCGCCAAAAATCGCATACTGCACATGGCTGGTATAGGTGCACAGGCTGGAGTTTATACGCCGATGTTCGCTGCAAGTGCTATCTGTGTTGGAGCCGGTGAAATTATTGGCAATACCGTTGGTAGATTAATTAAAAGTTTATTCTTTCCAAACTCTGATATACCACCGGGTGAAGTTGGTGCTTTACTGGGATTGTATACAGGGATTTTGCTATCCATTCCTGCCGCCGTTGTTCTTGGTGTGTTTACTACGACTGCTTTTGCTGTTATTGGTCTGGCTGGCAGCGTGCTGGCTTCACCGTTTGATATCTATCATGGCATGACACTGGCTGATAAA
Organism: Endozoicomonas acroporae; assembly: GCF_002864045.1. Lineage (GTDB taxonomy): Bacteria > Pseudomonadota > Gammaproteobacteria > Pseudomonadales > Endozoicomonadaceae > Endozoicomonas > Endozoicomonas acroporae. The sequence goes on from NZ_PJPV01000010.1 coordinate 723, forward strand.
GCAGACCTGAACCCAAAGCAAGTGCGGGTAATGGATATATGGGATGATATCAAAATGCCTGAACTCAGCCAGTTTGTTGACTGGGAATAGTGGGTGTCCTTTTTTTATGCTCGGTCTGTCTCATCGGTCTGACGGTCAATGTAACCCTGAAACAAGGTCTGAATCTCAACCTGCTGCGCTACCTGATCATGGGTTTCAGCGTCTGGCAAATAGCTCATGAATAGGGAACTTTATTCAGGTTTTCTACTCCAAAAGCAGCAAAAAATAAATAACGGATTGTTTTTACCATCAACAACAAGCATCAGGGTGTTTCTATGATACCTTCCAAAACGCCAGCTCTGCCCGATCCATCATACCAATATCAAGCTGGTAAGTCGGATAAACCAGAGCCAGGCTCAGGTGGTCAAACGTATGTAAAACTGAGTAGTTCAGGAACTACGCTAAGAAATAGAAAAGATTGCAGCGCTGAAAAGGCCGTTAGTGAGTGGCATATTGATGTTCAACAGCCAACCGCTTCCACGTTATCCATCACCAACTGGCGGTCTTTGGACAATAGCGAATGCCAGCCGACAGCTGAGCAACCTGATGTTCAACAGCCAACCGTATTTACATACCCAACCAGAGAAGAGCTGGCTCAGCAAGAACGCGAGCAGAAAGCTGAGGAACTTGGCCGGTTGCGAACGTTTAGAGATGCCATTTCCAGATCCGAAGCCTTATCCATCCTCAATAAACATGATTACAACTATATGCGTATAGCTGCCAGACACGGATTTAGCGATATCATTCACTATCTGGTCGAAAATCAGATGCAGGAGGTTTATAAAGTATCTGAATATGCACCCATTTGGGAAGCGACTAACTCCGGACACCTGAAGATTGTCGATTATCTGACCGACCATGGATTGGACAAGGATAACACGTATCATGTATGTCGTGATTTATATGGCCTGGATAATCTCATTACAGCGGTAGCTTCATCGGATCAGATGGACACAGATAGCGAAATCGAAATGGTCGAACTCCTTTTAGCAAAAGGAGAGCCGGTGGATGGCTATGGTCTTATCACTCCTGCCTTTGTGGCAAACAGTAAGAACAAATCAGAGTTAGTTGCTTTTTTAAAGAAGCATGGTGCTAACCCGGAGGGGCTGAAAAAGCTCAACTGCGATAAGGTACAAAAAATTACTGATATTGAATTTGCGGAGGAAGTGCGAAATTTTAATCTTGAGAACCTGAAGGTGAGAGACGTTTTTGTTTTTCTCTCAGAATTCGGTGAAACAGAACAGATAAATAGTCAAGACTCAAAAACCGACGAAAGAGAAGATCGTAAAGAAATGCCAGAGCCCATTCCCAGATTTTTTCATTGCAAGTCAATCAGAGAAGGCAAAAGTGCTGCAATCAACCCAAGGACCGACGAAAAAGCTTCTTATAATAGTGATGTTGTTGAAGCGACCGCAAGAGATTCTCAGCTTCGTCCTGATGTTCATTCTGTACAAGCTTCACCACTCGCCCCCGTGCTTCAAAGAGACGATACAGCACCATCCTCCTATCAAGAGGCAATGCGAAGTACAAATGTTCATTCTGTACAAGCTCCACCACTCGCTCCCGAGCATCTAAGAGACGATGCACCACCACCCTCCTATGCAGATGTAATGAGAAGTAATTGATTGTTTGCTTTTCTGTCAGTATTTATAACCCTGCTGTTATGGGATCAGGGGATAAACCCGCTGTAGGATTAGATGCAGTACTTATTTCTGATCAATCTTATTGAAATCCATGGAGGGATCTCATGCAGGCTATAGGTAACACTACCGGGCACTTTAATTCAACGGTCACAGGACCCATCCCCAACCATACAGACGGGCAATTTGCTGGAAGGACGACCACTGAATCCGGTGCCACGAGACAGACTGAAAATAACCGATCATTCGATGAAAAGCCCTCACTTAAAGATCGCTTAATCTATCCATTTTATGCCGCCAAAAATCGGATTCTGAAACTGGGGGGTATAGGTGTACAAGCTGGGCTTTTTGCGCCGATAATCAGTGTCGGTGGTATTTGTGGTATAGCCGGTGACATTATTGGCAGTACCATTGGTCGATTAATTCAATGTTTATTTTTTCCGGACTCTGATGAATCTCCGGGTAAAACGGGTACTCTTATCGGATTTTATGTGGGCTCTTTGCTCGCCGTTCCTGTCAGTGTCGCACTTGGTGCGGTTGCTGCGGCTGCTTTTGCTGTTATTGGGCTGGTTGGCAGCGTGGTCTCTTTACCTGTCGACATCTATCGTGCCGCCACACAGGATAATAAAGCGGACCTGCACCCGGAACCGGTGCGGATAAAGGATATATTGAATGAGATCAAACACACTGAATTCAGTGACTATCTTGATTTTGAACATTCTGGTTTAATGCTTTTGGGAATATTGGGACTAATATTTATACCAGCTTAAAACCCGGGAGAGTCAGGATTCTGAATTTTGCTTCCGGTTGTCGTATCGTTTATTGAATAGAGTTTGTGGTATTCACCGCTGTGCAGTGTGATGAAACAGGATACAATCAGACTATTTAAACCAGCTACTCCACCAGAGCGATAGGCATTGTGCTTGACGAACCCCAGAAGAGAGCCATCCAGAAAGCGTACAGTGCTTTTCTGGAGAGTAAAAAGCTAAAGGCCCGGCCGGGGCAGAAGCAGATGATTGCCGAGATTGCCCGAGCGCTTGGGGATATTAACACCGACAGTGAAGGCCGCAGAATCTGTGACCCCTCCGTTACCGTGATTGAAGCTGGTACGGGCACCGGAAAAACCGTGGGGTATGTGTTGCCTGCGGTGGTAATGGCTCAGGCTGCGAAAAAACGCCTGGTCATTGCCACGGCCACCGTGACCCTTCAGGAGCAGGTCATCAATAAAGATCTGCCGGACATTATTTTAAAAACCGGACTCAAGTTCTCTTACACCCTGGCCAAGGGGCGTGGGCGTTATGCCTGTCTGAGTAAGCTGGACCGGCTGCTTCAAGAAGAGGAAGCGACCGCCTCGTTAATGGATATGTTCGCCTACGATGGTTACACCCTGGAAAACGATCAGTCCTCCCTGGCGCTATACCAGAGCATGCTGGAGGCATTTGCCGCTGCCAAATGGGAGGGTGACCGGGACAGCTGGCCTGATGCCCTGGAAGATCAGCAGTGGCGAACCATCACCACTGACCATGCCCAATGCAGCGGACGTCGTTGTGGTTATTTCCGGCAGTGCCCATTTTATAAAGCCCGGGGTGATCTTGAGCATGCCGATGTTGTGGTTGCCAACCACGACCTTGTGCTGGCGGATCTGGCGTTGGGAGGCGGTGCGATTCTTCCTGAGCCAAAGGATGCCATCTATGTGTTTGATGAAGGCCACCACCTGCCAGACAAAGCCATTGATCATTTTACCTGTCAGTCCAGAGTCAAGGGCACGGCCAGCTGGCTGGAGAAGGCCGGGCGACATCTGCAGAAGATTCTGACCCAGCAGACCCTGCCGGGAGAGCTGGGTGAATTGCTGGAGCGGATTCAGCCCGAGTTTGATGCCCTGGTCAATGCCCTGGGTCATACCCGGGAGATGCTGCACAGCATTGCCCAATTTGAACCAAAGACACAATTTACCACCCAGGGGGAGAGTCAGGTCGCTTATTACCGCTTTCCCCAGGGCATTGTGCCTGAACCATTACGACAACAGGCGGAACGGTTGAAAGCCGGTTTCAGCAAGTGCAGCGGTATGCTGGAAAAGATCGCCAAAGCCCTGGACGATGCAATGGACGGCGATGTTCCCGGTATTGATCGCTGGCAGGCGGAACAGCTCTATCCTGAAATCGGTGGTATGCAGTCGCGAATGGAGAGCCATTTTCAACTCTGGCTGACCTACACCATCAAAGATCCCGAGGGAGAGCCTCCCAGCGCACGCTGGTTGAAATGGACCGAAGGTGCTTTTGGCGAAGAGCTGGAGGTATTCAGCAGCCCGATCATGTCTTCCATGACCTTATGGCAGACGCTGTGGAATCCCGCTCATGCAGCCATTGTCACCTCGGCAACCCTGGCCGCCCTGGGCTGCTTCGACCGGTTCCGGATGCGCTCCGGAGTGCCTGCACAGTCTCGCTGTGTGGTAGTGCCCAGTCCATTTCTGCATGGTGAGGCGGCTTCTCTGGTAATACCGGCCATGGCCTCAGACCCACGGAATGCGGAAGATCATACTGCCGAGATTATTGAGCTGCTACCAGAGTTATTGTCCGGTGATGATCGCCCAAAAGGGATGCTGGTACTGTTCTCTTCCCGCCGACAGATGAAGGATGTGCACTTTGGTCTGGATGCCTGTTGGCAGGAGAAGATTCTGCTGCAGGATGACTATTCACGACAGGAGTTGTTGAAGAAGCACCGCCAGCAGATTGATGACGGCAAGGTCAGCATCCTGTTTGGTCTTGCCAGCCTGGCAGAAGGGATAGATTTACCCGGTCATTATTGCGAACACGTGATTATTGCCAAGATTCCTTTTGCAGTACCGGACGACCCTGTGGAAGCCGCACTCTCTGAGTGGCTGGAAGCCCAGGGGCGGAATCCGTTTATGGAAATTACCGTGCCGGATGCGGCGATCCGCCTGATACAGGCTTGTGGTCGTCTATTGCGAACGGAGCAGGATCGTGGTCGCATCACGATTATGGATCGACGGCTGGTTACCGCCAGGTATGGCCAGATGATCATGAACTCTTTGCCGCCGTTTAACCGGATTATTGAGCCAGCTGCGGCGGTTATGATGAGATAAGATATAGGGCGATTTTGAAGGAGGCCACTGCTACCTGTCGGCAGCAGCGGCCGGATGAACCCCGGGATAAATTATCCGAGAATATTCTGGTTTATACCGACCATTCCCAGCATTGGCAGTAGTAAACTGTAAGGACTTTGATCGGCAACTTTGTTAGCAGAGCTGTACCAGTACCCGGGTTGCCAATCTACATATTTGACTTCCTCGCTTTTAGGTTCATCCATTGAATAAGTTAATACGGTGTCATTTTCACTATCAAGGAAGAATTGGCTTACCCGATGTGGCAAACCTTTGATTTTTAACACTTCACCCTCATTCATTATCACCAGTTGTGAACTGACATCGGTTAAGAGGCTTTCTTCGTTTAGCAGGGTGTTTACCATGGTCATGTTATTGTTGCTCTCAATGTCGGTAGAGTTAAGCGGTTTTACCGGCATGGGTGTCGCCTCTGATACGTCAGTGCAGTTGGTGTTTGTCGACAATGCCTGACTGCCATTGGTGGGATGCGCTGGGGTAGTTATATCAGGCAAAGAAGTGGTTGTTTTTGTGGCAGATGTCGGGACACCTGTTTCGGTTTTCGGTTTTTGGTTATTAAGCAAGGCAAAGCTGACAGCACTCCCTTTGGGTACCGATGCAATCTTGATGAAATGTTTATCTGAATCATCAATAACAGCAGTGCTGTTTTGGGGAATAAAAGTACCATTTGGAGAAACATGATTCACACTTCCGGTGGGTGACTCATTAGTACTGGGTGCATAGTAACCTATATCTGTCTTCGAGTTATCTGAAGTAGATGGCCTGAAACATAACTCAAACGGCATGGCTGTTTTGTCGTGATATAAAAAATACGCCGTGACGGGAAGCCATGGAGAGTAAATATTAAAAACACCGAGTTTAAAAGCATTGGTCCCATGGGTATATGTTACTGCCCTGGGTATTGTAGAGATAATTTGCTTGTCATTTTTTACCCTTAACCAATGATTACTTTTTTCGATTTTGTATGCATTTCCTTGCGGGGTAATGATTTTATCCTTTAGTTTGCCAGTTTTTGAAAACAGTAAAGTGTCATGTAAGTTGACTGGTTCATGCTTTGATATACCCTTTGGTTTGAACCATTTACGACCAGTAAAGTAGTTTTTTTCCATCTTGGCATATTCTCTGCCGATGTGCTTTTTACCACCAATCCTGCCGAACCATTGTCTGCCAGTTGATTTGCCCCCTTTTGGGCCAGGTAATGGATGGTGGGAACCACCTCCACCGACTCCTCCTGATGACCTTCTGGAGCCTCTTCTTGAGCCTCTTGAGCCTCTGGAACCACCACCTCTGCTGGAACCCCCACCTCTGCTGGAGCTCCCTCCTCTGGGAGAACGCTTATATCTTAAAGGTGCTCCGATCTCATCCTTCGTCGCTTCTCTTTCAATCACCACCTGGGGGGGCTTTTCTTCAGTCTGGCCACTGTCGTGTTCATTCTGGCTGTTCAATGCAGCCATCCAGGCTGGCTGGCCCAGGGACTTGACATCAGGAGGCGTTAAGGGAACAGGGAGGAATGAGTCTGTTGAATTTGTCAATGTTGATAAGGACGTTGGCTTGGCATTGACCGATGCATAAGTAGTAACGTCAGCGACGCATTTGCCAGCCAGGGTTAGCAAAGTGATGAGCCTGGCGGGGGCGGATGATGCATAATATGCCGGGTTAGGAAGATGCTTAAGGGTCTGTGCAGCGCAAGCTAATGAGAATCTTGCCTTACCGGTCAGCCATTCGTACGTTGAAGCTTCAGCTCCACTACTGTCAGGGACTTTGGTGTCAGGTATGCTGGGTGGTGTTAATTGATTTGGTTCACTGATTATCATGGTAGTAACAGCTCCTGTCTATATTCTGCGACTCAATGGAGGCAGGATGAAAGGTAGAAAAGCGCGGCGTGTGTAGAACTTGTTAATTTTTGGGCACCGTGTTTATCAGACAATAGAGACAGGATTTTGTTCCCGTTTTCTAACCGATCAGGTTCAATCTTTACCAAACTCGTCGTAAAGCATCGCCCAATCGGGCGGTGATATAAGACAGGAGCGCGTGGAGCGCTCCGCTTGAGTGTTTGTTCATTCCTTGCTACTTTTACTCTGTCTTTTGTAGACCTACCGTCGGGCAGACGGGATGTTAAGTCTGCGGAGTTCGTGTGAGACTTGGGGAGCATGGGTTGATTCGCCATCGTAAAAGCTCCCACTGTGGAACTTTTATGCGATAACCAAGCCTGTTCCCTGAGCTACGGACTGTGAAACAGAAACGTTCTTGAGCGATCAAGAACCCTCGCCCGATAGGGCGGGGAGTGTCAGCGCTCATAGTAAGCCACAACCCTGTCAGCAAGTGTTGACCGTTCACAGCCGGTTCCATTGGACGCCTCCAGAACAAAATTGTAAGCCTTTGCTACCATGTAGGGACTAAGGTAGGCAGCAACGCTGAATCCTGTGAAATACCCGACAGCGCCACCAACCGCTGTACCAATATACTGACCTTCTGTTATCCGACCTCCTGTTAACTGACCTTCTGGTCCTTCCATCATCCCCCCTAACATCGCACCTCCGGCACCCAGAGTGAAACACCCGACGTGGGCGGCAGCTTGCATGATAATCACTGATGCACTGCCCATTGCGATCGCTGACAATGTGGCCAGGACACGTTCGGTTTTTCGGGTTTTCAGTAACGGCCCATCGTATCTGTTGTTTTGTTCCGATATCTGGGATCTTTTATTTGGGTACATATCAATAGAAACTTCTTTGCCAGAATGCCTGGCTTCAGTTTCTTCAGGTAAACTGACTACAGTTGACGGATTGTATCGGTTGGTGAAATAAAATCCGGTGGTTTCGTTAGCATTCATATAACAGCTCAATTTAAATCGATTGATGAACTAAGGATTAGTCTCAGAATAAATCATTTTACCCAGTCTTGGAAAAGGTCGCCATCCACTGCGTGCAAATCAAAAACGGTTTCAGCTTTTCGGGTAGCACCTGCAGAAATTTGGATGTTATTTTAGAACATTTTCTAAAAGCAATAAGCTATTGAGATAAATTACTTTTCAATAACATGATGGTTAGAATTGATAACGTCCAACGAATATAATAAGGGATCAGGTTGAACGCAACAGATTTAATTAATAAAGAGTGCCAATAAAAAGAAAATTGAAAAAACGGAGCATAAAAAAACGCTGCGGCGGTTACAGCGATTTTTTATTAACAATTTAGATTGCGTTGGGTTTATGCCTTTCTTGATGTTGGCACTGCCCCCTCATAATGAGCGACAATTCTATCAGCAAGGCTGGACCTTTCAAAGCCATTGCCATTTGTCGCCTCCAGAACCACATTGTAAACCTTTGCTACCCAACAGGGGATAAAGTAGGCTGTCACGGTTAAACCTATAAAAGCCCCAATAGAGCAACCGATCACGCTACCAAGAAACATACCCTTAGGCCCTGCTATCGCCCCACCTGCGGCACAAATGCCACCCACAATGCCAGCCCCACAGGAAGCGACAATCGGGATGATGAATAATACTGATGCAACACCCATCGCGATTGCTGACAATGTAGCCAGGACACGCTTGGTTTTTCGTGCTTGCAGTGGCTGCCCCTCATATCCGGTGTCCCCTTCAGGTATATGGCGACCTTCATCGGGTTGCGCCACGATTGTTACTCTTTTGCCAGAAAGTTTGCCAGAAAGTTTGCCAGAAAGAGTTGCTTCATCTGGTCCCGGAAAAGGGGGCTGGGAGGGCAGAGCATATTGACCTGTTGTATCAGGCAGACCGTAACCGTCAGGAATCATATTACACCTCCATTTGTATAGATTGATCCGCAATGTTTCATTAGATTTAAATTGTTAAAGTCGCGCCCTTAGTTGTTGCATTTGATGGTATTAAAATATTAACAAGTACTTCAATAACATGAATGTCAGAATTACTATCATCTAGCGGGTGCAATGAGGAATCGGGCTGAAACAAGACTGACCAAATGAATAAAACGTACCAACAAAAAGAAAATAAAAATAATGGTGCATAAAAAAATGGCTGCAGTGATTGCAGCCATTTTTATATTGCCAATGCTCTGGTTTACAAAGCCTTGATCGCCTCCAGCTGTTCTTCCAGCTTGGCCCTGGCGGCTTGAGCTTCAGCCAGCTTGGCTTGCTCTTTGGCAACCACGTCGGCGGGTGCCTTGCTGATGAATTTCTCGTTGTTTAACTTGCCTTCAAAGCGGGCCACTTCTTTGGCAAACCGCTCAATCTCCTTATTGAGTCGGGCAGACTCTTTTTCCTTGTCGATCAGACCAGCCATTGGTACCAGGACTTCCATGGAGCCTACCAGCTGAGTGGTTGCCATGGGGGCTTCTTCACCGGCGGCCAGAACCCTGATGTCTTCCAGTTTGGCCAGGGACTTCAGGAAGCTCTGGTTGTCATTCAGGCGGGCAACGTCTTCTGCAGAGGTGTTACGCAGCAGTACATTCAGCGGCTTGCCTGGGCCAATATTCAACTCGGCACGAATGTTACGGATACCGGTGATAAACGATTTGAGCCACTCAATATCACGCTCAGCCGTTTCATCAATACGGGCCGGGTCCGACACCGGGTAGCTCTGCAGCATCAGGGTGTCACCAGCAGCACCAGCACTGTGCTTGATGTTCTGCCAGATCGCTTCGGTGATATAAGGCATAAACGGATGGGCCAGGCGCATAATGGCCTCCAGAACCCGAACCAGTGTACGACGGGTGCCGCGCTTGCGTTCTGTCAGTGCATGTTCATCCCAGAGAACTGGCTTGGACAGTTCCAGATACCACGCACAATATTCATTCCAGACAAAGTCGTAGAGGTTCTGGGACGCGTGATCAAGACGGAACTCGGACAGGTTCTTTTCGATCTGGGCTTCAACCCGTTGCAGTCGGGAAACAATCCAGCGATCAGCCAAAGTCAGTTCAACAGGTTCATCACCATTACCACAGGCCGCTTCCGGCTCCATGCCTTGCGCGGCACCTGGCCCTCCCTGGCCAATGTCCTGATCATCGGTATGCATTTTGACGTAGTTGGCAGCGTTCCAGATCTTGTTGCAGAAGTTCCGGTAGCCTTCCAGACGGTTCATATCCCAGTTGATATCACGGCCAGTGGAGGCCAGTGAGTACAGGGTGTATCTCAGGGCATCGGTACCGTGGGCAGAAATACCGTCGGGGAAGGTATTGCGGGTACGTTTTTCGATCTTCTCCGCCAGCTGCGGCTGCATCATATTGCCACAGCGTTTCTCAACCAGGGCTTCCAGGTCGATACCGTCAATCATATCCAGAGGGTCAAGGACGTTACCCTTGGACTTGGACATTTTGTCGCCATGTTCATCACGGATCAGGCCCGTCACGTAAACGTACTTGAACGGCACCTGTGGTTTGCCGTCTTCATCTTTCATAAAGTGCATGGTCATCATGATCATTCTGGCGACCCAGAAGAAGATAATGTCAAAACCGGTGACCAGCACATCGGTGGGGTGGAAGGTGTTCAGGCGATCAGTCTGCTCTGGCCAGCCCAGGGTGCCAAAAGTCCAGAGTGCCGAAGAGAACCAGGTATCCAGAACATCGTCATCCTGTTTCAGGACAACAGGCGTTGGGATGTTGTGCTTTTCCCGGACTTCGTCTTCATTGCGACCAACGTAAACATTGCCGGCATCGTCATACCAGGCAGGAATACGGTGTCCCCACCAGAGCTGACGGGAGATACACCAGTCCTGAATATCACGCATCCAGGAGAAGTACATGTTCTCGTACTGTTTGGGGACGAACTGAATACGGCCGTCTTCTACCGCTTCAATTGCAGGTTTGGCCAGCGGCGCAGCGCGGACAAACCACTGGTCAGTCAGCAGTGGCTCAATCACCACGCCGGAACGGTCACCGTAAGGGACCATCAGGGTATGGTCATCGATTTTTTCCAGCAGACCAAGGGCATCCAGGTCAGCAACGATCTGCTTACGGGCAGCAAAGCGTTCCATGCCCCGGTAGGCTTCCGGAATAGCAGTATCGATGGATTGATTAATCGTACCGTCAATATTGTAGGCTTCACCCTGCTGGCGGATATCGCCGTTCAGGGTCATAACATTGATCATTGGCAGGTTACAGCGCTTGCCAACTTCATGGTCATTAAAGTCGTGGGCCGGGGTGATTTTTACGCAGCCAGTGCCTTTTTCCATATCGGCGTGTTCATCAGCGACAATCGGGATGCGACGGTTTACCAGGGGCAGAATAACCGCTTTGCCGATCAGGGCCTGGTAACGCTCATCTTCCGGGTTAACCGCCACACCGGTATCCCCCAGCATGGTTTCCGGACGGGTGGTGGCAACCACGATATAGTCTTTGCCCTCTGCGGTTTTCTCACCATCCGCCAGTGGATAGCGCAGGTGCCACATATTGCCTTTGACTTCTTTGTTTTCCACTTCCAGATCGGAGATAGCGGTGTGCAGTTTTGGGTCCCAGTTCACCAGACGCTTGCCCCGGTAGATCAGGTCGTCTTCATAAAGGCGGACAAAGACCTCCTGGACAGCGGCATAGAAGCCCTTGTCCATGGTGAAGCGCTCGGTGTCCCAATCAACAGATGCCCCCAGGCGACGAAGCTGACGGGTGATGGTGCCGCCGGACTCTTCCTTCCACTCCCAGATTTTATCGGTAAAGGCTTCACGTCCGTAGTCGTGACGGGTTTTGCCTTCTTCTGCCAGAATCTTGCGTTCAACCACCATTTGGGTTGCGATACCCGCATGGTCAGTACCCACCTGCCAGAGCGTGTTGCAGCCTTTCATCCGGTGGTAGCGGATCAGGGCATCCATAATGGAGTCCTGGAAGGCATGGCCCATGTGCAGGCTGCCGGTGACATTGGGAGGGGGGATCATGATGGAGTAGGGCGTGCGGTCACCGCGCTGGTCAGAAGCCGGCGCAAAATAGCCTTTCTCTTCCCAGTTTTGATACAACGTGCGTTCGATGGCTTGGGGGTTGAACGTCTTTTCCATAACTGCTTTTCCAGTAGAGGTTCCAACTGTTCCCGGAACTCCTGAAGAGCAGGGGGCTCCGGGTTTGGATAAACCGGTGATTATACACTGTGAGACTGAATCAGGAAGCACCCTTCATTGCCGACTACCGGGTTCTCGGACAACCTCCTGCATCATTTCAATGAGTTTGGTGTGTACAATCTCCGTTCAGGAAGAAAGGAGCTTGGGAGTCATTGATAGAAGGAACCCATCAATTACATTGAAACCATGTAAGTAGTTGGCCAAATGGAATCGTATATTTCTGGCTAAGTGGGCAGTTACTATGCAAGGCACAACGCAGGGAGCATAGCCGTAGCTATGTGACCGGAGTTGTAACGCCGCAGAGTGACTGTCCACTTAGTCAGAAAATATGATTTCATTTGGTTAACTACTTACTGGCCCATGGAAAGTACCGAATCAGCTGTTATTTTAATTATTCATAAAATGTAATTGGAAACCACAAAGTACATTTCAGGATAAGCAACATCACGCCTTTGTGGCTTATATCAATATCAGGCAATCGCTTCACGAATATCTACGGTGTTGTTTTGTGCAGGTTCGCTCTCCAGTTTGATCTCCTGCAGGATTTCAGGTTTGCCTTTAAAGGCTTTGGCGAGAATATCCTTGTTCCGTGACAGCAGCAGACCGATCTCTTCCGCCAGTTGTTCATCGATCTTGAAATTGGCTTCCAGCATACCCGTGATGCCATCGGCCAGCTCCAGCATACGATCGTGTTCTTCTGCGGCTTTCTTATCAGTAAACATGCTTCCGTCCCGGTCAACTCGCCACATGGGGGTAATGGACATGGGCTTCCTCCTGTATTGGGTTTTTGAACTGTATATAAATACAGTTATTTTGTCCAGTAGGCTCTCTGGGAATCGGCTTTTAAACATCAGCTTTTAAAAAAGGTGGCCTGGTTTTTTACCAAAGTTAATGAACACCCGGGAAGTTGTGCAGTTCTGTCTGGTAATTTACATCTTTAAAATACTATAAACGACAATAATAAATGATCCTTATTTGTCACTCCCTGGCCGTATAATTTTCTCTCTCGAATATTTGCAAATTTTGTAAAGTTGGATATTTTTTCATCAATCTTAAATGAATAAAAGTCAACTGACGGGTTAATTAAGCAATGCATCTTCGATTTCCAGTTAAACCAACGAATCCAGGTTTTCTGCCTCATCCCCCCCATGATAATAAAAAATTTCCTCATGATGATGATAAAAAACTTCCTGATGATGATAAAAAATTTCCTGATGATCCTGATAAAAAACTTCCTCATGATCGTGCTAAACCAACCAGAGTGTTTCACTCACGCCAAGTAGCTAATGATAAAAAGACAGGGAAGACGAAGCTTGCACAGGGTAGCCAGGATCAAACCAGCCATTTTGTTCAGTCTGCCAGTTCTTCATTCTCACCCAGGCAGACAAAGTCAATTCATTCAAGCGCCGCTGTTCCAATAGATAGCGCCACCTCAATCACCGCCTCGGCCAGCAGTTCAAACACAGCAAAAGCATCAACATCTGCATCGACATCTGAAAGTCCAACTGGTTCACTAAATAGCGCCACCTCAAAAACAACTTCGGCCAGCCGTTTAAATCCTGCAAACGATTCAACCTCTGCCAGCGCAGCGGGTCCAATAAACAGCGCAACTTCAATAACAGCTTCGGTCAGCAGTTCAAATTCAGTAAAAACTTCAACATCATTTGAAAGCGCAGCTGGTTCAATAAATAGCAAAACCTCAACAACCACTTCGGCCAGTAATTCAAATCCAGCAAAAGCTTCAACATCTGAAAGCGCAGCGGGTTCAATAAGCAGCGCAACCTCAAAAACAGCTTCGGTCGGCCATTCAAATCCGGCAAATGCTTCAACATCACCCGGCGCAAGCAGCGTACAAACGGCAACGGCCACTATGTCGGAGGCCATGAAGGGTAGTGTCTCAGATAATGCTGCTTCGGCAACGTCCGCTAACAGTCCATCTGTGAACAGCGAATCAGGCTCGGTACAGGCGTCGGCGTCGGCGTCGGTGTTAACAGCAATCACCAGTGCATACCTGGCAACATCCAGCCTGGCCAGATCCCCAGTCACTACTCAGGGTAGATTCAGCAGTGATTACAAGACTGCTGTGAGTTCATCAGACAGTTCATTAGAGTCCATTAAACATACCGCTACTGCCCACGATGCAGCAGGCTCAGTCAAAACGACGGACTCCGTTTTTACGGCAACCAGCGCTCATCGGCCAGCCAGCCTGTCCGGCTCAGTCAGCAACCCCCTGGCAGCCAGCGTCTCTACCCACTCCCATGCTTCTGGCTCAGCAGGGCCTTCCGCCACAATAAGTATCAATGATATGGGTGAAACCGGTGAATATTCGGTAACGTCCATGGGGTTATCCGGCTCGGTGAAGAGTGCCGCCTCTACCCATGCAACGGGTATGCATTCATTGCCTTCGCTGCACAGTTCGGCAACTGCCATGAATGCCACCACGGCTTTCCCAGCCCGGTCCAGCCTGACCGGTTCCGGCAAGGGCACTGTTGCTGCCAATGCATCGGCAACGTCAACAACAGCCAGTCCCGGTTCTGTTTCGGTTGTTGCCAGTCCGATTGGTATGAGTGCAGCGTCGTTTAATTATGCAAGCCCAACTGTTGTGGATTCTGCTTCTGCAAGCGCGACTGTTCAGGATTTTGCTTCTGCAAGCGCGACTGTTCAGGATTTTGCTTCTGCAAGCCCGACTGTTCAGGATTCTGCTTCTGCAAGCATTACCACCGCCCCAATACTACTACCGACCAGTACTCCCACACTGGTTAACACCCTGCCACCCTGGACTGACAGTATTAACCCGGCACATTCATTGGGCGGCATCACCGACATCGCGCCCGCCAGGACCACCCTGGCCCTGTCCAGTTCGCTGGCCGCTACCAATTTAACACTGGATCAGCAACTGACCGCCATAGTGGACGATATGGGCAAATCAACCAATCTTGGCATGTTCGAAAATGACCTGGTTTATTTTCAACAGCTGTTTCCGACCCTTAACTTCACAGAATTAGTCACCTTTGTTAAGGACAGTGCCAGGAATTTTGCCGGATATATGCTGCTCGAGGGCATTGAAGCCTTCGCCCAAACGCTCAATGGCACGTTCACTAATGCCACTTTCCCTAATGCCACTTTCCCTGATGTCGCTCGTCACTATTTCGATATCGTAGCAGCCGGGGTGGATGACATTATCCATGAGTTCAACACCACAATCGCGCCTGACCGGAATACCAGCTCAACGACAGTAGCCCCTCACCATCGTTCAAAAAGAATGATCCTTTCGGAGCCGGATTTCTTAAGCAGAATCAGCCGGCTGATAGAGGCTGAAGAGGCCGTTACCGCAGACGACATGGTCCCGCAACTGATGGAGTTTTTACGGGGTTTTTCTGCAATGCGCAAAGAATTTACCCTTACGGTGCAGCGTGGCGTTGCGGGAGACCCGGATGCAATAGCGCTTGCCAATCAACTCCGGCAGCCGCTGGAGATGGCCAATCATTTGCAGCAATATGAGAGCGAGGTCTTTGAATTACTGTGGAGTAATAACTTCGAGGAACTTGGCAGATTAGTGTTTAAAGTTAACGCCCTCTCATACTTTAGCGCTGTTGCTCCGCCACAACTAAGAGACATGATGGAATCGCTCAGGCTCATGGTTAGTAACATGATTCAATATCTCCAACGGATAAATCTGGGGACCACCAATCCGTCAACTTTTACGGTGAAAATAGCTGATCTCACAAATTTCTGTTTAATCTGGAACCCTTTGCGATTAATGCTGCGTAATCAGCAGTTAGCTGAAGGCGTTTGTTTGGCGGATGTGGTTTCATTAACCGTTGCCAGCCAGGAGGGAATTTCTGTTAGCAGCTCTTTAAACACTCTGGTCAATGCTATTTTCCTGGGTGCCGGATATGCTCGATTACCCGCTCTTGTCAGGACGATCCTACAGGAAATTGCGCTTAAAAATAGTGCATCTTCCCCCGTAAGTTTATGGCGTACCCTCGGCCTGAAAAGTGCCAGCTATTACCTTAGTAAAATACACCAGAAATTTGATGCATTTTCGCTTAGATCGAATGGTTCACAGGTATTTCTTACAATCCAGTCAATGCTGTCAAAGATGGTTGCAGCGTTCAATGCGAAGGCAGCTCAGTTACCGGCAGGGGAGGATGTTACTGTTCTGTTTAGCGTCGACCCCCGTACCGAACATGTCATATTTGCAAAAATGCAAAGAGTGAATAATCAACTGTCCCTGACCACTTCTGATATCGCAGGCTATTTGCTCAGTGCCAGCGCCGATTCAATGGAACACTTGGTCGCAAGGGCTATGCGCATGCTGAGACCGTTGGCTCAGCAATACGGCCTTGGATTGACTCAGCCAGCACCGGTTGCCAACGGACTAGGTATCGGGCATCTTTATCAACCCACGGACGCAGAAATAGCCGAGTGGGCTGACCTGGCTCCCATTCCTACCTCGGCCTTAACGTTAAAACAGATCCTGACCAAGCCGGTAACGGAACTTGAAGCCCTCGACAAAGCGGCCACCAAGGCCCTGGCCAAAGAATACATTCACAAGGTGACCAGTGCCGATGGGCTTAAGAAACTGAAATTAAGCCAGAAACTGACTGAACAGGACCTGCTCCCTGCACCCTCAAGCCTTCAGGTAACCACAGCCGATCCACTGATTATGCAAATGCGGGAAGTGATCAGTGTGCTTGACGATGCTCTGGCCAATAATACTCCGGTACCGGAAGCCATCAAAAAACTGAATGCTCACATTATGGCCAAAACCAGTCACAGTCTGCTTGCCCGGGCCAAGGCGACCGCTGGAGAACAGCCGGACCCGGTACCCGGTCCTTCCGGGGTGGCCCAGGGCGTGTCCAACCTGGACGACTTTCAATATTCGATGCAAATGATGGTGTTGCAGGATGCCATCAATGCTATTGCCCCAGAGGTTCCCGGAGCAGCGCTGTTGGCTCACCCATCCGCTGGTGCGGTTCCTCAATCGTCGGGTGGCCAGCCCTCCGGTGGCACCGATGAAGGTTTAAGTGCGGCAACCAAGGCCGGAATCGCGGTTGGTAGCGTCGGCGGAACGTTAGGTACGGTGGCTAGCGGCGCATTTATAAAAAGACTGGCCTCGAACGGGGGCGATGCGGCGGCGGAAGATTTAGCGGCCAGCGTTGGGGAAAGTGCAACAGAGGAGTTTGTGCCAGAGACCGAGGTTCTGAAATCCCTGGGTGACGGGCTCAAAACTAATGTTGAGGAGTTGATGAAAACAGCACCCGCCCCGCCAAACCATGATCCCGGTGGCAAAGACTGGACCCACGACGATACAGGCAATCGTGGCAAAGGCAGCAGAGGCAGAGGCAGAGGCAGCAGAGGCAAAGGCAAAGGCAGCAGAATCAGATTAAAAGAACCAGCGTGTCGACGTAAAAGAGCCGTGGAAGGGACTGGCAGGGGCTGTGCTGACCCCGATGAGTTGTATAGAAAGGCAATAAAAAGGTTGGTTGCAGAAGGCGTTGTTGCAGTCTCTGCACCCACCCTGATGGCCAGTTTAGCCGAAACGCTGGCTGTCGCATTCCTGACCGAACAATTAATTATGATCATTGCTGCAGCGGTGGGAATCGGCCTTGCCGCCTGGACAGGTTATGAAGTTTACGAATTTATAGAAGAACAGAAGGAGAAGAATAAGGGAGACGATGATGATAGTGATTTTACAACAGGCGATGACAAACCCACCGGTCATCATGACTCTTCCGGTGGCAGTGGCAACAGGGGGACCGCGCCCCCCAGTGTATCATCCAGTGTATCGTCCAGTATATCGTTAACGACTGGCCAGCCTCCCATCACTGGCCTGCAACCTCCTACGGGCAGGCCTGGCAGCAATCCCGAATTCGTTACTAACAGCAGTCACCCGGTCACACCCCAAATCATACCGGGCAATTCCAGCCTTGTAGCACCGGGCATTACTGCCTCGGAAGCATCGTTAACGACGGCTTTATGGTCGGATACCGCTGCACCTGCCCTGGTAGCAGGGCTGAGTTCGTCGGCCAGTCCTATTGAGGCGACACCACGCCAGTCAGAGAGCACCCGTGCTCAAGCACTATCTGCCAATACCACAGTTCCCATTGGGGCAGAGTCAGGTTCGTCGGTTAATACTATCAAGACGTCGTTGAGTCCGTCGGAGATGGCAAGTAGTCAGGCAGTGTCGTCCAGGACGATGGCTCGGACCTCACCGGAAATGAGTTCGTCGATGAATACTACTGAGGCATCACTGAGCCCATCAGAGATGTCAGGCACCCAGAGGTTATCATCCAGCACCACGGCTCCGTTCTCACCAGGGCTGAGTTCGTCGATGAGTATCACCGATGTGTCCATGACGCCCTCAGGCATGGCAGGCACCCAGAGGTTATCATCCAGCACCACGGCTCCGTTCTCACCGGAACTGAGTTCGTCGATGAATACCACCGATGTGTCCATGACGCCATCCGGGATGGCAGGCACTCAAACATTGTCATCCAACACCACGACTCCGTTCTCACCAGAGCTGAGTTCGTTGATGAATACCACCGATGTGTCAATGACGCCATCCGGGATGGCAAGCACCCAGACCCAGACATTGTTATCCAACACCGCGGCTCCGTTCTCACCGGAGCTAAGTTCGTCGATGAATGCCACCGATGTGTCAATGACTCCGTCAGGCATGGCAAGCACTCAAACATTGTCATCCAACACCACGGCTCCGTTCTCACCGGAGCTGAGTTCGTCGATGAATACTACCGATGTGTCCATGACGCCATCCGGAATGGCAAGCACTCAAACACTGTCATCCAACACCACGGCTCCGTTCTCACCAGAGCTGAGTTCGTCGATGAATACCACTGATGTGTCGGTGACTCCGTCAGGCATGGCAAGCACACAGGCATTGTCATCCAACACCACGGCTCCGTTCTCACCAGGGCTGAGTTCGTCGGTGAATACCACTGATGTGTCACTGACTCCGTCAGACATGGCAAGCACTCAGGCACTGTCATCCAACACTACGGCTCCGTTCTCACCGGAACTGAATTCGTCGATGAATACCACTGATGTGTCACTGACTCCGTCAGGCATGGCAAGCACAGAGGCATTGTCATCCAACACCACGGCTCCGTTCTCACCGGAACCGAGTTCGACGATGAATACCACTGATGTGTCCATGACGCCATCCGGGATGACAGGCACTCAAACATTGTCATCCAACACCACGGCTCCGTTCTCACCGGAACTGAGTTCGTCGATGAATACCACCGATGTGTCCATGACGCCATCCGGAATGGCCAGCACTCAAACATTGTCATCCAGCACCACGGCACCGCTCTCACCGGAGATCAGTTCATCGATTGATGCCACCGAGGCATCAGAAAACTTAACAGAGACTACGAAAGAACCGTCAACGTCGTTAAAAATAGCGTCGTCGTCTGCCGCACAAACCACCTCCACCGCAACGCTCCCATCGTCCTCCACCACCGACGATGCGGAAACCGACACCGCCCGGCGGGTATCCAGTACGCCCGCCGAGCCGGTTACAACCCCCACCACCTCCCCGGTCACTGAAAGCCACCCAGAGCCGATGGGGCCACAGGACAGAAAGCTGTTGAAACTGTATGCGGAGCGGGGACAGCAAATCCATGAGGCCTATACCTCGCGAATAAACGTCATCGAAAATAACAATGCCCAGGCAATGGAGAAGATCAAACCCGGTGATGAAGAGATAGAAATCAACGGCAAGACCTATCTTAAATGGCCGGTGCAGCGTCTGCTGTGTTGTGCCCACGGCCTACAGGCTATGGACCGGCAGCTCAGGGACAACTTCCTGATTATCAGCAGTCTTGCCCGGCAATGCATCCGCTATGATGCCAGCCATGATCCAACCATGCAGCCTGGCGCGAACGTCGGGCATCCTGCCCGGGAGGCCATTATTGCCGATCTGGTCAACCAGTTCCTGAATATGTATGCGCAGTACGGCGAAGCCCGTTTCAATATGATCAAGGCTACCGACTTTGCCCTGGATGAGACGGCAGAGTCAGAGATATTCCAGGGTTTCAACGCCCGGAGCATGGATAGCACGGTCAACGCCCTGTTGCACCAGCCTTCCGGCTTGTCGGCCCCGTTTCGGGACTTTCTCCGGGGGCTGGCAGATAGCCTGGATCATGAGCCACTGGACAACGATCTCAGGGCGCCCCGGCCGGACCGGCACCTGTTGCAGGCCATACACAATACCACCGTCGCGGATGATGAGTTTACCTTGCCACAAGCCAGGCTGGACCCCGGCGATGTGGCTGCCACCAACCGGATCATCCGGGCTGAGCAGGCCCACTTTATCGCCAACATGGGAGAGCTGGAAGACAGGGAATATTTTCCGATCGATTACCAGAAGATATTCCAGAACCCCGCAGACTATGAGGCGGTGTTCCAGGGTCAGGACACCATTCCCTGCCACTTGGCTGAACCGGGACTGGCTGACATCTCGGCCCTGACCCGGCTTTTATCACCTCCTCAGCTATCCACTTCACAGCCATCCACTTCGCCACTATCCACTTCACAGCTATCCACTTCGCCACAACCCGCATCCACTTCCCAAACACCAACAGCTCACCTTGAGGCGACCCCGTCGGCCTTTAACGATCGTACCGACGCTGAGTCATCGTCACCAACGATCGTACCCAGTCAAACCGCTCAACCGGTTGCAACTTCCACCGCCTCCGTCACTGACAGTCGCCCGGCGCAGGTGGGCCCGCAGGGCAAAAAACTGCTGAAACTTTATGCGGACCGGGGCCAGGCGATCCATGACCGCTATATGTGGCAGATAAACGACATCAAAAATAACAATGTCCGGGCGATGCAGGCCATCGAGGACGACAGTGGTGAAGAGATAACCATCAACGACCGGATTTACCTTGAATGGCCCCTTGAACGGCTGGTGTGTTGTGCCCACGGCCTGCGGGCCATGGACAAGCTGCTCCGGGATAACTTCCTGACCATCAGCAGCCTTGCCCAACAATGCCTCAGCTATGATGCCAGCCGTGGCCTGACCATGAACCCACAAGCGCCCGGGGAAAACCTGGCCCGGGAGATCATTGTTGATAACCTGGTCAACCGGTTCCTGACTATGTACTCACAGTTGGCACAGGCGCGCTCTCAGATGATCCTGGCCACCGGGTTTCCCAAGGAAGAGACCTCCGAGGCCGGGATTTTCCAGGGGTTTAATGCCCGGGGCATGGATAACACGGTCAATGCCCTGTTGCGTGATGCCTCCGGGGTGTCCGCACCGTTCCGGGAGGTTCTGCGGGGGGTGGCGGACTATCTGGACAGGCAGATCACGGAGGAGCGCCTCAACGATGGTAACGATCTGCGTACCCCGGGGCTGGATGAGCAACTGATGTCGGTGATACACAATACCACCGTCGCCGACAATGAGTTCACCTTGCCGTCGGGCTGGCTGGAACGCGGGGACCTTGATGCGACCAACCGGATCATCGGGGCTGAGCAGGACCGTTTCATTACCAACATGGGGGTATATAGAGACTGGAGTCACTTCCCGATTGATTACCCGAAGATCTTCCAGAACCCCACAGATTATGATGCCGTGTTCCACAATGACGACACCGTTCCCTGCCATTACAGCGAATCGGGACTGGACGACACGTCGGCCCTGGCGTCGCTGCTTTCCCGCCCTCCGGCTACGTCACCGTTCACCGTGACTGAGCGGAAACTGCTGAAGGGGTATGCTGACCAGACCACGGCAGTCTATGCCGACTATGCCCACCAGGCCGAGGCCATAAAGCAGCAGAACCGGGAGATGATGGCAGCCATACCTGCGGAGGAGTCAGACTCAATGACCTGGCCGGAAAAACGACAGGTGTGCTGCGTCAACTTGCTGGAGACACTGGAGAGGCAGTTCCGGGACAGCTTCCTGAACATGACCAGTACCGCGGGGCAGTATCTCCGCTATGATGACGATCAGGATGACCACCAACCCGGCGGTACCCCGGGCCAGAACGCCACCGAAGTGTCGATCTTCAAGAATCTGGCGAACCAGTTCCAGAACCTGTATGCGCTCTACAGTGCTGCCCGTTATGACATGGTCAAGGCCACCGGATTCGCAGGCGAGGCAACAGAGGATGATCGCTTCCACGGTTACAATGCCGGGGCCGTTGCCGGGGCCGTTACCGGGCTGCTGGCGAGATCGGTCAGGATGTCGGCCCCCATCCGGGAGATACTGCAAACGCTTGAGAGCACTCTGGCCCATGACCATGAGGATCACCGCACTAACGATAGGCGTCCCCCGCAGCCGGATACCGCACTGCAGCAGACGCTGGAAAATGTCCGGGTAGCGGATGATGAGTTTAACTTGTCACCACCCATGCTGGACGCCCGGGATGTAACGGTGATCAATGACATCATCCTGGCCGAGCGCAAAGCTTATTTTCAGAACACGCGAGCACTCAGGGATGAGCGTTTCGTGAAGTTCAGCGACGTGTTCGACAATACGACGGATTTGCAAAATCAGTTGTACGGCGAGCAGCTTCCCTGCCCGACCAGCGAGCAGGGGCTGGCCGACACCTCGGCGCTGAGCGAACTGCTGGCACGGGCTGCCGACCAGGCACCTAAAATCACGGCCGCCGGGAAAAAACTGCTGAAATTGTATGCCGACCGCGCCACACAATCCTACCGTGCCTATGGCCAGCGCCTCAGCACTATCCAGAGTGCCAATACCCGGGCAGTGCGGGATATCAAGAAGAGTGATAACACCCTCATTCACGAGGGCCGGGAATACCCGCAATGGTCGCTGGCACGACTGGTGTGCTGTGCCCAGGGCCTGCAGGCGATGGACCGGACACTCAGGAACACGTTCCTCTCGGATCTGAGCCTGGCCGATCAGTGTATTCGCCATGATGCCTCCCATAGCCTCACCCTGGGGCCGGATGCGAGCGGCGAGAACCCCACCCGGGAGGCCATGATTGACAATCTGGTCAACCAGTTCCTGAACCTGTATTCACAGTACGGAGAAGCCCGGTTCAATATGATCAAAGCCACTGGGTTCTCCAAGGAGGAGGCGGCAGAGTCACCGGTTTTCCCGGGAGTTAACGCCCAGAACCTGGCGACCGAGGTCCATTATCTGTTGGATACCACGACCGGATTGTCCGCACCGTTGCGGGACGTTCTCCGGGGGGTGGCGACCTATCTGGATAACCAGGTCACCGGGGATGACGATAATGATCTGCGCCTGCCACAGGCTGATCATCAACTGTTGCAGATCATTGACAATACCACCGTCGTTGATGATGAGTACACCTTGCCGCCAGCAACGGAGGTTCCTGGCGATAGGAGCGCAGTCAGCCAGCTCATCCGGAATGAGAAAGTCGGCTACCTGACCATGTTGGGAGAACTGGAAAACCGGGAGGATTTCCCCAGTGATTTTGCCATTATATTCCAACAGCCCGATGCCTATGCGGAGTATTTCCCGGAGGAAGCGTTCCCGCAGTGCCAGGGTGACTCGCGCAAACGTCGCCAGCTGGACAGCCATCTCTCTGGCAAGCCGACGCCTCCCCGGGGTGAGCCCGCCAATGACCACCGTGACCCGGCCACTGCCGGAGCCACCCGTTACGGAGGAGTGTTGTCGGCGCTGCGTGGTGGCCTGTCCTGGCTGACCGGTAGCGCCGGAGCCACCGCTAATCAACCGCAGGGAGCAGCGCAGATCACTGCCGGGCAAAGCCATCAACGACAGGAGTCCACCGACAACCAGCCGGCCAGCAGAGTCAGGCCGGTAACGCACAGCGTCAACAACAGCCTGGCTCTGGCCGGGTTGCTGGTGTCCCGGGCCACGGACCGTCCCATCCAGCCTGACACACTGGCTCATGGTGAGAGGCACCGGACTGATACGGCGGCACAGCCCTTTGACTGCTTGCCGGGCATGCGGCTGCTCACGGGTAGCATGCGGGTTGCCCGGCAGCTGCACAGCGAAGTGTCGGCTTTTCTGCAGCAGCTCAACCAGCAGCGAATACAACCGGATGCGGCCTGGCAAACCGATGACCTGCTGAATATGGCCATCGCCATGGTCACCAATCAGGCGCAACCGACCAGCTGCACCGAGGAGTTTCTGTTCGAAGTGCTGTTCTCGCCCAGACTGGGGGTTGAGCATGAACGCACCACCAATATTTTCGACAGCGATGGACGGGTCCGGGGCACCAGTGGTGGTGCCATCTTCTTTGGCGGGGAGCAAACCCGGCCGAGCCAGTCAGGCCCGGCCAGAGATCTTGGCCAGTGCATGCTGAACGCCATGGCAGACCGTCAACTGGAACAGATGACCGCAGCATCCCGGACGGCTGACGTCGGCCCGTTACTCAGTGGCGCACTGCGTGATGCCATTGTTGACCGGGCCAGCCAGTTTCAGGAACTGCAAAGAGCGGCTGTGTCTGCCAGGCATTCGGTGGGATTGTTCAGCCAGCTGCCCGACTGGCTGGGCGCCAGCAGTGGCAACTACAGCAGCCGCCGCGATCAGCTGTACCGAAGACTGGAACAGCGGCTGACCCCGGTTACCAGCCCGGGGGCCGTTCAGGCGGGTAATGCCTGTCTCAGCCAGCTGGAAGCGGGTGATTATGGCTCGGCCCGGGCATCCTTCTTTGCGCTGTCGGACCAGCAGCAGCAACAGGCCATCCAGTCACTGACAAGGATGCCGGACTGTTTTGGACTGGAGCCCCAGTGGGATGATCCGGCTCCCAGAGACAGCCAGAGTGCCTGGCAACGCTTCACCGCCCTGTACGACAGCAAGATGGGCGTTCAGGAAGAGGCGATGAACCGCCTGAAGCTGATGTCGATGGTCACTGCTGGCAAGGTGACCGGGCAATACGACGAGGCGCAACAACTGGTGGCACACATTATTGACCTGCTGCCAACCCGGGACAATGCCAGCCAGCGATCCTGCCAGGAGACGGCAGAGTGCGCCCGGCCGCCAGTGTTCCAGCAGCACCAGTACGACCGGGGCACCATAAACGACATGCTCAGTGCTTATAAAACCATCAAGGCAGAAGTCGCCGACCAGTTGCCGCAGTACTTTATCAACCACAATCTGGACAGTGACCTCCAAGAAGAGATCATTACCCAGGTGGCGCTGGGCAGTTTGGGGGCCGTGCATGGCAAGCCTGCCGGGCAATGGCAGGCGGAAATAGCAGCGCGGCTGCAAACCGAAGCGGAGGAGTTTGCCCAGACTCCGGTTTAAGAAAAAAGCTGAAAATCCTGATAGATACTCAAAGTGAAGCTGCTGTACTATGCGTTTTTTGTAATTTGGTGATACGACGGTTCACCGTCTTGCTCAGCAATCATTGAATGAAAGGTTTTGCATGTACTTTCGACGTTCCCCTGTTTCCATGGCTGTTTTTGCTGCCCTGGTTTCTGTCAGTGGTCTGACCTCCGCCGCTACGATTGACCTCCGGGTTGTTGAAACAACCGACCTTCACGCCAATGTTATGGATTTTGATTATTACAAGGGCAAGCCCACCGAACAGTTTGGACTTGCCCGTGTCGCAACGCTGGTCAAACAGGCCCGTGCCGAAGTTGACAACAGTGTTCTGGTGGACAATGGCGATCTGTTGCAGGGCTCGCCAATGGGCGATTACATGGCCGACAAAGGCCTTGAGCAAGGGGATATGCACCCGGTCTACAAAGCCATGAACCTGCTCGATTATGACGTAGGCAATATTGGTAACCACGAGTTCAATTACGGTCTGGACTTTCTGAATGAAGCCATTAATGATGCCCGCTTCCCCTATATAAGCGCTAACGTAGTGGATGCCAAAACCGGCAAAAACCTCTACCAGCCTTATCTCATCAAGAGCCAGCAGTTTAAGGATTCCGATGGCAAGCTGCAGACCGTCAAGGTTGGCTACATCGGTTTCGTACCACCACAGATCATGCAGTGGGACCGTAAGCATCTTGAAGGAAAAGTGGTCGCTTTCGACATCGTTGAGTCGGCAAAAAAGTTCGTGCCACAAATGAAAGCCGAAGGGGCTGATATTATCATTGCCATTCCACACTCCGGCATGAGCAGCGAGCCATACAAAGCCATGGCGGAAAACTCCACCTACTATCTATCTCTGGTGGAAGGCATTGATGCCCTGATGTTTGGTCACTCCCACGGCGTTTTTCCGGCAGAGGCTTATGCTGAGATCCCCGGCGTCGATGTGGAAAAAGGGACGATCAACGGCGTACCCGCGGTTATGCCAGGTCGCTGGGGCAGCCATCTGGGGCTGGTTGATTTGCAGCTGGACAACCGCAGTGGCAAATGGGAAGTGGTTGATGCCCGGGCAACCACTCGCGCTATTTTTAATACCAGGACCAATAGCTCCAAGGCTAAGTCTTACAGGGACATAGTTAACATCATCAAAAAAGAGCACCAGGGCACCCTGGAATTTGTTAACCAGCCTATTGGCAAGGCTTCTGATCAGATGTACAGCTATCTGGCACTGGTGCAGGATGACCCCACCGTGCAGATCGTGAACAATGCACAGAGAGATTACGTTGAGCGCTTTATCCAGGGCGATCCTGATCTGGAAGGTATTCCTGTTATCTCCGCTGCCGCCCCTTTCAAAGCCGGTGGTCGTAAAAATGATCCGACTGGCTACACCGAAGTGGAAGCAGGCACCCTGACCTTCCGTAATGCTGCCGACCTGTACCTCTATCCCAATACACTGGTAGCCCTGAAAGTCACCGGAAAAGAGGTGAAAAACTGGCTGGAGCGCTCTGCAGGTCAGTTCAATCAGATCAATCCTGACAGTACCGAACCACAACCTCTGCTGAACTGGGATGGTTTCCAGACCTACAACTTTGACGTGATGGATGGGGTTGATTATCAGATTGATGTGACCCAGCCCGCCCGTTTTGATGCCAACGGTATTCAGGTAAACGACTCTCACCGTATCATCAACCTGACTTACCAGGGTAAGCCGGTGAAAGCGGACCAGGCATTTATTATCGCTACCAACAACTATCGTGCTTACGGCGGTGGTAACTTTGCCGGAACGGGGGATAAGTTCGTCGCGTTTGCTTCTCCTGATGAAAACCGAACTGTTCTTTCTGCGTATATTACGGCTCAGACCAAAAAGAACGGTCAGGTGATTCCAAGTGCTGACAACAACTGGCGTCTGGCACCCATCAGGTCAGACAAAAAATTGAACATTACCTTTGAAACCGGGAACTCCAAAAGCGCGGAACGTTTCATTGCAAAACAGGCAGCTTATCCCTTGAAAAAGCAGGGACAGGATGAAACAGGTTTTGCGCTGTACCAGATAGATCTGAGCAAATAATTGCTTGAGATTCATTCCGGGGGGTAGACCGGGCAAAGCGCCCGGCCTGCCTTCTGGCCTGAACCGTTTGATCAGGAAATGCGGAAGTTATTTCAGGGCAGTTCCTGAGCGTGATTTTTCCGTCAGCCGGTAGACAATTGACCAGTCCAGCGGCTTTTTGAAAAATGGATCCTTGCTGTTTTCCAGAAACGCCCGGCGCAGGCTGTAGTAATCATAGTGATCGTCATCAAAGACAACCATTTGGTCTGTTTTGTCCAGGCAGAACGGACATTCCCTGATCCGCGCAACAACTCTGGGCTGGAGCTGCTCGAAGGCTGGAACGGACAAGCTGCGCAGGTATTTTTGCCAGGGTTCCCATGTTCTCAGGAAGCCCTCCAGGGCATCTTCAGAACAGTGCTGTTCGATTTCCATGGCGGCCTGGTTAATATGCCACTGGGAAACCCGGCTACAGGCTCTGAACAGCATGTCCTGAGTTGCGCCTGGCAGGTTAAAGCGCTTGCGCAAACCAATCTGATAAGCCAGCTCTACTTCAATCGGACTGACGAAATACATGATGTTAATATGACGTCTGGCAATCTCTTTCACCGCTTCCAGAATCATCATTTGCCGTCCCAGGGCGCGCAATTCTGTGGGGTCGCTGTCCGGATGCATAGCCATGGTTTCTGCTGATCTGGACAGCTCCAGTGTTTCCAGGTCATCCAGAGCCAGTATAACCCGGTCGTCACAAGTACTGGTGGCATGGTGTATGCGCATCAGGGCGTTTTCCTGAATCTCTTGATTACCGCTGAGCAGCGACATGACCCCTAACACTCGTTGGGCCAGTATCCGCTGTGTTACGCGGTTCTGGTAATCTGCAGTACCGGTCAGGCGTTGCAGATAATAAGTCAGGCTTTGCTCCTGGTCAGGCCGCAGATCGAGGATTGGGGTGGGTGAGTGAGATTGTGCAAGATTCGCCCAAAATGTAAAAGCCTCTTCAAACGTGTTAAATGTGCGCGCTGGTACCCCCTGCGATTCAGCTACATAAAATTGCATGCCTTCTGGTTGTTCATGTTCAAGCTGGGCGAGTAACGCCGCTGGCAACCCGGTATTTTCCAGATAAACCTTGCGTAAACGCAATTCCTGACCGTCCGTCCTCCAGCCCAGTTCTGTAATCCAGTGAGGCAGGGCGGTCAAGCTAACGCAGCCAGAGAGATCAAGATCGCCACCGAGCTTGATCCTGGCAGGCAGTTCTCTCAGGTTGGTACAATCTTTCAGGATAAGATTGCCACCTATTTCCAGTAAAGTATCTGACGCTATTCTCAGTTCTGTGCAACCTTCAAGGGTAAGGTTTCGGCCCACCTTGAGGGTTTGCGGCAGCCACTCCAGATTGGTACAACCCTTGAGGTATAGGTTTTCCGGTATGTTCATACCATTGGGCAGTTCCCTGAGAGTGGTGCAGTTAATAAGGCTAAGGGTCGCCAGTACCGAGAGATTTTCTGGCAGTTTTTGCAGATTGTAACAATCGTTAAGAAACAGGCTGCGCCTGACAATCAGGTCATCGGGCAAATATTTAAGTCCGGAGCAACCGTTGAGCAGAAGGTTCTCCCCCACAAAGAAATTGGTCGGTAAAGTCTCCAGGCTATGGCATTCGTTAAGCTCAGCACTTAATCCCACGGTAAGGTTTTCAGGCAGAGCCCTGAGGCGGGGGCAAGCCTTAAGGAAGAGGGTCCGCCCCACGAAGAAGTTTTGCGGTAACTCAGGCAGTTGGCTGAAACCCTCAAAATCAACACTGAACAGCACGTACAGGTGTTTGGGAACAGCCTGAATCCTGCTGCGCTGGGGCCGGCTGAGAGTGGGAAACAGATCGCCATTAATTTTATAGCAGAGGTTATCGGAAACATTACCCTCCCTCATCAACCGGATCATTTCGGTTGGGTCGGTCTCCCGGACTTTAATGACTGAGAATTCCGATAAAAGTTTAACGTTATGTGGGAACAGTGCATCAATGGACAATGAATCGCGGCGTATAAGATTTTCTGGCACTGGGCCGTTAGCGTCAGTATCCGGACATTGCGTTGTTTCACTTACACTCGTACCAATATTGTGTGCAGGGAGGTTGCTCAGTGCTGTTGCGTTCATATCATCATTTTACGGCTGTGAGTAATGTAAAAGGATCACAACTGATTGATGAAGTTCACTTTTTCTGGTGTTACTGCAAAAATAATACGGACAGGCGGTGCCAGGTGGATATGAGAAGCCAGCCGCCAGCCCCCTCATCAAGCGCTGAGAGAGGGCCGGGTGGATGTTGCCATTATGAAGAATTCCTGAATGTCTATCCTAGCGAGAGCGCTTTTTCGGATGAGGGCTGAAACGTTTGGTACTGCCTTTGACTTTCCTGGCCTGCACTTCGTTCTTTTTCAGCCGATCCTGCGGCTTTTTGTGGAAGGCGGGTGCGGGTGACAGGTCCACCAGTGCGGCAAGCGCGTCGATATCCTGTTTTTCCAGCTCCTGGAACTGCCCCTGACGCAGGTGATCAGGAATGATCATGCTGCCAAAACGGACCCGCTTCAAACGGCTGACTTTCAGATCCTGGGATTCCCAGAGACGACGGACTTCACGGTTACGCCCTTCAAGAATACAGACGTGAAACCAATGGTTAATGCCAGTACCGCCGGAGTCCACAATATCGGTAAAACGAGCCATGCCGTCTTCCAGCTCGACACCTTCAAACAGGTTTTTCACTTTCTGCTGGGTAATATCACCCATGACCCGCACGGCGTACTCCCGTTCAATGGAGTGGGAGGGGTGCATCAGGCGGCTGGCCAGTTCACCATCGTTGGTAAACAGCAGCAGACCGGAGGTATTGAGGTCCAGGCGGCCGATGGAGATCCAGCGCTCGCCCTTCAGTTTAGGGAGTTTATCAAAGACCGTTGGACGGCCTTCCTTATCAGAACGGCTGCAGATTTCGCCTTCAGGTTTGTTATAAGCGATGACACGGCGAATACCAGAGGCGTAGGCGTCCAGCTTAATTACCCGGCCGTCCACGGCAATAACGTCGGCCAGGTCTGCACGGTCGCCCAGGCTGGCTTTGACACCGTTGACACTGATGCGTCCTTCAGTGATCCAGCGCTCCATCTCACGGCGTGAGCCAAGGCCAGCGCCCGCCAGGATCTTTTGCAGTTTTTCGCCCTGCGGAGGGAGTGTAGTTTCTGTGGTCATGGGATATCGGCGGGGTCTCCGCCCGGAATTTAACAAGAGGGAACGCAGTATAACGGGAGGTTCGGGTACAAACAATCCGGTTGAGCCGCAGTGAAATAAAGTAAGTAGCTAACCATATGAAATCATATATTTCTGACTCCTTGTTCAGGCACTCTGCTTCGTTACAACTCCGGTCACATAGCTACGGCTATGCTCCCTCCGTTGTGCCTCGCATAGCACCTGCCCAAGTAGCCAGAAATATATGATTCCATATGGCCAGCTACTTAAACAGGTGAAATAAAGAAGAGGAATGGAACCTGATAATCATTTTGTGGTCAAACGGCGGTGTTTATAGCCTCAGCCAGCAGGGTTTTATTCTGAAAACAATATTACCAGCCTACTACCATGCACAGTCTGCTGTCCGGGTTGACCAGAGAGCCGGTTTCAGCGGGATTCCAGAACACCCGGGAAATACATTTAACGGTAAAAGGGTCGCAAACTATCAGCCTCATCGAATGGCCGCTGCCACCCCGGATTACGGCAAGTGTACTGAGGATGACTTCTGGTGGAAAAAAAGATTATATGGGCATCGAATCACCCCGTCTGGTGTGCTTGCAGCCTACGGAAATGATAGATCGTCTCTTAGAAGTGGCTTCTTCCTGCTCAAACTTTGCCTGCAGAACATTCTGCATGACAATAAAAAAGTGACTCCGGATCAGGTGATTCAGGAATTCAACCGGAAACCAGATCAAAACAACAAGTACCAAATAGCGATAGCGCGCTTTAAGTCGGAATGCTGCCTGAAGGGCCTGGTGTTAAATGGCCAGCAGGTCACTCCGGATGCGGTGGTTAAGGGTTATCAGGACGTTAAAGCAACACTGGAGCTGGCACGCTTTAAGTCGGAATGCTGCCTGAAGGGGTTGCTGTTGGCTGGCCAACCGGTCACACCGGATATGGTGGTTAACGATTTTCCGGATAGTCCGCAAGGCAAACTGGGGAGAGCGCGCTTTAAGTCGGAATGCTGCCTGAAGGGCCTGACGTTAAATGGTCAGCCGGTCTCACCGGATGCGGTAGTGAAGGATTTCCCGGATAGCCCGGAAGGCAAACTGGGGATAGCGCGCTTCAAAGAGGAGTGTTGCATGAGAGGGCTGGCGTTGAATGGCCAGCCGGTCTCACCGGATGCGGTGGTGAAGGATTTCCCGGATAATCCGAAAGGTCGGCTGGGGATCGCGCGCTTCAAAGCGGAATGTTGCCTGAAACGCCTGTCATTGAATGGCCGACAGATCACACCGGAGGCAGTGGTTAAGGGCTATCAGGCAGTCGGGGCAAGATTGGAACTGGCGCGCTTCAAATCGGAATGTTGCCTGAGGGACCTGCCGTTGAATGGTCTGCGGGTCACACCGGAAGAGGTGGTGGAGGATTACCCGGGTAGTCCGGAAGGCAAACGGGGAGTGGCGCACTTCCAAGAGGAATGTTGCCTGAGAGGGCTGCCGCTGAATGGCCAGCAGGTTTCACCGGATACGGTGGTTAACGGTTACCGGGCCACTAAATCAGTACTGGGGCTGGCGCACTTTATGGAACAGTGTTGGCTGCGGGGGGTGGCGCTAAATGGCCAGCCGGTCAGGCCGGATGCTGTGTTTAAGAGTTTCCCGGATAATGATACCGGTGGCAAGCTCGGAAGAGCGCGCTTTAAGGAACTCTGTTGCCTGAAGGGCACGGTGTTGAATGGCCGACAGGTTACCCCTGATGAGGTGATTGAGGATTATCAGTCAGCCAATGCAATGCTTGAGCTGGCACGCTTCAAGGCGGAATGTTGCCTGAGGGGCCTGATGGTGAAGGGCCAGCAGGTCACACCGGATACCGTGGTCAGGGATTATAAGGTAGCCAGGGCAACTCTGGAGCTAGGGCGCTTCAAAGCAGAATGTTGCCTGAGGGGGCTGCGATTGAATGGCCAGCAGGTCACACCGGATGCCGTGATCAAGGATTATGAACGGGGGGGGTGGTTGCTCGAAAGAGCGATTTTTTATTCCCGGTTGGCATTGAATGCCAGAGAATTGAATGGCAGCTATCTGGATAACCTGAAAGTACTGGAGGCGTTTAATGAAGCCCCCGGAAATCATGCCGCAAGGCAGATTGAATACCTGATGCACAGGTTGCAACAACCTCAGCGATACGATGAAAGCAATGATGCTCAGGAGGTCATCCAAAAGGCCTGGCAACTTCTGGACAGCATATTGATCAAAGATAAGCAACAACGATTGCGGTGTATATTGATATTCATGGCTATGCAGAATGGATTGACCATTGATCATCAGAGATTGTCCGCAGAACAGGTATTGCATTCCATCCAGACACTGAGGCCTTCATTTCAGAATTCGCGCATCTATTTCTTTTTCCTGAAACACTGTTATATCACTGGACAGCCTGTTTATGGACGAAGAATCCAAAGACATCAGGTGTTGGAATGCCTTAAGGGTTTTCCTGAAGGAAGTAAACAGCGCCACGCTTTAGGGCGCGGCCTTGAACAGTGCCTCCGCGAAACAGGTACAGTGAATAAGTTTCTGTTTAATCCGGAAAATGCTGTCGCCTGTGATAGTCGGTACAGATACGCAGCCTCTGCCAGTCACCATGCGGCTTCTGTTGCCGTTCGTAGAGAGTACCCGGTATCGTACAGACCTGAATTGAATAGACAGACCACAGATAACTTCCGGTCTGGCTTTTTGCCCGGTCATGGAAACAGATACTCAAGCAACTGTGTCAATAACGCCGGATATGGCTATAGAGGCCAACTGCCCGACGTGATCCCGATTTTAGAATACCCTGGTCAAAGAGAAAAAGCGGTAGAAGGATCCGTGGCCAATTCCGGCAGGGAACATCCATTCCCTTACCAGCCCCGCGAATACTGGTATGAAACAGAAAAAGCAGAAAATACGTTCACTACAGGCAGAGCGGGTTGTCCGGATCATCAGGTTCCGCAGTTAAATGCGCTAACGCTGAGAACACTGGAGATTATTCAGGTAATTAATGACGCTTATCCCTATCCCCCCATCCTGATTACCGGTTCGTATGCGCGTTACTTACAAAACCGCTGCTCGTCATTCAACGACATAGACCTTATCTGCACCGCGGAAGAGCCTGCCAGAGCCCTGTTTGGACAGCTGCGCGCATTGAATACCGACAGAGATTCAGAAATCCCCAAAAGTGTTATCATCGGGCCAGTCCCGGGATGTCCGGTGATTAAACTGCCAAAAGCTTTCAATATTTATTTGACAGACGGTGATCTGGGTGCCAAGGCAATGGGGCTGCAGGTCAGTGTGGACGACAGAGTAGCCCATCAAAACAAGGCAAGACTGGCCATTTATGTTCCCGGCGTAGAGAGGCCAGTGTGGTGTTTGTCGTTTGCTGAAGAAACCAGATTGTTGAACGATACGCTGAAATTTCTCACCGAGAACCTCGATCCGCTGACTGAGCAGTTGCAAAAAGGAGCGGCATTTGCCTTGCCCCGAACCATTCTTTTTAACACCCCCCAAAACACCAGTGACCGTATTTATGGTTTGCTGATACGCTCTTTGCTTACCCTGAATAAAGCCCGGCAGTTTATTGCACTGCACGCTCAAGGAGCCCCCGGAAACCTGGACGACCGGACAAATCAGGGGCAAGAGCGCCGACGCCTTTATGCATTGACTCAGAATCTTCACATGAAATTGCTCAGCCATATTTGGCGTAAGGGTTTTGAGCACAGAGTGAATGGCTGGCTATCGGCCTTTCAGCCAGTTAATGATTACCAATTCAAGAAAAAGGAATTTGTCAAAACACTGCTTGCGATGATGCAGCCTGAATAAGGAAAACCCAACTCGATGAACTCTGGTTGTATCGGTGTATTGAGCGACAGCAACCTAACCCTAACGACAGCCAGAAGAAAGGTGCCAACGATGGACGTCAAAATAGCTACGTAAATGAGAACATGGTCTACCTGACCAATAAACGGCACCTGATTAACCTTCTTGCTCAACTCCCACAACAGCGGTTGGAACATGGCAAGGGTAAAAATAAATTGCCACATACGGACACCGCAGCAGGCAAGCGTTATCAGATGGGACGCGCTTATTGGGTTGGGCTGAGTTACACTTTAATGGTCACAGGCCCTGATTTGACTCATCAAAATATTATTCCAATGACTGAACCTATTGGGAAAGCAAGCTGTCTATGGGGAGTAAATATCTATCGTTAGAAGGTTTATTTATGACTCCACCAAGTGCAAATACCGGATTGGCAAACGCTGTTAACGGACCACTAAGCAACAGCTATGACCAGAATGATTCTGCCTTGCCAGAGAATGCTCAGCATGCGGGCGGTATTTTTCGGAGTCGCGCCACTGAAGATCTTCAGCACAGTCTGGCCGTTGGTGCTCGGGCTGCCAGTGCTGTTTTGCCTGCCCATAATTATATGAATCCAGCATTGGGTGGAACTGATAATCCATCGGTTGTGAGATTTACGGTTGGCTCAGATGATGAGAGTTCTGATGACGATGCTTCACCCTTATCCTCCCTCAGTTCAGGTCCTGGTTCAGAACTCGGTGGCTTCATGGGGTTGGAGCAAACGTTAGAGAGCCTTCTTCTGGTAAAGGAGGCGGATTCCACTGAAGGTGCTGTAGGGGGCTGCGTTCATGGTGGCGGTGAGCTGATTCTGGAGGAGTCTCTGACATCAAGCCTGAATGAACTGGCGTCAATATCTTCTGCGGGGAAGGGCGGTAAAGATAAGGCCGTTGAAAGTGTCAGGAAAGAACTTGGTGAAACGATCGCTGACTCTTTCACAACAGCCAGACTGGAAGAATTGCATACCATTGCCTGTAGACTCGAGTCGTGGCAGAAAACGAATTGCAGATTACTTGAAAAATGTAAAGTTAACTCCTTCGACACTTACATACCCGATCTCACTACCCGGGGAATGGTTCCAATAAAGTTCGATGATCTAATCAACGGTATTATTAATACAGGTGTTATGTCTGATCTTGGCAAAGGGCTTGATAAAATTGATAGTTATCTGAGAGGGTGTGATGTAACGATGCTACGCCACCGTCATCGTCTTTGCACAGATATGAGCAAAGACGTCCATCAGCCAATACTTGCCTTGTCATTTTACCAGGAAAATATATTAGACTCACAATTTCCAGATGAGCTTTTTGATGGCGAAGAATTACCAGATTTCACTTACCTTCTTGATGGCGATAAAAATAAAGACTGGAACCACCTTGCCCATGAGTTGGATGCTTATTTTCAACCGGTATTTCAGGAGCTGGGTGAGGTTGGGGGGGGGGTTCCAGCAGACACTCTGGAAGAATACTTCCAGAGTGTCGTTGATTAATGAAAGGTTTCATCGGGCTCTTCAGGCTGGGAAGAAATGGCCTCTTCAGAGGATTGCTCATCAGAAGCCTGGCTTTCTGCAGGTGTGGTTAATTTATCTTCAGTGAGTTCAGAGCTCTGTTGTTCCATATCTTCTTCCAGTTGCAGGGCCGGTATTTTCTGCTTCTTGATCAAGTCATTAAAGCCAGTGGGCAATTCGGCTTCCATGGCATCCAGTTCATCGAACAGCTCCTGGGCCGAACGCTCTTTGATGACTTCCTGGTCTGCCAGCTCCGGCTGTTCTAACGTACCGCCTGCTGCCGCCAGCGCTTCGGCAATCTCTTCCGGGATTTCCAGAGCCTTGGCGATTTCTTCCAGGTCCCGGATTTCCGACAGCGGCGGCAGTTCATTCAGGTTCTGCAGGTTGAAGTAATCCAGGAATTGCCGGGTGGTGGCAAACATGGCGGGTCTGCCGGGCACATCCCGGTGGCCGACAACGCGAACCCACTCCCGCTCCTGCAGGGTGCGTATGATATTACTGCTGACACTGACGCCACGAATATCTTCAATTTCTCCCCGGGTAATGGGCTGGCGATAGGCGATCAGGGCCAGGGTTTCCAGAAGGGCACGGGTATAGCGCTGAGGTTTTTCGTCCCATAGACCGCCAATCCAGGGAGCCATGGCCTGACGAACCTGAAAGCGGAAGCCGGACGCTACTTGCTTCAGTTCAAAGGCCCGGCCCTCGCAGGCGTCAGATACTTTGACCAGGGCTTCACGGATTTCATTGCCATCAGGGCGATTGTCTTCCGGAAAGAGGGCCGCCAGTTGTTCAATCGTCAGTGGACGACTGCTGGCCATGATCGCTGCTTCCAGAATCAGTGAGAGATCAGGCTTTTCGCTCATTGATATTTTCCATGTTATTCAATCTTAGGAGCCTGTTGGACTTAAGACTGTCCTACTGCGGTTGCGATAAATTGGTCTAAAAATTCCTGCTTCTTCGTCAAATAGCCCCGCTATTCTCCTCAGAAGCAGAAATT
>NZ_PJPV01000100.1 GCF_002864045.1 Endozoicomonas acroporae
GCTTAAGTTGAGGCGACAACTATGTTGACAAACACCGTTCAAAAGCCATTGAAAATGGTAAGCTTAATGTCCCCCCCTAAGAAGGGAAACACAGCCTCCTACAAGGATAAACCAGTTGCCCTGACACAAGCATTTTACGGTTAAAATGGCAACATACGCAGGTTAAATTGGCGCTTACGATGCAGTGGCGTAGAACCTGTAATTAATACCTCGCAACTGAACTGGCAGATCCGGCCAATGCCATTGTGGCCATTGATCGCTGGAAGGTTGCCTTCAGGTTCGACGCTTCAACCCCGGTGAATGGGTAATGAAAAGTAT
The DNA here is from genome assembly GCF_002864045.1 of Endozoicomonas acroporae. GTDB lineage: Bacteria > Pseudomonadota > Gammaproteobacteria > Pseudomonadales > Endozoicomonadaceae > Endozoicomonas > Endozoicomonas acroporae. Next base: position 319 of record NZ_PJPV01000100.1, read on the forward strand.
TTCTTCGGTTTTGGTCAGGAACTTTGTATCGATCAGGTGTTCAAACAACGCAGGCTCATGTCCGAGGTCACTTTGTTATGAATGTCAATTCTCAAATTATACGGCAAGTTCCAGCTTCACCAGTTCAGGAGACGCAACACGAAGGAGTGGAAGCCATACCAGCAAAACAGCCATCCTGCAGTGAGATGGCTAACGTCTTCCCGACGTTGACAGACACAGAAACGCTGGTCGAAAAAGCCAAGGCGGTTGCCAGACAATTAAAAGATCCTGACGGTAAATTAAACGACTGGGAGTTCCCCTGTAATTTAACCCCGTTGCATATTGCCTGTCTTGCTGGTGATATGGAACTGTTAAACATCGCTATTCTGGATGATTTTTGCCGGGAGCACATTGATCAGCAAACATCTGCTGATGTTGATGCTACTGCAAATGGAGCTACTGAAAATAATGAAGCTACTGCCAATGCAGCAACTGCATCACCAGAGGGCAACAACGAAGCTGGTGATCAACGGCCAATTGCCACGAATCACGACACGGCTTTGCATTTTGCCCTGCTGACCGGCTGGGACAAAGGCGCATTAGCGCTTATGGAAGAGCTTGATGTTCAGGATAAACTGAAAAACACGATTAACGACAGAGGCGAAAGCCTGTTCAGTCTGGCGGCAAGTCACAGCAGTCTTGAAGTCGTTCGTGGGCTTTGCAATCATTTCAAGACCAGTGAAAATTATCGAGAGTATCTGTTTCACAAATCAGAACACCAGAGAACCTTGCTTCATTGTGCAGTAGACCAGAATGGTCCGGAAGTTTTCGGCTATCTGCAAGATCAACAAATGTCCGCAACCAGAGAAATGATCGCTGCTTCGCCGAATGATCCGGATAACCAGCTCCGGATGCTCCCGAGAACAACGCGTGCTGATAAAGATAGAAACGGTAATACACCCGATAAACTTGCCGCAATCAAAACTGGTCTGCTTCTTATCCAGCAATTTCATGACAACCCCAAACTTGTCGAGCAAGTACGTTTTAATGACAGCAATCCCCCCTGGCTGGATTACTACTTGCAAGACATTACTGGTTTAATGCAGCCTGTATCCTGGATTTCGCCGTTTAGATCATGCAACCTCGTATGAAGTAACCAGTCACTGCCTGTTCCGAAGTAATTATTTCTGACCAGGCAGAATGGATTGCCATGGCTTTCCGGTTTATCACAGAACATAAGTGATGGGAAATTTTTGGTTGTAGTCAGGAACTTTGTGCCGATCGTGTATTCAAATTACGCAGATACACGTTCGAGGTCACTTTGTTATGGATGTCAATAATTCCCAAATTAATCCGTCTTTTCCGTCTTCAGCAGCCAAGGAGACGCAACTCGAAGCATTGAAGGCCATACCAACAAACGGGGCTTCCTGCGGCGAGGTTGCCAAGGCCTTTACGGAGTTGACAGACATTAAAATGTTGGTCGAAACAGCTCAGGTGGTTGCTGGACTATTAAAAAGTGCTGAAGATGGATTAAACGACTGGGATCTCCCTTGTGATTTAACCCCATTGCACATTGCCTGTCTCGCAGGTGATATGGAACTCTTACAGCTCGCTCTCAAGAATGATGTCTGCCGGAGTCGCATTGATCAACACACGGCGTCTTGTTCTACTACCACTACGTCTTCTACTCCCGATTCCATTACTATCACTACTACTATCTCTGTCACTGCTGCTATCGCTGCTAATGCTGCGCGACTGCAGGACCCTGGCGAGATTAGAAATATCCTGCCAATTGCCATGAACCACGACACGGCTTTGCACTTTGCCCTTTTGACCGGCTGGAATGAAGGGACACTAACCCTTATGGAAGCACTCAGCAAATTGGGTAAACTGGAAAATACCACGAACGACAAACGCAATAGCCTGTTTAGTCTGGCGGCAAGTCACAGCAGTCTTGAAGTAGTACGTGAGCTTTGCAGTCATTTCATGGGGAGTGAAAATTATCGAGCGCATTTATTTCACAAATCAGAAGACCAGAAAACTTTGCTTCATTGTGCTGTGGAGCAGGATGATCATGAAGTTTTCAGATATCTGCAACGGGAGCAAATGGAAACAACCGACAATATAAACAGGGATTTGGCAAGAAAACACGGCTACCGTCACCTGGATTTCCCGGGGAGATTACCGATATCAACACGTGATGATAAAGATAGAGATGGCAACACACCCGAAGAACTTATTGCGTTGAAAATTGGATTGGATCATATCCAGAAATTGAGGGACAATCCCAGGCTCTTAGAGCAAAAACGTTATAATGGCTGTGATAGTCTCTGGGAAGAATATTACTTGCAAGACATCACCTTTCTAATTGATCCAGTATCCTGGATTCCGCTGTGGAAAAAAAAACCACTTAGCTACTTCTTCGGATGAAGTGATTGCCTGTTCCGAATCATTTAGCTCAGGACAAAATATCAACAACTGCTTCTAATTCCGATATTGCCTGCGCTATTTCAGTACGATAATCAAACGTTTGTCGCTTGACCGCATGACGCTTCAACTGCGTGCGAGCTCCATCGATGGTAAAACGCTGATCGTATAAAAGACTGCGGATCTGTCGAACCAGCTGTACGTCCTCAAGACGGTAATAGCGCCGATTACCTCGACGAACCGGTGACAGTTGGGGAAATTCCTGCTCCCAATAGCGCAGCACATGAGACTTAACCAAACAGAGCTCACTGACTTCGCCAATGGTAAAGTAGCGTTTGCCAGGGATAGCTGGCAGATCACTCGTCCTGAGTTCCATGTCCTGCATAGGTTTCCACTCTCGCCTTGAGTTTCTGACCGGGTTTGAAGGTCACCACACGTCGTGGGGTGATCGGGATTTCCTCTCCCGTTTTCGGGTTCCGGCCTGGTCTTTGACGTTTATCGCGCAAATCAAAGTTACCAAAGCCGGACAGTTTCACCGATTGGTTTTTTTCGAGAGACTGGCGAATTTCCTCAAAAAACAGCTCGACCATCTCTTTGGCTTCGCGTTTGTTAAGACCAAGCTCTTCATTCAGTCGCTCGGCCATATCGGCTTTCGTCAGGGCTCCCATGAACCAATCCCCTTTTTTGTTTTTCCCATGGTAATAGCTGTATCGGGTTTTCTGAACGAAAGATAACAGGCTATTACCATGATCTTATTATTCACTCTGAGGCCATTGACTGGCGTTTACTGACGCAGGCTGGCATCGAAGTCCTGTTTCAAGCGGGCAACAACACGGTCAACCAGCTCATTAACCTCGTCATCCTTTAGAGTGCGGGAAGGATGCTGTAAGGTCAAGCCCATCGCCAGACTCTTACAGCCAGCTTCAATGCCCTGACCGGCATAAACATCAAAAGTATTGACCCGGCGCAACAGTTCACCGGCTGCACTGGCAATTACCCGTTCAATGTCGCCAGCAGCAGTGGCGGCGTTAACCACCAGTGCCAGGTCACGGCGAACTTCAGGATACTTCGACAGGGCTGCAAAACGGGTAACTTTGCCTTCCGTCACCGCTTTCAGGCTGAGCTCAACCAGGTAGATCGCAGCGGGCATATCCATCGTCTTTGCCAGCGATGGGTGCAGGGCCCCCATATGACCAATCACTTTGCCATCACGAACAATTTCGGCACACTGGCCAGGATGCATGGCAGCATGCTCGCCCTTGCGGAACACAAACTCATTACCGGCCTGACCCAGGGCAAAGACTGCTTCGAAATCGCCTTTCAGATCAAAGAAGTCAACGGCTTCAGCCTTACCCTGCCAGCTTTCCGGATGACGACTGCCAGTCATCAGGGCAGCCAGCATTGGCTCCTGTTTAAGTTCATCGCCGTCTTTGCCCTTTTCCCTGATAAAGGTCAGGCCTGTTTCAAACAGACGAACCCGGCTTTGCTGACGATTCAGGTTGTAGCCTGCGGTTTTGACCAGTCCTGGCAGCAACGTTGTGCGCATCACGGACAGGTCGCTGGCAATCGGGTTGGACAGCGCAACAGGCTCACGCTGAGGATCAAACAGCCGGTGCAGTTCCGGAGCGATAAAGCTGAAGCACACCGCTTCCTGATAACCACGGGCCGTCAGTACACGACGAATGTCTGATTCCTGAACCCGGGACTCGTCCACCTGTTTCATCTTTAACAGCGCCGTCGGCGTGCTCTCAGGCAGATTGTTGTAGCCGTAAATTCGGCCAAGCTCTTCCACCAGATCTTCTTCGATGGCAATATCAAAGCGCCAGCTGGGGACAGACACCGTCCAGCATGCCTGGCCATCGGTCTCTTCAACAAGCGTTAAGCCCAGACCCAGGCGCGACAGCAAAGCTTCAATATGGCGGTTTTCAATGGCCATCCCGAGCAGTGACGTCACTTTTTCAGAACGCAGGGTGACTTCACGCAGAGCAGGCAGGTGGGCTTCGCTGGCCACTTCCGTTACCGGGCCCGGCTCACCGCCACAAATCTCAACGATCAGGGCAGTGGCACGTTCAACCGCCTTGTTCTGCAGCTGGAAATCCACACCCCGTTCAAAGCGGTGGGAAGAGTCCGTGTGCAGGCCGTAGGAACGGGCCTTGCCGGCAATGGTAATCGGATCAAAGAATGCGCTTTCCAGGAAGATATGACGGGTCTGGTCACTGACGCCGGAACCTTCTCCCCCCATCACCCCGGCAATCGCCAGAGCCTTCTGCTCATCAGCAATGACCAGTGTGTTGTCGTTCAGTGTGACTTCCTGACCATCCAGCAGGGTCAGCTTCTCGCCAGACTCCGCCATGCGCACATGAATACTGCCAGAGAGCGTATCCAGGTCAAAGCCGTGCATAGGCTGACCCAGTTCCAGCATAACGTAGTTGGTGACATCCACCACCGGGTCAATGGAACGAACACCGGAGCGACGCAGATGCTCGGTCAGCCACAATGGCGCAGAACGGGCAACGTCCACGTTACGAATAACCCGGCCAACATAGCGCGGGCAGCCCTGTGGAGCATCAATATGAACCGGGAAGGTATCATCAATGGCGGGTGCCACTTCCGCTATCTGCTCTTCTGTCACATCCGCCAGAAAGTTTGCGCTGACTTCACGGGCCAGACCGGCGATGCTCAGACAGTCACCCCGGTTAGGGGTGAGGTCCACATCGATGATCTTGTCGTCCAGAGACAGGTATTCACGAATATTCTGGCCAACCGGGGCATCCGCAGGCAGCTCCATCAAACCATCGGAAGACTCTGCCATGCCGAGCTCTTCTTCGGCACAGAGCATGCCGAAGGATTCAACACCGCGCAATTTGGCTTTTTTGATTTTGAAGTTACCGGGCAATACGGCACCCACAGTGGCAAAGGGAACCTTGATACCCACCCGGGCATTAGGGGCACCACACACCACCTGGCAAGACTCACTGCCGGTACTGACCTGAGTCACCCGCAGCTTATCAGCGTCCGGGTGCTGCTCACAGGCAACAATTTCACCAATAACGACACCGGTAAACTCACCGGCAACCGCTTCAACCTCGTCAACCTCCAAACCAGCCATGGTGATTTTGTCCACCAGCGCCTGGGTATCGACCTCAATATTGACCCACTGCCGCAACCACTTTTCACTGAATTTCATGCTATTTACTCAATCCTGCTAAAACCGTCTGTTCTTAAACGTTTGAAAATGACGCTGTCCCAACCGCTCCTAACGGAACTGATCCAGGAAGCGCAAGTCGTTCTCAAAGAACTGGCGCAGGTCATTGACGCCATAACGCAGCATGGCAAAACGCTCAACCCCCATACCAAAGGCAAAACCGGTGTACTTTTCAGGATCGATCCCGGAGTAGCGGAACACGTCCGGATGCACCATGCCGCAGCCCAGGACTTCCAGCCATTTGATCGAGCCATCGTCGTTACGGCCCCACTCAATATCCACCTCGGCGGAAGGCTCAGTGAACGGGAAGTAGGATGGACGGAAACGAACCTGCAGGTCATCCCGCTCAAAAAAGACTCTCAGGAAGTCAATCAGAACACTTTTCAGGTCTGCAAAGCTGACTTTCTCGGCAACGTACAGACCTTCCACCTGGTGGAACATCGGGCTGTGGGTCTGGTCAGAATCACAGCGATACACCTTACCCGGGCAGACAATGGCAATGGGCGGGTTGTCATTATTTTTGACAAAACGCTCCATCGTACGAACCTGAACCGGTGAGGTATGGGTTCTCAGTACGGTAGTGTCATCAAAATAGAACGTATCGTGCATGGCTCGGGCCGGATGGTGACCGGGAATATTCAGGGCTTCAAAGTTGTGGTAATCATCTTCGATTTCCGGCCCTTGCTCCACGGTAAAGCCGATGCGACCGAAATAGTCGGTAATCCGTTCCATGGTACGGGTAATCGGGTGAACAGTACCTGGCACCTGACCACGCCCGGCCAGGGATACATCAATGGCCTCGCTGGCCAGTCGGGTATCCAGGGCCTGCTGATCCAGCAACACTTTCTTCTGGTTGATTGCGTCCTGAACCTGCTGCTTACCCTTGTTAATCAGCCCACCTGCTTTTGGTCGCTCCTCAGGGGAGAGCTGGCCAAGGGCCTTGAGCAAAGAGGTCAGCTCGCCTTTCTTACCAAGGAACTGAACGCGGATCTCGTCCAGACCTGAGGCGTCAGCAACGGCTGCAACGGCACTGAGTGCGCTGGCCACCAGCGTATCAAGCGTGTTATCCAGATTCTCCATGGGGTTTCCAAAACAGATGAGCTACAGAAAATAAACGTTCAATTCTAACGGCTGAACCCTGCCTTGGGTAGAGTTGTCACCGCCAATAATGAAGAGTATTTGTCTTTGTGCCTCAACCCGGCTGTGCAGATCATTTGTCAAACACCCCCCGGATTCTTTAGAATCTTGCCAACTAAAAAGGACTGGCACCCAATTGACCATGCAGATCACGGTAAACCATCAGCCGATGGCAGTGGAGCCCCCTATCAGCGTTGAGGCCCTGTTACAGCAACTGAACCACCTGGAAAAAGGCGTAGCCCTGGCGGTCAATAGTAAAATCATCAGCCGCTCCCGGTGGGCATCTTATCTGCTGAGTGACGGGGATAACATTACCCTGATAAAAGCAACGGCAGGAGGCTAAGGAATTACCATGAATAACTTCCTTTTTGCCACGGAGGCACGGAGGCACGGAGGCACGGAGAAAAGAAAAAATCTTTTCCTCTGTGCCTTCCGTGCCTCCGTGGCAAATCCGTGCCTTCGTGCCTCCGTGGCAAGGTTTTTCTTTAACTGGATACGATATGGAAGTTATTTCAGGACAGTTCCTAAACCTCAATTGTTTTAGTGTAAATTTGAACAGACATAAACTGAAGCTCATTAAATAACGTAAGGCTGGCATGCTGGAAATTGCGGATAAAACCTTTTCTTCACGACTGTTTACCGGAACCGGAAAGTTCAGTAACAGCCAATTGATGACCGATGCCATCATTGCCTCCGGCAGTGAACTGGTCACTATGGCGTTGAAGCGGGTTGACCTGAATGAGCAGCAGGATAATATCCTCGGGCCTCTTCTGAGCCGACAGCTTGAGTACAACCTGAACCTGCTGCCAAACACCTCAGGGGCCCGCACTGCGGATGAAGCCATTTACGCAGCCCAGCTGGCCAGAGAAGCCCTCGGCACCCATTTCGTCAAAGTCGAAATTCATCCAGACCCCAAATACCTTCTGCCAGACCCCATTGAAACCCTGAAAGCCTGCGAAACCTTAAGTGCCATGGGTTTTGCCGTCATGCCTTATATCCATGCAGATCCGGTTCTCTGCAAACGCCTGGAGGAAGTGGGTGTTGCCGCCGTTATGCCCCTGGGCTCCCCCATTGGCAGCAACCTGGGTCTGAAGACCAAAGAGTTTATCCAGATCATTATTGAACAAAGCTCGGTACCGGTGGTGATTGATGCGGGCATAGGCAGCCCTTCCGACGCGGCCCTGGCCATGGAGATGGGGGCTGATGCCGTGCTGGTTAATTCCGCCATTGCCGTGGCCCGTGATCCGGTACAAATGGCCATCGCCTTTAAAGATGCCGTTATCGCCGGACGCAGGGCTTACCAGGCCGGTCTTGGTGGGCGCTCGTTACAGGCCCAGGCCAGCAGCCCGTTAACGGCCTTTCTGGATGACCTTTAGGAGAGGACCTGATGACCTTTCTTGACCACTTTAATCAGCTTCAGTGGGATGAACTGAAAATGACCATCCACAGCCAGACCGCTGCGGATGTAGAGAACGCCCTGCACAGCACCAGACTGAACCATCAGCAGTTTCTGGCACTGATATCCCCGGCAGCAGAGCCCTACCTGGAAGCCATGGCGCAAAAAAGCAGGCAGCTGACCCGACAACGGTTCGGCAATACTCTGCAGCTCTTTATTCCCCTCTATCTTTCCAACAAGTGCACCAATATCTGCACTTACTGCGGTTTCAGTCTCGGTAACAAAATTCGTCGAAAAACCCTGAAGATGGACGAGTTGGACCGGGAAGTGGCAGCGATCAAAAAGATGGGATTCGATCACATCCTGCTGGTAACTGGCGAAGCCCCGGGGACGGTGGGGGTCAGCTACATCAAATCGGTGATTGAGCGGCTGCGGCCTCACTTCGCCCATATCAGTATTGAGGTCCAGCCTCTGGATCAGGAAGATTACCAATCCCTGATGGCAGCTGGCCTTGATGCGGTGCTGGTTTACCAGGAAACCTATCACCGGTCTGCCTATGAGCAATACCATCTCCGGGGCAGCAAAATGAATTTCAACTACCGCCTGGAAACCGCTGACCGGCTGGGACGCGCAGGCATTGATAAAATCGGTGTTGGTGCCTTGATTGGCCTGGAAGACTGGCGAACCGACTCGGCCATGGTGGCGGCCCACCTGGATTACCTGGAAAAGACCTACTGGCGCACCCGCTACTCCATTTCCTTCCCCCGATTGCGCCCCTGTGAAGGTGATTTTCAGCCGGTATCGGTGATCTCTGACCGACAGCTGGTTCAGCTGATCTGTGCTTACCGCCTGTTCAAACCCGAAGCCGAGCTCTCCTTATCCACCCGTGAATCGGCAACGTTCCGGGATAATGTCCTGCCCCTGGGCATCACCACCATGAGCGCCTATTCCAGCACCCACCCCGGCGGCTATGCGGATGACAACATCCTGGGCAATGAAGATCTGGAACAGTTCACCATTGACGACAATCGACGTCCAGAAGCAGTGGCGGATGCCATTCGGGCCAAAGGGCTCGAACCGGTCTGGAAAGACTGGTCCCACTGTTTCAGCCATTAACAGTTTCACTTGGTCAGTTATCCGGCTATGAGCAACTCAGCAAACAATTCATCAGGCAACTCTTCTGACAATGATGACATCTCTGCTTTCCTGAAAGAGATGAAAGGCGTAAACCCGTTAAAAAAGAAAGCAACCGCAGATACCCAGAGAGTTCAGCGGGTCACACCGGGCCAGGAGATTCGCAAGGCCGCTGCGGAAGACACCTTTACCGACCCGAATTTTCTCTCCCTGCTCAACCCGAAGATGGTCAAACCCCATGACTTTCTGGTCTGGAAGCGGGATGGCGTACAGGAAGGCGTGTTCAAAAAACTCCGCTTGGGCAAATATGATATTGAGGCACGCCTTGACCTGCACCACAAAACCGCCCGGGAAGCACGGGAGCAGGTTTTCCAGTTTATCAATGATTGTCGGGAACACGAGCTGCGTACCGTCTTGATAGCCCATGGGCGTGGCGAGAAAAGCACCCCGCCTGCCCTGCTGAAAAGTTACCTGTATAACTGGCTACCCCAGATGGAAGCGGTGCTGGCCTTTCACAGCGCACTGAAAGTCCATGGCGGCTCCGGAGCACTGTACGTGATGATCAGAAAAAGTGAGCGGGAAAAACTGGAAAACCGCGAGCGCCATGCAAAACGGACAAAATAAACCACCTGAAGCGGGCAATTGTTAGACCAAATCCGAGTCTAATCTGAATTCAGAATAGCTCGGAAGGGTGACAGAGATGGATGCCAATCAGTCGGCTTCAGCAACTCAAGGTTCTTCAATTGGTTCACAAATTGAGACTCCCACCACTCAATCAGGACCTCGCTCACGGTATAAGCATCGAAACCTTAATCGACAGAAAAAAGCTTCCGGGAGCACTTCTGCCCGCTGCCTCTCAGAAAGAGAGAAAGTTGCAAAAGCTCTATATGACAGGGGGGCTTCCTCTATGCAGCATATTCCAGACCGGGTACTTAAAAAAGAGTGGCAAGCAGAAGTCGCTCACCTACCCAGAGAATATCAACGACAGCATATTGCCGGGAGGCAAGGATTGAAGCAAATACAAAGACTGGTTCAAGAGAGACGGGAAGATGAACTGGATAAAATTATTGGGACCACAGTGTCTTATAAAGACATTACCGATGGCATTCAAACAATTATAAATAAAAGTGAACAGCATCCGGGAAAACCCGGCATAAACCAGCAACTCCAACAGATTAAAGAACAAACGCCTGTTACTCAATTAAAAGTACTTAAATCAATAGCGCTTGATTTATCAGGTACATTACAAAGAAAAAGCAAGGAGTTCCTGACAAAAACAGACAAGGAAAACTTTCATCACTGGTTTCAGGCAACCATCCGCTGCATGGTGAAAACAGACGCTATTGAGCAGCCTTCTGATAGTAAACTGCCTGTAATTGCTGAAGCAACCCTTCAATTGTTTCAGATAATAATTGACAGACAATTAGCCGACCCCGATCTTGTGCCTTATGTTCTTCTGGCAAAAACATTGGGCAAACTTTACAAACTATCCATTAATCAATCTGTTTCGGGAGAAACAAGAGCCAGACTAACGACGGTCACAGCATCACTATGTGATCGCTTTGAAAACTCTGAAATTGCCCAAACCCCGGCATTTATTAGATTGAGAGAACAATCGCTGGTCATTCACCTGAAATCATTAAATCCTGCCGGAGTTAATATTCCTTCCAGTAAAAGCATAGAGCTTCTTACTGATCTTATTGAAATAGCTCCAACCACAGAAAACACATTTTTATTGATAAAAATCCTTGTAAACTTTTATGGCCTGGTTGATTTTGGAGATGAAGAGCAAGTAAGGCAACAGGTAAAAAAAATCACTGCATCAGATGTTTCCGATGCTCTGATTGCTTACCTTGACGGCAACATAGCAGAAGTTGTCGCGTTAGACAGTCAAAACCCCATGGTTATTTGGCTGAAGGCTATGATTGCCCTTAATCATCAGTTTGACCCTGAAAAATCTGAACGGTTATTAATTGATGCTGCAAGTAACGATGATAGGATGCATTTTGAACTGGCCCGGTTTTACCTTGAGCACTGCCAATCACCTGATCTTGAAAAACTGGCAACCATCAAATCTTTATTAGAGAAATCAGAATCCAGACTCCATGAAGCAGAACGGTCTTTATGGTTGCAATGCTATGCAAAGGTTAATCAACTGATATTCCTGGAAGAAGAAAGCCAAATAACACCCTCAAGTAATAATGCATTGCAGGCCGATCCTCCTGAGAAAAACGACAGGGTTGAGCTAATTGAAGCCAAACCTTCAGCAACATCTGCCATAGAGACGAAACAAGTGCCATTAACCGATCTGTCTTCAGTGATGTCACTGACAGAAGCGCTCATCAATAAATATCAATATCACCAGGATACCACTTCTGGTAATAATGATGCGGTTAAAGAATTTTCAGTTATTGGCTGGAAGGGAAAAAAACTCAACCCTTTTGCAGCAATGAAGCCTGAAAACCGGAATCCTGTCATCAATAAGCTGCTTCGCCATATTCATACCTGTAGAATTTTCAACAATCTCGAAGAGGAAGTCAGATGCTATGACATTCTGAAAAACCAGAAATTCATGTTTATGTTACAGTTCGAACGCCTGCTCGAAGAAGCAACATGGACGCTTCTTCATTGTACTGAAGATCCGCATAGCGGTGGTCTGAGATCAACTCAACAAGAGCGGCTGGATGCTCTGAATTTAGCAAAGCAGATGATGATCCTATGCCTGCAACACACGGTTAAACAAACTGAGATAGTAGACGGTGAACAGCGGGTTAATGACCGTATTGCATCGCTAACTGACTGGCTTGATAACATCAATAACTTTGGCGGCGATAAAGAATTGCAACAGTCTATGAGACACAATATCCGTTGTCGCGCAGGAAGTGGTCTTGGTCATATCTTCCGATTTATTCAGGAGGAAACGGGGAGAAGCGAAATGGCAAATATGGCCTCCCTGTGCTTCGGGGCCAAGACGACATTTGACCCCTGTTATAAACCTGAATGCAAAGGCCCTAAGGAAAATAGAGAACAATACTACCGTCGGGTAACTCTTTACCGATAATCTGAACGTTAAACCACACTCAGCGTTGGAGGCTCTGAGTGTGGCATACCCGTCCTCGTTGCCAGTCACAAGCATAGATACAAAAACTGATCAAAATTGATACAGATCATTCATCTTTTATTTTTTTGATAACTTTTATTTAGTTAGGTAGTACCACTTATTGCTGATAATTATGGAGAGGCACAGACTAAACCCAGCCAGCCTGCTTTTACCAAGCAAAACAGGCTTATCCGATGCAGGCTAATGATTTTCCTCCAGTGCGCAAGTATGGCGCTATCCCAGGCCAAGAAAATGACAGACCTTACCCAATACCGAATTGAACACGATCTGCTCGGTGAAGCTCCGGTTCCGGAAAATGTTTACTATGGCATCCAGACCCAGCGTGCCATTGAAAACTTCCAGATCAGCGGTGTTCAGCTGAACCACTATGCCAACCTGCCACGGGCCCTGGCTATGGTCAAGAAAGCCTGTGCACTGGCGAACCGTGATCTGGGCATGCTGGACCAGCAGAAAGCAGAAGCCATTGCTGATGCCTGTGATGAGATCATCGAAGGCCGTCTGCACGATCAGTTTGTTGTTGACATGATTCAGGGCGGTGCGGGTACTTCCACCAACATGAACGCCAACGAAGTCATCTGTAACCGTGCCCTGGAACTGATGGGACACCGTCGTGGTGAATACCAGTATCTGCACCCGAACACCCACGTCAACATGGCACAGTCTACCAACGACGTATACCCGACAGCGATGCGTCTGGCCATGGTGCTCAAGCACAAGTCACTGCTGGTTGCCATCAAGACCCTGAAAAATGCCCTGGACGTCAAAGCCAACGAGTTCAAAGACATTCTGAAGATGGGCCGTACCCAGTTGCAGGACGCGGTTCCTATGACCCTGGGTCAGGAATTCCGTGCCTTCAGCACCACCATCGGTGAAGACATTCAGCGTATCGGTGAAATGGCCTCGCTGCTGCGTGAAGTGAACCTGGGTGGTACGGCGATCGGTACCGGCATCACGGCTGACAGCCGTTATGCGCCACTGGCCATCAAATACCTGAGTGAAATCTCTGGTCAGGAAATGATTCTGGCTGGCGACCTGGTGGAAGCCACTTCTGATATGGGCGCATTCGTTATTTTCTCCAGCGCTCTGAAACGTCTGGCGGTTAAGCTGTCCAAAATCAGCAATGACCTGCGTCTGCTCTCCAGTGGCCCGCTGTGTGGCTTTAACGAGATCAACCTGCCAGAAATGCAGCCTGGTTCGTCGATCATGCCTGGCAAAGTGAACCCTGTTATTCCGGAAGCCATGAACCAGATCGCGTTCCACGTTATTGGTAACGACATGGTCGTAACCCTGGCTTCTGAGGCTGCACAGCTGCAGCTGAACTACGCTGAGCCAGTATTGGTTTACAAGATTCTTGAGTCTATCCAGCAGTTGTCTGCCGGCATGAACATGCTGACCGAGAAGTGCATCAAGGGCATTACCGCCAACCGTGACGTGTGCCAGAGCTACGTAGACAACAGTGTTGGTCTGGTTACCGCACTGAACCCATACCTGGGCTACGAAAACTCCAGCCGCATCGCCAAGACTGCCCTGAAAAGTGGCCGTCGTGTAGTTGATCTGGTGCTGGAAGAAGGCCTGCTGACCGAAGATCAGCTAAAAGAGATCCTGAAACCGGAAAACATGATTGCGCCGCTGAATCTGAGCCAGTCAGCTCACTGATGGTTTACCACTGACTTCAGATGGAAGGCCTGTAGTAGAAGCACAGGCCTTTTGCTTCAATACACCCCACCTACGCACAAATCCACAACCCGAGCAGTATTATCCCTGATAACAATACAGGAAACATCATCTAATATAATGTGCCTTACTCAGATTGATGTTTGTTTGCGTTACATAACCTGTAAATTTACGCAGTCAACGGAAATACTGGTACGAAACCAGAAGAAATTGATGCCTGCGGGAAGTATTACTCTGCATAAACTGCGAAAATAACGACTGATCTTCAAAAAGAGTTCCAGTGTAAGCCGGAGTTGTTTTTTATTTGCCCTGATAAAGCAACAGCATCACACTCTGCTAAACTCTTTGCCGAGAGACGCTAAAACACAGAGCGAATTCCACGACTTTTAAGCAATCTTTTTCAACCTGTGTGACTTCCGGCCAACCTTCCGGTTAACGCAGTTGATGCTCAAAGAGCGTTAATTATGGCTTTCCCGCATCACTTCTTTCCAGCCTGATGGCAAAAACACCGAATTATACGGCAAACTTCTCACAGTGGAGTCATTATGCAGCAACAGGACATGAAGCAAGAACCAACCGTATTTATCATCGATGATGACGAGGCTGTGCGTGACTCGCTGAAAATGTTGATGAGGTCAGTAGGTCAGACTGTCGAAGCCTTCTCTTCACCTGCTGAGTTCCTTGAAGTTTACGATGAAAACCGGCCTGGCTGTATTGTGCTGGACATCCGCATGCCCGGCATGAGCGGACTTGAGCTGCAGAGCAAGCTCAACGAGATGCACTGCATTCTGCCCATCATCTTCATCACGGGTCATGGTGATGTGCCTATGGCGGTTCAGGCCATCAAAGATGGCGCAATGAACTTTATCCAGAAACCTTTCCGCGACCAGGAACTGCTGGACCTGATCAACGATGCCCTGAAACTGGATACGCAGCAGAGAAGGGAACTGCTGGAGCACAAGGAAATTCTCCGCAGGCTGTCAACCCTGACTGATCGTGAGCGTGAAGTACTGCACCATGTGGTTGAGGGTAAAGCCAACAAGGTCATCGCTGCGGATATCAATCTGAGTCAGCGCACGGTGGAAATCCATCGCTCCCGCGTTATGGAAAAGATGGGCACCAAATCCCTTGCTCACCTGGTGCGTCAGGTCATGCAGGTAAAAGAACATCTGGACGGCGAATTTAACTTCAAAATCTGAGCTGCACCGGCCTGCTCCGTATACCTCACCCTATGAAGTTGCGGAGCCACTTCTGCTTAAGCTAGATCCACTTTCCCGGATTGGTTAAACAGCCAGCTTGAAACACCTGTATAAAGCTTCGATACCATTAGCTAATGGAATGAAAAGCAATTCGTTTGCTGCTAAATTGGAATTACCCCGAAGCCATTACGGGATTGACCAAATAACGACCCATTATAATTTCCGTTTAATTCTAAAAAAAATGATCTAAACGAATAATATAATAATTGAACGAACGAACAGTTATACGCTTAGGTACTCGCCGAATCACGTCAAGTACATCCCTCCATTCAGGATTAAGCCAGCTAAACCTAAACTGAAGTCGCACCATTAGACAATGGCAAGAAGAGACGGTGAAATACTTTCTAAACAAGTTCGGTTTAATTTGAATCAGAGGGTATTTCATATTTTAAAGGTTGCTTCTTGAGCTGCTGTTAACGGCGGAACAGCCTGCATGCGCCTGGGAGCCTGTCCGAGAATAGCGCCCGTTGCGAGGATGGCAGAAAATTGAGGATAAAAATTTCGTTTTGTGAAGTGAATAGCGGGGCTATATGTCGAACAAAACGGAATTTTTAGACCAATTTGCTGCCACCGCAGTAGGGCAGTCTATTCTCGGTCAGCCTCCTGGCATGCCAATCCTGTCCGCACGTTATCGATCAGCAGCAGCTTTTTTGCTTACAGCTGTTCCATTGCAACACGCATTGCAAACGACAGGTTACTTATTACCGCCAGGCTGCCTTTATGAACCTCGCAACCCACTGCTCAGTCTACTTATTGGAACAGGATTCCGGCACTGCCGAGACTATTCGCAGCCTGTGCCATGAAAAATCCATGGAGCTTATCTGCTTCAGCTCGCATTTTGAACTGTTAAATGCACTTAAGGCCGATCAGCCATCCTGTATCATTGCAGCCAATGACCAGCCTGATGGCCAGGCCCTGAACCTGATGCAGGACCTGGCCAGTAGCGACCACCAGGTTCCGGTTATCATCCTTGGTCATCATAATGATGTGTCCAGCGCTGTTGCAGCCATTAAAGCGGGCGCTGTCGATTACATTGAAAAACCCACCATCTACGGCCGACTGGCAGAACAACTGAACCTGGTCGTCAAACATTCATTCCAATAAGCTTAAGCACATAAAACCCTATGTGCTTGCAGGCTGCTTTATTGGGATGGGCACGCTTTTCGTAAACAGTCTTTAACCGGTTACGCACTTGATAGCGGATTAATAAAAGTCCTGATTGACCAGAGTGTTCTCACGCCCCTGCACATAATCAGACAATTGTGCCAGTATATGCTGTTTTTCCAAATCTTCCCCAGCCACCGCCTGAGCCTCTCTCAATTCGTTCCAGAAATGATCAAGCGTTAATAGTTGTTTATTGTCCGGATGTAGCTCCCCAGACAATCGGTCCCGACAATATTGCTGCCAAAGCCCCCGGTCTTCTTTATCCATGGTTTCAAAATAGTGTCGGCCACGATAACGAAACAGCATCTCTTCCAGTCGTTTATCGGAAAACGAAAGACCAAGTTCAGGTAACTGCGCAGGGTTGGATGAAACAATCCGGCTCATTTCGTTTTTGTCTGCCGGTGAGAAGAAACCACCCGAATAAATCATTTGATCAGGATCCGTGTGCTTTATCGCTGGTGACTCTGAAAACACCGCCTTGAGTTTTGTGGCCAGCCCGTTGTCCGCCAGCAACTGGCCCCGGTGTGCTTCACACCTGGCAAGGTCCAATTCAAGACGATCCTGGTCTTCAGCCCTGAGAACATTCAGGGGAGCAACCGCCGGGCATTTATTAATATGAATGGTCTTTAATGGAATTCGTGCTTCCCCATCGCCTAATTGATCAACGGGTGTAAACAGCCTTCGCCGTATTTCATCCACCGACAAATTCAACAAAGGTGCCGGATCCACCGACAGATCATAAACGACAATACCATTACGGTTTACCGGATGATCAATCAGCGGCAGCACCACAGCCAGGTTATTACGCCGTGCTCCAAACATGCCGGAGACATGCACCACCATCTGCTGGCTGACCAGATTTAACAACCCGGCCACTTCACGTTTACCACGATGGGACAGATAAAACTGGAACACCCTGGGCTGCCGTTGGCGAATCAACCTTGCCAGCGCAATAGTGGCACGGACATCACTCAGGGCATCATGAGCTGCACCGTGATCCAGACCATTCGCCGCAGTAATCTCCTCCAGCCTGAAGCTTTTGCAACCATCCTCACGCAACGGCCACTCAATACCCTCAGGTCTCAAAGCCGCAGTCAATCGGACCAGATCGATCAAATCCCAGCGACTGTTGCCGTTTTGCCACTCCCGAGCATAAGGGTCATAAAAATTCCGGTAGAGGATGTTCCGGGTTACCTCATCATCAAAGCGAATAGTGTTATAGCCCAGAGCACAAGTGCCTGGCACAATAAACTCGGTATGAATACGACGAATAAATTCCGGCTCCACTGTCCCCTGCTCGTTCACTTTTTGTGGTGTCAAGCCGGTTACCAGACAGGAAATGGGGTTCGGCAGATGGTCTTCCGGCAACTTACAGAAAATATTCAGCGGCTCTCCCACCTCATTCAACTCTGCGTCCGTCCGGATACCTGCAAACTGGGCTGGCCAGTCAAGGGCAGGATCGATACCGAAAGTTTCGTAGTCATGGAAATAAAATGACTGCATGTTAGCCCCTTTCATCATTATTCATAAAATCAGACACAACCGATCCCAACAGAGTTCAGGCTCTCTTTAAACTTCTTCTCTTTGCTTTTGGGAATCACGATCTGCTGCTTACCCAGCCGCTGACACCACTTGGACAGCACTTTATCGTTGATTATAAACTCGACAATGTCCTGAGTTTTGCAGTTCACGATCAGCGCTTCTTCTTTTATCTCCACGCCCCCGACATTGGCCGCCGCCTGTTTGAGGATACTCTCACAATATTCCGGTAAAAAGGGCTGATCATCCCGGGCCTGAAGGAAGGCCTTTAACTCATCGACACTACCGCCAATTTGCAGCGTTTCCATCATCCTTTTACGGGATAGCTTCCAGGTATTTTCCTTATGATGATCAGCGTACAGTGACAGGAAGCGCTGCTCCCAAGGCGTCGGCTCACGGTCAAAAGCAATGCGCCCTTGTCGTTGAATGGTCAGAGGTGTTTCAGTTGACTCCTTATGGTCTGCCTTATAATGGTCAGTCAGACCCAGTGCATACTGACCCAAAGGCGTCAGGCGGAAATATCGCAGACCATCGTAGCGGCTGAGGCACTCCATATCGCCGTATTGATCATCAAAGCTCTCATCGTCATCAGGGGGAGCCATTACCACATCCACCAGCCCCAGGGTTGCCGCATACTCCAGCAGGAAGCAGCGCAAATAACGGACTTCAAGATAGTCCCAACTCCTGCCATCGAGACATCCATCATCCGGATTGTAGATATAGAGATGGTGCAGTGCTGTTGTCACTTCCAGGTCAGCACCGGTGATGAACATAAAATTGGCAAAATCGGCAAAGGCAATCCAGGCATTGACTTCACACCCCTTCAGGTAAGCAGTAATGACCTCTCTTCTTTTCAGGACATCGGTGAAATAGCGCTTCCCTTTGCCGGTTTGTCCCTTGATGCGATCAATACGACGAAATTCGTCTTCTTTCTTATTATTCAACCATTGAGCCCACATTTCCCTGATGGTGTCAGCCGGGTTGCGATCTGTCTTTTTGGCCGGAATCAGTGTGGTGCCTGACTGTTTGGTAAATTTGCTGTTGCCCAGTAGTCTCAGCCAGCCGTAAGCCAGCATGGACTCGCAACCTTTTGCATCATCACACGGGTCGTCGCCATAGTATTCATGTACGGCGGAAGACACTTTTTTCAGCGTCGCCCCTGAGGCAACCCCTGTTTTCTCACTGACCTTGATTTGCTTATCTTGCAATAACAACTGTATTGAATGCAGCTCACTCAGGGCCAGACGTTCCCGTTCAAACAGAATATGATTGTTGGGCAGAGGCTCTGGCAAGACGACGGTTGTCAGCGTGTCCGGTTCAGGTTTTGCAACCAGCTGCTTTAGGAAAGCCATGACCGGCTCCGGCATTTTTCGAATGTTGTACCAGTCAGAACCCACAGTGAAGAAAAAGACCATGACAGCGTCTGATGGTTCCTGTCGGTAGTACCAACTGCTACTTTGTGGTTTATTCGGGAAGTCACCGTATTTCAGTTTGAAACGACCCCGATCAATCAATCCGCCATAATTGAACAGCGACTCCTGCAATAAGGCCATCTCAAGTTCTGACAGTTTCCCCAGGTATGTTTTCAGGATCGCCTGGTCTGTCAGACCTTCTGCGATTGAGTTAACCAGTTCGGCTTTGAGTTTTTTTTTCGATTTAACGCCAAAATAGGTCAGATACTTGCTTTTCAGGCTGTCGACCGTGTCGTTGCTGATAGCTCGTTTAAGTTCAGACATAAAATTCGATACACGTTTAAGAAAGGTTGGGTAACCGTAAGGCGGAATATTACAGCAGATACTCAGTGTAGCAAGATCAGGTAAAGTGTACTGGTGTTTACCAATACAAAAACACTCTCGCTCAACAATAACGTGGCCGATATCAAGTTTGAGAAGGGAAGAGGAGAGAAGACAATGAAAAAGGGAGATATGCGCCACGGTACTTTTGCCCCGGCTTTCAAGGGAAATTACCCGCTGTGCCTGCAGGCGATTGCAGGACAGAGAATCCAGTGGCAATACATGGGAGAAAGCACCATGCCCCCACTTGGCACCGGACTGTTTATGGCCATGAACGACAACAAACTTCTACAGGAACAGAAGCACTGGGTCCTGGAAAATGCCATTGAGTTTGATAACCATCATTAGCGGGAGCCTTCACTCCCGTTGTTGTCTTACAGAGCTTATGCTTAAAACATACGCTCATAAGACAGAAAGATTCAGATATCATCCTGCCACTGAATAATAATCTGGCCCCGGCTGACATCGTACAAATGTCGGGTAAGGTCCTCTCTTCCGGTTTCTGGCATTGAGATCATCATCCTGACTGACTGACCATAGTCACACTGTTCAAGACTCGCGTGAAACTGGCCAAGGTGGTGACGAACCATCTGCTCATGGGCATAGTCACAGAGAAGTACACCCGCTCTTAGTGCAACCCGCTGCTCAAGCGGCAATTGTTCACAGGCCTGCTGAACAGACGCACTGTAAGCCCTGACCAGCCCACCAGCTCCCAGTTTCACGCCACCAAAGTAACGCACCACCACAGCCACAACATCTCCAATACGCTTATGCTGAAGTACATTCAACATCGGGCGACCAGCAGTACCAGAAGGCTCGCCATCGTCGTCAAACCCAACCACAGCACCGCCATCCGGTGCTCCTGCAACGAAGGCTGAACAGTGATGCGTGGCATCCGGGTATTCGATACGCTTTTCTTCGACAAAAGCCTGGGCTTCCTGGCGAGAGTGGGCCGGAGAAATGCAGGTAATAAATCGGCTTTTTTTGACTTCGGTTTCAACCGTTATAACTTGGGCAGGGACAACGTAATCAGCAGACATGACGACCTGAGACAGCAATCGATCGGTAACGTAAGATTCTACCTGTAAACGTCAGTCTGTGACTTCGTCAAAGGTAAAATAACTTTTCAATGTTTCAACCAGATCGATAATATCATGACCCGCATTGACAATACTGTAGCCAGAGTCAAAATATTCCGGCCCAACATCAGGCTTGCACCAGTGGCACCGTGAATCAAAATCCAGATACCGCTCCCCCATCTCATCATCGGGAAGAATAATACGCATATTATAAACAGCGCCAATCAACACAGGGACAGAGCTGATCAGCATTAAGCCATTACAACTGATGTTCCCGATACTCCCCATAACTCGCATGGTGTTGCGGTTATAAATTTTCAGATAATCCTGCAACTGATGACGCTTAATCGAGCGGCGTTCCTTGCCACTGGGTGTTAACGACATATATCACGCCTTGTTTGTTTAAATATGAAAACCAGACACCACCATACTTGTAATACCGAAATCAAATAGAGTAACTCGAATCTAATCAAACGTTCCCAACAACAGTTAAAAAAATAGATTTCGCCATTATCAAATAATCATTGCAACTTGATTGTTTTTCTTTTATCGATTGCATCCTGGGTACGCACAGCATCTTTTACCAGTGTTTTTCTATATTTTTTATTAGCGGCCAACAGCTCGTCCTGAATCCGTCCCAGACAATTCGTCAATTGAACACCTCCTTTTATGCTTAACTCTGCCCTGGCCATTTGTTTGGCATTATCTTCTTTTCTCATATCGTCAAGAGCAACAAGCTGGTTCTTTAATCGATCATCTAATTTTTCAACAGTGACATGCCAGTCCCATTTTTTGGTTGGTAACCCGGATTTTGTCAACATGATTTCTGTAGGATGTGGACCTTTTTTCGCTGGATAGAGATAACCTTTTCTATCATTTACGGTTCTGAATTGTTTTTTAAGCCCCGGCATTACTTCTCCCAGATATCCACACAACTTTCCGAAATTATTATTATTATTCTTATCCGAGGCAAATGTAACAGCAGATAATGCCTTGGCCAGTTCATGATAAAATACTTCTACGGCACTGCCCTGCTCCCGGCAAAACTCTGTGAGTGTGACTAAATCTCCACGCTCTTGCACTGCCCGGAGCTTATCATCCAGCTCTTGTTTGGCTGCGGTGACTCTATCCCATCCTGAAGTGGCCACAAGTCCGATATCTTTATTCCCCTTATTTTCAATGGGCTTACCATTATTGCAAAGACTACTGATTTCTGAATATAAATGATCAGCCTTTGCCCACAATTGGCCGCAATGTTCTTTGAGTTCCTGTGGAATGTTATGTATCACTGTCTGAGAATCTGGCCTGATTCCCCTTGCCTGTAATTTAGCAATACATTCTTTAATTTCATCATCCATGTGCTCGCTTTTGGCAACGGCCTCAAGGGATTCGTCTTTATTAAAGTTATCAAAGCTCTCTCTTTCTATTTTCTGTAACTCTTTATGAACTTCGCGTCTCAACTGACCTTCAAATTCCTTAACATACACTTGATGGTTATATTCACCCGCACTGCCCACCGGAGTGATGACCTGGCCAAGCTCAACCTTATCAAGCACCTTTTTGGCCCTGTCACCGCGCCAGGTATGAGCATTGGATAAAATCTCATCAACATCTGCGCGCTTACTCCCTCGCTCAAAGTTTGTCTCACAGGCTTTTACAAACGATGAATCTTCACGAAGTGCCATCATGGTAGCTATGGTTTCCTGAGACTGATTCTCCCCATACCACTGGGCTCTTTTGAAATCTGCCAAAGCGGTTTTCACCGAATGGGGAAATACATTGCACTCCCAGGACTTGATAAAGGTTCCCAAATCACGTTCGAGGTTAGTGTCATATTGGCCTTCCTCATCCGGAGGCGAAACATGCAGTTTGGCATGGATCACTCGTAACTGCTCAGGACTCACCTTATTGTCTAACTCGCCCAGCAGTTTCGCCATCGCTTCCTGAGCGCGCTCATCGGCTCGCTCACAGGCATTGGTCAGTTCTTTCTGCTTCTCACGGTACTCGTGGCTCACGCTGCCATTGGGTGGCAAGAATTTCGTATTAAGCACCATAAAGAATTCCTGCCCCCCTTTTATATTTAAAGGGCTCGACGCGCGCGAGAATCGACCAAACTCCTGAGTCATTACATTGCCGCGCCTGTTGTCATCTTCAAGCATACCAAGGTGGATACCGACACTGTTCGAACCTTGAGGACAATCCGTTCCGGTACCTTGCGTCTTGTCAAGGCGAACGTCGTAATCCTCAGGGTTCTTTCGAATCAACGCCTCCAATTCCGGTGAAACCACAGCGTCTGATTGCTGGTATTTTTCCTGTTTCGGATGGTACAAACAGAGCTGTTTCTGATCGTTGTAGTACAAAAGCCCCCGAACCTTGCCACCTCGTGCTTCTTTCAGATAGTCATAATCCTTCTTAACATGCATGAACCGGTCTTCACCATTATGGTTACCATCAAACAGAATGATCTGTTTATCCTTACCGGAACGCTCCATCACCTGCTTGAGGACGTTAATTCTATTGTCCGGGTCGGATGTATCACCGGACAAGACAGGCGTGGTTTTCGATAGCCAGTTGAAGAGTCTGGCTTGGGTTGTCATGGCGTTCGATTCGCATTTTTTCGCTGCCTCTTGAACGGTGGCCGATTTCGTCAACCCAGCCATGGTAAAACCGGTTCCCATGGTGGCTGACAGACAGACTTTATTCTTACTGCCGCTCAAAAAGGCTGCCAGCAATTCGGCCACTTCGCGTTCATTTATCGGTTTCGTCCCGAGCACGCTTTGCGCGCGGCTCATATCTGCGGCCTGCTCCTTAAACTCATCACTACTGCTTGGTGTGGATAACCGGTCATACTCATCAACAACCTTCAGGCCGTCGTATTGCAATGCATCCAAAATGTCGTCTAATAAGCGAATCTCTTTTTGCAACGTAGCCGGGGTTTCTTTACAGTGAGCCTGGTAGTCTGCCGCATCAATGGTTTTCAGTCGGTCCCTGAGCGTCATTAATAGCAGGACATCCTTTGTGGAGATACCCAGCGGGGCTGTCGCACTCACCTGCGCTTTAATATCCTCCAACACCGCCGGTGACCACCATTTCTCGGGAGCGCCGGACTTGGGCACAAAATCTTTAAACAGATCCAGCCTGCGGTAGGTTACGCCGGAATCAGCAAAATAACCTGTCAGGGAGTGGTCCAGTTCAGCCTGGTTATTGGCTGGCGCAATGATCCGAACAGGATGATTTTTCCTGCAGGCCTGATCGGCAACAAGGGGAATAATTGTTTTACTTTTACCGTAACCGGTACCAAGCTGGAACACCAATGTATTACCTTTTGACGTCCTGCCTTTCCCCATTTTCTGCACAAATTTAAATGCTTTTTCAGCCATCTTTGGCTGATCGCCACGCAGGACCAGCCCGCCTTGCTCAAATGAAATCATGGCCCGGCTTTGTTCATCCAGACCACGACGGTAGTGGGACTCGATTCGTTCACTAGCTTCTTTCTGCGCACCAGCCAGTAGCGCCATATTCAGATTCAATGCCTGACAGGCACCTTTAAACTCATCATCAGGCATCTGCTGGCTGTCAAAGCGCTCACTCCTGACCACCGCCAGTTTGTCTTTCAGAGCATCCATACGCTGCCCCATGCTGCGACAGAAATCACGCTCATTCTTCACCAGCATCAGTTGTACCAGGTCATCACAGAATGTGCCACGATTTACCCCGACCGACTCTGGCAGATGCCCGTTCTTAAACTGATTAATCGCAAAATCGACCAGTTCATCATCCCGGTAAAAATCCAGCTCTTTATCTTTATTTTTATCTCTAATAGCAGTTCCCAGCTTTCTGGTCAGATAGTCCACACCCTCGCTCAACCGCAGCTGCCGGTCCCGATTCACTTTGACCACCTTGTCAAAGTTCGATGCAACCTGCTGGATTGAGCCGTCTGACCATTCCGGTGCATCCGGTTTAATTTCACAACCGGCAAATACCGACATGTTATGAAAAGCACCCGCTTTGAACACCTTGAGGTTTTTCTCACCAAGTTCAATCAGCTCATTACTGCCAAATTTCTTCCGGCACTGCTCATAATAGCCTTTGCCAACCTGATCAAAACTGGTATCTGGCGAGAGGTTTTGATAGCGCTGATCCGCTGATTTCAAGCTGGCATTTTCCAGATGAGTCCCTACCTTCTTTTTATTTTCTTTTTTGTTCTGAAGATCGGTGTATTGACTCTTCCTTACCTTCCGACCCGCCAGAAGCTCGCTTTGATCCTTGGTGCCAATCAATTCCTGTAGAGCTCCATCACCGGATCGTTTTTCCACGTCAATGCGGGTTTGGTGATATAACGAAGCCAGCTTTTTCTGCGCATTCTGTGTTTTATTCCACTTGTCGCGGACCGACTGTACACCACCTCTGAGCGCACTGGCTTTGGCCTTGGCGACCTCATCTGGCTTGTTATTGAAGGAGGCCTCGCCGGGGCCTTTTGCTGCCCGCAGCAAAAACTCAGCATCGACCAATTCATCGTCACTGGTAGCATCTATAGACTTGGGCTTTAACTCTCCTTTGCCATCCGGCTCATACAAGAAATACCTGGGCTCCTGTGCCGTAGTTTGCAGAACCAGAATGCCTGGCTTGCCATCATCTGCTCTCACTGGCAACCAGTTGTCGGCAAAGGGAATATTGCTTTTCGGGTACTCGTAGAGAAAGCGGGGGTGTAATGTATAATGTTTGTTGCCCAGCATGCCATGCCAGTCGCCAGCCCGGTTTTTTTCAAAGACAATGCCTTCCGGTTTGCCGCCATCGATCGCTATACTTTCTGCCCCTTCATCCGCTTTGCGATAGTTGGCATTGGGTACGCCAGCAAAAAATTCACTCAGAGGGCCTTTACCTCTGCCAAGCCTGGTGACCGTAAAAGATCCTTCCGTGGTCGCTGCACCATCTTTTAAGGCTTCATAATCGAAGATGCTTTTCTGGTGAAATGCCTCCATAAACTCCAGTTTCTGGCCGGTTGTTTCCGGAAAATCCCGGGCATTGTCCAGCTTTTTCAGTAAACCATCACAACGTTCTTCCAGTTTCTTATATCTGGGCTTACCATCTTTTGCAGTTAATTTACCGTTGTGCTGATTAACTGACTCGGCAGCCAGTTTGGAATTGGGCTTTTTCAGATCACTCTGACAGGCTTCCAGAACAGCGAACTTACCCGGCATAGGATGCAGGTTGAATTGATCGCGAATATCCAGCAACCCTTTTGTCAATGCGGCATCCAGGTCCTCTGCCTTTTCCACGGCGGTATTTGTAATGCCTTCCTGCGCTGGCTTAAGACTGTTCAACAGCGCCAGCAACCTCGGCCTGATGCGGGCATCCTCTATCAGCCTGGCGGCCTGTTTTTCACTGGCTGACGTACTTGTATCTGAAACCTCAGCGTCGGTTTGCGGGTCACCAAATACCTTACCCAGTTCTGCCTCCTGTTGCCGGATAGCTTCTGAGGCAAATTGCTTACCTCTGATACTCAATTTTCCCTGATGAACACGGGCGGGAATTCTCTGTGGGTCGAGCTGCTGTAACCTCTGGGCATACTGCATATAAAGCTTCTGCAGCTCCAAATGACGCCCTTCACCACCGGGAACTTTAGCAACCTCTGCGTTACATCTTCTGACTAACTCCCTGGATACCCGATCAATGGTTTGACCCGCCAGGTAACTGCACGCTTCTCCATTATTAGATGCAAAGACACTGGCCAGGTCTGGTAACACCTTCTCCATGTAGTCATTAGTGTTGGGAAAGTTAGTGCTGGTCTTATCAAGATCTGCAAGCCACTTTTGGACTGCTGGTCCCGTTATTACCCGGTTTGATTGATCAATACTATCTTTTTGCTGCTGCAGACTTTCTTTGATTCTGCTCGCTGTGTCTTCAAGTGCTTTACACTCTTTAGGGCGATTGCCATATTTATTATTAAAATCATTAACGGTCTTATCTATATCTTTCCCCAAGGTTTGAATTTGCCCGGCAATTGCATTTCGCAAACGGGTATTACTTGGCTCAAGCTTTCTATCCTCTCCCTCCAGCCAGGTAATGTCTTTCTTTGCTATCTCTGCATCCTTCCAGTTATTAAACTGCTCCACTTTAGCGGCCATACTGTTTACCGCTTGTTGCAGGGCAACCGTGTTCTGATGAACCCCGGAAAGTTGAACCGCTTCCTGGTTAACGGGAACAGTGTTTAAATACTGCTCCAATTCCCCGGGCTCCTGATCCAGTGCAGTTGGCGAAGTCACCTCTGGAAGTTCTGCTGGTGTTCGACTGTTGCTTTCTTCAGTCACCCCAGAAGTGTTACTGGTTGGCTCTACAGTAACCTGTGAGGCCTGATTACTGCTCTCAGTACGCTCAGACGATACGGGTGCTGGTGTGTTGTCACTGTTCGCTCCTGAGGCCACCGCCATTAGACTACTTTTGTCGTCAATAGTCTCAGACATCGGACTGGTTTCACGACTGGTGGTTTCGGGTATCGCATTGGTTGAGGCATCAGCAAACTGTCGGGGTGGACTGTTTTCGTTGTCTTCCACTTTCGCTACGGGTATTGGGTCGGTTCCAGTTTCTGTGTCCACTGGCGAGGAAGGGGGGGTAACAGGGCGCGACCCACCCACTGATTCCTCAGCTTCACCCCCAACCGGACTTTGTCTGACTCCCATATCTTCAGACATCTTACTGAATGAGTCATCAGTAGCCGGTGAGGTCTGACTACCGGTAGCGGTCATCTCTGAAGCTGCAAGCTTCGGACTGGTTTCAACCCCTATGTCATCTGCAGATGAAGGAGGAGTAACACCTGATTTCTCAGCTTCATTCCTGACTGTATCTTTGTTGTCTTCAGCACCCTCAGGAGTCGGTCTGGTTGAGACATCAACTTCCTCAGAAATCGGACTGGTTCCACGACTGGTGGTCTCGGTTTTCGTATTGGTTGAGGCATCAACAAGCTGTCGAGGTAGAATGTTTTCGTCGTCTTCACCATTCGCTACGGGTGTTGTGCCGGTTCCGGTTTCTGTGTTCACTGGAGAGGAAGGAGGGGTAACAGGGCGCGACCCACCCACTGATTCCTCAGCTTCACCCCCAACCGGGCTTTGCCTGACTCCCACCACTTCAGGCATCGTACTGATTGAGTCATCAGTAGTCGGTGGGGTCTGACTACCGGTAGCGGTCATCTCTGAAGTTGCAAGCTTCGGACTGGTTTCACGACTGTTGGTCTCGGGTATCCCATTGATAGGGGCATCAGCAAGCTGTCGAGGTGTACTGTCTTCGTCGTCTTCTACTTTCACTACGGGTGTTGTGCCGGTTCCACGACTGGTGGTATCGGGTATCGCATTGGTTGAGGCATCAGCAAACTGTTGGGTAGGACTGTTTTCGTCGTCTTCTCCTTTTGCCTCGGTCGTTGGACCCGTCACAGTTCCTGTGTCAACTGGAGAGGTCTGAGTACCTGAAGTGGACGCACGCCGCGCTAAGGATATTGGATTGGTTCCAGTCCCCTGGTCAACTGAAGATGAAAGAGAAGCAACGTCAGAACCATCACCTGATTTCTTGGCTTCATCCCCAACCAGACTTGTTTCAGTCCCTTCAGGCATTGGCTTGAGCGAATCAGGAACCGATGTGGTCTGACTGCCTGTAATGAAGGCCCCCGGTGCTTCGGACGCTGGAGTGGTTTTAATTCCCTGGTCAACTGGAGATAAAAGAGAGGCAACGTCAGAACCATCGTCTGATTTTTCAGCTTTATCCCCAACCAGACTTTTTACAGCCTCTTCAGGCATCGACCTGGGTGAATCAGTAACCGATGAGGTCTGATTGCCTGTGCTGGATGCCACGAGTGTTTCTGGACTGGTTTCAGTTCCTTGATCAACTAAAGATGCTGGAGAAGTAGCGTCAGAATCATCACCTGGTCCTTTAGCTTCATCCACAACCGGACTGTTTCCAGTCTCTTCAGGCATCAAGTTATCAGAAACTGCCTGAGTGCCTGTAGTGGACGAACCCCTCGCTATGGATGCTGGACTGGTTTCAGTTCCCTGGTCCACTGAAGATGAAAGAGAAGCAACGTCAGAACTCTCACCTGATTCCTCAGCTTCATCCCCAACCGAACTGTTTCCAGTCCCTTTAGGCATTGGCTTGAGCGAATCAGGAACCGATGGGGTCTGACTGCCTGTAATGAACGCTCCCGGTGCTTCGGACGTTGGACTGGTTTTAATTCCCTGGTCAACTGGAGATAAGAGAGAGGCAACGTCAGAACCATCGCCTGATTTTTCAGCTTTATCCCCTACCGGACTGTTTCCAGTCTCTTCAAGCATTGACCCGGGTGAGCCATCAGGAACCGGTAAGGTCTGAGCGCCTGTAGTGGACGCACGCCGCGCCAGGGATGTTGGACTGGTTTCAGTTCCCTGGTCAACTGAAGATGAAAGAGAAACAACATCAGAACCATCACCTGATTTCTTAGCTTTATCCTCAGCCGGATTTGTTCCAGCCCCTTCAGGAATCAGCTTGAGCGACTCAGGAACCGATGTGGTCTGACTGCCTGTAATGAACGCCCCCGGTGCTTCGGACGTTGGACTGGTTTTAATTCCCTGGTCAACTGGAGATAAGAGGGAGGAAACGTCAGAACCATTACCTGATTTTCCGGCTTTATCCCCTACCGGACTTTTTCCAGTCTCTTCAGGCATCGGCCCGGGTGAATCAGTAACCGATGAGGTCTGACTGCCTGTACTGGACGCCCCGAGTGTTTCTGGACTGGTTACAGTTCCCTGATCAACTAAAGATGCTGGAGAAGTAGCGTCAGAACCATCACCTGATTCTTTAGCTTCATCTACAACCGGACTGTTTCCAGTCTCTTCAGGCATCGAGTTATCAGCATCCGTCTGAGTGCCAGCAGAGGAGGCCCGCCGCGCTGATGACGTTGAACTGGTTTCAGCTCCCTGGTCATCTGGAGACGATAGAGAATCAACGTCAGAACCATCACCTGATTTCCCGGTTTCATTCACAGCCGGACTTTTTCCAGTCCCTTCAGACATCGGCCCGTCTGACTCAGGAATCGATAAGGTCTGAGTGCCTGTAATGGACATCCCCCGCACCAGGGACGTTGAAGAGGTTTCAGTTTTTTCGTCAACTGGAGATTCAGGAGAAGTAACCTCAAAACCCTTACCTGATTCCTTAGCTTCATCTCCAACCGGACTGTTTCCAGTCCTTTCAATCAAGTTATCAGAAACTGTCTGAGTGCCAGTAGTGGACGAACGCTGCGCTATGGATGCTGGACTGGTTTCAGTTCCCTGGTCAGCTGAGGGTAAAAGAGAAGTAACGCTAGAACTATCATCTAATTTCCCGGTTTTATTCACACCCGGACTTTTTCCAGTCTCTTCAGGCATCGGCCCGGGTGAACCAGAAACCGGTGAGGTTTGAGTACCTGTAGTAGACGCTCGCCGCGCTGAGGACGTTGGACTGGTTTCAGTTCTTTGATCAACTGGAGATACAGAAGAAGTAACGTCAGACCTATAACCTGATTCCCCACCTTCATCTTTGGCCTTATTGGTCACCGCAGGTATTTCATGCCCATTTGTCGCGATCAAGGCATCGTCACTGATTACGGCCGGTGTTTTCTCACCATCGGGCCTCGTCACGGTGCCGCTGCGCACGGCTGATGTTGTCTGGCCATTCGCTGAAGCAGGAGTCACAGGGTGCGACTCATCACTTGATACCTCACCCCTGGCTGGAGCTATAATTTCTTGCTTTGTTACACCCGGATTTCCAACACTGTAATTGCTGAGTATATCTCTAAGCTTTCCTTCAGAATCAATCAGTTGCTTGCCTGTGATTAACGTTTTGTCGTAGCCTGCGTTAAAATGCCAATCTCGGATATCATCCATTGATGAAACAATGATTTGTGCAAGCTCTTTTGGGCTGCTTAAATCAATTCTTTTAAGATCATTCAGGTGTTTTTTTAGCTTTACTGAGAAATCAGCATCCAGATCTACTTCTTTTTTTGCTGACTTGGTTTGAATCTCTTTTAATATGTTCTCAACTTCATCCCGATCTGACTGTAGATTTCGACCGTCAGCCTTTATATCACCACCACAGTTTAGTGCTTTTTCCACATCCCGAAAATGATCAGACTTTAGCAATCCCCTGATTTTTACATCAAGAATAGGTACCGGGCGAATACTTCTGGCACTAAATGGTTTTGTTGAATGCTGAAAACTTCCCCTGACAGACTGGATATATCTATGGGGTTTAGGGCTTATATCACTTTTTTCCTCAGCAGTTTGATCACCCCGGGGGAATTCTGGCGGTGTTGAAAAGCTGGTTCCTCTTGGCCCGTTGACATTACTCATAACCTGTCCTGACTGTTTGTTGTCCTTAACTATCAGCAGGCAATCAGTTGAAAAAACATCATCAGATCCAGTTGCTGGAGTCTGATTAATCCATGATTACACTTATTTAATTTCATGCTAGCAGAATAGAAGGGCTTATTTAGTCTTTAAATGAAAACTCAGAACAGTTATCAATAAAAACCGAACAGATTGAACGGTTTTTTTTAAATTCTCAAACAACAACCTTTTAAAAATTCATTCAGTACATTTTTTTGACTAGTCTGAAAATATCCGGTCTAGTACCTGCATCCATGCAGTCCTGCGGTGGTTGACAGCCTGACAAATAAACCAAAATTGTCCATGCTCACCGCCTTTTTCTTTCCAGAGCATTAAGTAGCTAAGTAGTTGGCC
Source organism: Endozoicomonas acroporae (assembly GCF_002864045.1). Lineage (GTDB taxonomy): Bacteria > Pseudomonadota > Gammaproteobacteria > Pseudomonadales > Endozoicomonadaceae > Endozoicomonas > Endozoicomonas acroporae. Next base: position 31,965 of record NZ_PJPV01000100.1, read on the forward strand.
AAATGGAATCGTATATTTCTGGCTAAGTGGACAGTTACTATGCAAGGCACAACGCAGGGAGCATAGCCGTAGC
>NZ_PJPV01000101.1 GCF_002864045.1 Endozoicomonas acroporae
CGCTCACAGAACCGGACTTGAGAGTCTCCCCTCATCCGGCTCTTCTTACCCAACCGCTGGTTTCTGACATATCTGCCAGTGAACCATAAACATCGGGACTCTCTTTGCAATGCTCGCCAGCCATCGGCCAGCTTTAGCCTTGCGCCCCTTCAATTTCTTGTATTTACCCATAGCCCAGCGCACCAAGGTATCTTCCACATAGTAAAGGGCATTTTCAGCCATCGATGCATAGAATCTACCGAAGTAGCCTATCCACCCCCGCACTCGTGGATTTATTTCTCTGGCAATTTCCAAAAGGCCACAGCCTCTTTTCTTCGTTGGGATTTCAAGGCCCTTAATCTTATTCCGAAAGTCCTGAACTGCTGCCCTACTGACTGCCGGAAGGAAGTTCACATAGAACTTTCCATATCGATTTCGGATCAATCTGGGTCGGAAGGTGTAGCTGAGAAAATCGAAAGTCATGTTTTCATGCTCCCCTTGCCTGTTGCTATCCTTGCAATACACCAGCTTTGTCTTGGTTGGATGCAGTGTAAGACCACACTCGAGTAAACGGTCTCGGACAGCTTCCAACACAAATTCAGCTTCTTCCCTGGTACGACAGTGGATTAATGCATCATCAGCGTAACGCTCAAACCAGACTCCGCTGATATTACGTGTCAGCCAGTGATCAAATGCATAATGCATGAACAGGTTGGCCAGCAGCGGGCTAATCACTCCACCCTCGGCAATTGCTCCTGCATTGCCCTACCTCCTGCATCCATGCAGTCGTGTGGCGAACCTTTTCCTGCCTCTTTCTCAACAATTTTATCCCCATCCATTACCGGAGCTTCGAGCCAACGTTTGATGTACAGCAAAACCCAACGATCCTTGATATGGTGCTCCACTGCCCGCATGACCAGCTCATGGTCCAGATTGTCAAAGAAGCCCTTGATATCCAGATCAATTACCCAGTCTCTCTGCCAGCAACGTTTCCGAGCCACAGCCAGCGCCTGATGTGCTGACCGGTTTGGCCGGTAACCGTAGGAGTTTTCATGGAAAACGGGTTCCACTACTGGCTCAACGATCATTTTCACCACCGTTTGGGCTACGCGATCGGCTACTGTCGGCACTCCCAGCGGTCTCGTGCCTCCATCCTTCTTCTGGATTTCCACACGCATGACGGGGGGAGGAAAGTAGCTTCCCGACGACATTCGATTCCATAGCATGTACAGGTTCCTGCCCAGATTAGCCTCAAAGTCAGTTACTGACTGATCGTCAATTCCGGCACTCCCCTTGTTCGCTTTCACTCTCAGCCACGCTTGATAAACAAGCTGTTTCGAAATTGTGAACGGTTTTGTTTCAGTCATCAGACTCATCCCGTTTTATAAAACAACGCTATAAATGACGGTTGATCTGTTGCTTCAACCGGATAAGCCAGTCCTTTCGCTCCACCTCCATTACAGAGGCTTCATCACTACACCGGACTGGTCCTCCTCTGTGCTCTGTATCGGTACTCACAGCCTCCACAGTTCAGCTGCTTGGCTGGCTCCCTTAACACCAGAACGACAGATTCCCACGTTCCACAAAAGAGCCTGAAATCAGTTCATGCCACCTATATCCCGGACACCGCTCAGGCAGTAACTGGCTATCCCCTGAGCTCATCATGGAGCAACACAGCTCTCCATTTTTGATGTCATCAGACCACGTTTCGAGACGTCATCAGTGGTTCACTTGCGTTCATCTCCTGATCTCACACCTGACGCAGTCAAGCTGCGCCTTTTCCGTAACGCTCACCACACCGGCTCTTTACCGGCGCAGCTTACGGTGGTTTGATGGCTGCTTCCAGAAGCCGCCACCGGAGGGCCTACCTCCATCTCAATTGCAGTTACGAGCAGACCGACTCTGCTCTCGTGTCACACCTGTGTCTCCGTGGCAAGATTTTCTCCTCACCAGGCAAATTGGAAATGTGGAAGTTATTTCCAGACAACTCCTTAATGTCTACCCTAAGAGCGCCAGTAGTCAGGCGGTTATTGACGATGTAGCAAACGCTGTAGACCTGACTGGCAAAATAAATTCTCCGCCCTGCCCGGTGAAGCTGACTACCTGAAGAGCATTGCCACCACACCAGAATCTGAAATTGCCGAAGAATACCTGTTCGACTTCAAAACACTGAAAGAACAACTGACGACTTATTTTGACGATCTGAAACACGGCCAACACTATCTGTTTGACTCGGTTGAACTGCACCTGATTCAGACCTATCTCGGTGCTAAGCGTACCGACCTCAACGGTAACGCCATTTATGGTCAGTACGACCTGGTGAAAACGCTCACCAGCCGCTCTATGGAGTCCATCGACTGGCTAACTGAAAAAGTCTGGCGCACTTCTGACAGGACTGATTGTACCGCCTGAAAACTATGTCTTTGTTAGCCAAAGCGGCAAGCGGTTCGTTGACGAATGCGAAAGCCGCGACGTGCTCTCTGAATCTTTCTTTAGCAACGGTGGTCTGATTTACATGAATTGAGCGTTATAACGGCTTTGTTGAGCAGGGTCATGATTCTGACTTCCATAAGAGCGCCCTTGGCTTGAAAGTTGAGCAGGCTCCGTTTTATGCCACTCCACACAAGCCCTCCGTTCACCACACAATGGGCGGTTTGAAGATCGATACGCAGGCGCGTGTTATCAATAAAGAAGGTGACGTCATCCCCGGTTTATACGCAGCAGGTGAAGTGACCGGCGGAATCCACGCAGACAACCGCCTGGGTGGTAATGCACTTATTGATATCTTTACCGGTCGTATTGCCGGCGAGAGCGTTGCCAGCCATGCTTAAGCAACATTGAATAAATGTTGAATTACATCATTCAGAGGGGAGCAGTGCTCTCCCTTTGTCTTATAGAGCGTCTTGCAGAGCGTGAAAAGGCAGACCTCGATGAAACGATTTAAAACCCGATTTCACATGATGGGAACCTTCATTGACCTGGAGATTCATCACCCCAATGGTGTGCAGCTTATTCAGGACTCCTACCTTCAACTCCACCAATACGAACAGCGCTTCACAGTGAATCAACCTGATTCTGAGTTAATGCGTGTCAATCAAAATGCAGGAGTAAAACCGGTTACCGTTCCGCCGGACATGTATCACCTGATCAAAAAGGCAAAAGCGGTCAGTGATGACCTGAGGAATCCATTCAATATTGCCATAGGCCCACTGGTTAAGACCTGGCGCATCGGCTTTAAGGATGCCAGAGTGCCAACAAAGGATGAAATTGCTGAAAAAATATCGTTAGTTGATCCGCAAAAAATTACTCTGAATGATCACAATCACTCTGTGTACTTGTCCCAGCCCGGTATGGAGATTGACCTGGGAGCCATTGCCAAAGGCTACTTTGCCGATCAAATCAAACGGTATCTGCTGGACGCAGGCGTTAAACAGGGAATCATTAATTTGGGCGGCAATGTTTTGACCATTGGCCACTCGCCGGCAAACACAACCAAGGCATGGCATGTTGGCATTCAAAATCCACAGTCAAGTCGTGGTGAGACCTGCCGTATCGTTCTGCTCCGATGTGCTTCCATGGTGACCTCAGGAATCAACGAGCGTTTTTTCCAGGCAAACGGACAGCATTACCACCATCTCCTCAACTCACAAACAGGCTGGCCAATTTCAACCGATATCGCCAGTGTGACCATTATCTCCAAACATTCTGTCGATGGCGAAATCTGGAGCACTGCGGGATTTCTTTCTTCCGTTGAAGCGTCGGTTTCATATCTGAACCAACAGTCAAATATTGAAGCTGTCGTTATTTCAAGGCAGGGTGATCTTCATTGCACGCAAGGCCTGGAGGATAGCGGGCAGCTTATACTGCTGCTCTGACTGACAACTGATGGATGTGGGATTAAACCACCTCGATTCACATGGGGAGTAAATTACCAGCAGAGCATTAGCCTGATCGGTTGCTGTCTGAAGTCGCTACCATCGTCTTGCCGCTAAAACCATTCAAAGAGTCAGCGGATTTTTAACGTCCCTTGAGAGCAAGTCTTTTGCTTTCAGGACTATACGAATAGCTGATTCTTTGATAATTCAAAAACAGGATTAATACCTAACCACCAAAGCAAATAAAATTGGTTTTATTGACCTGAAGGGGTTGTTTTTCCAGTCAAACCCGAACAATGAGAAAAAACGGTTGTTTTATAACCTTTGTGAAATTACGGTACGTTCTGTATCGTTATTGTTAGGTTATAAACACTGGAGTAGCCTCTATGGATCACACAAGCGAAACAGAATACAAACCAGGCCCGTTGGACGGCGTCACGGTATTAGACTTCTCCCGCGTACTTTCCGGACCTTATTGCACAATGATTCTGGCGGATCTTGGGGCAAGGGTAATCAAGATTGAGCGTTTTGGAACAGGCGACGACACACGTGCGTTTGGTCCTTTCATTGAAAACGATTCAGCCTATTTCATGTGCTTCAACCGAGGCAAAGAGAGCATCTCTCTCGATATTAAATCACCACGCGACCGGGAACTGCTGGAACGACTTCTGGACACCAGCGATGTCGTTGTTGAAAATTTCCGCCCCGGTGTTATGGAACGACTTGGCTATGGCCCGGAGCGCCTGGCCAAAACCCATCCACATATTGTTTATGCCTCTATCTCAGGCTTTGGACACAGCGGCCCGTTCAGTGAACTGCCAGGCTATGACATGGTGGTACAGGCAATGGGCGGAGTAATGGGTTTGACCGGCTGGCCCGGTGCAGAGCCTGCCCGTGTTGGCACCAGCTTTGGTGACCTGGGTGCAGGCCTGTTCGGTGTTATAGGTATTTTGGCTTCACTTTACAGCCGCAACCGTGACGCCCAGGGCGCACGCGTCGACATCGGCATGCTCGACTGTCAGGCCGCATTGCTGGAGACCGCTCTGGCGCGTTACGACGTTGAAGGCGTTGTACCCACCCGAACCGGTGACAACCATCCATCGCTGGCACCTTTTGAGACCTTTATGGCCGAGGACGGTAAGTTTGTCATCTGTGCAGGTAATGACACACTCTTCCTGCTGATGGCCGACGCTCTGGGGTCACCCCATCTGGCACTGAAACCAGAGTTTCTGACCAATGACCTGCGGGTTCAAAACCGTGTTCAATTGGTCCAGGACATAGAAGCGATCACCAAAACCAAACCAATGCAGCATTGGATCGACGCCCTCAACGAAGAGGGAGTTCCCTGTGCACCGATCAATACCATTGACAAGTTGTTCGACCATCCTCAGCTACTGGCCCGTGACATGATCATCAAAGTTCAAGGAGAACACGATCGGCCGGTTCGTACTGCAGGCAACCCAATTAAATTGAGCAACATGACCGAATTTGATCCTGAAAAGCCAATCAAGGCACCCATGCTGAATCAGCATCGTGAAGCGATTCTTGATGAGCTAATGGCCAGCCACGGAGCCTATGACGTTGTTAAAGGTCAAAATAATGACCACCACGCTGATCTGCATGAGTTTTACGAAGCTGCCGCTCCAGCCACTAACTAAGGAATTGTAGAAATGTCGAAATTATTTCAGGACAGCTCCTTAACCAGTAGGGCTGGCTTTTTAGTGTTTTGGGTTACCAAGCCTGCCTATCGGGAAAAAATTTGAAATGCAGGATTTGTAATGATTATTGAAAGGAGAAAAAAAGGTTCGTCCATCACCCGTGTACTTGAGATTATCGAGTCCGTGGCTCAGGCCGAACGTCCTTTAAGTCCAGCCGATTTGGCCCTGCTGTTGGATATACCCAAACCCAGTGTGCATCGTATATTGCAACAACTCGTAGCCGAAGGGTACTTGCAAACGAATATACGAGGTCTTCTGATCCCGGCCGACCGGCTGCAAGCCACTGCATTTGGCATACTCCACAGCAGCCGTTTCAAGGCCCTGAGCCAGGCAGTTCTGCAAAAGCTGGCCCATAAAACAGGAGAGACCTGCGGCATCTCAATTCCCAATGGTACGGAGATGATCTATTACGACAGGGTCCAGACCAACTGGCCTTTACAAGTGCACTTGCCCATCGGCAGCCACACGCCGGTATGGTGTACGGCCAGTGGGAAGCTGTATCTGAGTTCCCTGCCGAAGGATGACCGCCAGCGCATCATTAACAATCTTCCCATGGAAATGCTGGCCCGAAACACCATCACCACTGCGAAAGAGCTGGAGTCGACACTGTTGGAAATAGCCGATAACGACCGCGGTGTAGAAAACGAAGAGTTCATCGACGGTATGGCCTCCATCTCTGTCCCTGTCAGGAATGAGAAAGACAGGCTAACTGCCTGTCTCTTCACCCATGCGCCGATCCTGAGAAAAAGCCTGACTGAATTGCTGCAGTTCGAACCCCTGCTCCGTCAGGCAGCTTTAGAACTGGGCTCTTTTGAATGTTAAGTGGGGAGAAAGGCAGTAAACCTCGGCATGGAGTATTTTGTCAGCGTGGTAAAGCGGCTCTATCCGGACTTCAGGGTTGACCAGGAACTTCCCGGAATCCATCAAGAGCCTCGTCAACATACTCAAACTGCCTAAACAGCTTCCGCTTTCACAACATTAGCCATTTTTTTCGGTGGTTTGACCATAAGACCAATGGCAGCCGCTGCAAAACTTACTCCGGCACAAATCATAAAGGTACTCTTATAACCGCCAGTGGTGTCCACCAGATAACCTGCCAGTTTCGGGCCCGCCATGCCAGCAACCCCCCACGCAGTGAACAGGATAGCGTAGTTAAAACCCATGTTCCTGGTACCGAAGAAGTCTCCCGCAGCAGACGGAAATACCGCCAGCGCTGCACCATAGGTGAAGGTGATAACCGTTGACCCCATCAGGATCATGCCAAAGGTATCAAAACGACCGAACACCAACAGCACAGCACCTTGCAACATGTATAGAATGCTCATAGTGCGTGCGCGACCGATCTTGTCAGACATTAAGCCTGCACCCGGGCGGCCCAGAGCATTGGCGACAGAAAACGCCTGAACCAGCAGGGTAATGTTAAACGTACCGGTCAGTTGCAGGTTGGCAATGTTACCAATATGACCAATGATCATCAGACCGGTCATGGAACCCGCCAGGAACATCAGCCACAACATGGCAAACTGTGGCGTCTTGATCATCTGCTTCCAGTTGTACTCACCGGTTTCCGAGCCACCAGCAACCACCGGGATCTCTTTCGCCTTTTTATCAGCAATGTTCGGTGCTGTTTCCGGAACACTCATGAACTGAGCACCGGCAACGATCATACCGCCGAAGAACACAGCCAGTATATTAAAGCTGGCAAACAGACCGTATTCTGCGATCAGGTATTTGGCCAACGGAGCCGCATACAACGGTGCCAAACCAAAGCCGGTGACAACCAGACCGACAATTAAACCTTTTTGCTCCGGCTTAAACCATTTCACCGCTGCCGGAGACGTTGCGGAATAGCCCAGACCGATGCCTGCACCGTTCAGAACACCAAAACCCAGAATAACGCCCATTTTGGTCGGCATGGCACTACACAGGAACAGACCTGCCGCAGTACACAGAGCTGCGATGGTGATCACAATGCGCGGCCCCAGGCGATCCTGCAGCTTACCACCTACCAGCATGATTAGCGCAAACGCGGCAATTGCCGTTGCGTAGGGCGTGGATGCCTGAGAAGCGGTCCAGCCCTGAGTTTGAATAAAATTCTCCGAGAAGATACTCCACGTGTAAAGACTGCCAAACATTAAGTTGATAGTCAGGCCAGCCGTCACTACGATCCAGCCACGATTCATATCAGTTATCATAGGTACCTCACTTAAAGCTACTTCTGTCGCCTGTCGACTGACGTCTTTCACCTTTACTGAAATGCTATGCAATCCAACTCACCAGGGAAGGATTCCCAGTCTTCTTTTGAAGAAAAAAGCCTTATTAGCACAGGCAGACAAGGTAAGCAGTTAACCAAATGAAATCATATTTCCTGTCATTTTGATCTACTTCATGTCGTCGATTCATGTCGTCGATGGCGACTTCATTCAGGATATAGCACGAATGCTGTCTTTGCAGGCAGCTGAGGAAGTTAATCCTGTTTTGCTCTCACTACTCAGAAAATAACTAAATAATTTTATTAAAGCTTTTTAAATAACAGTTTCGACTCAGACGACGGTTTACTACCACAAAAAATCAAGACGTTGACCGAGACCAAAAAGCATTTAAATTAGCTTGATACCATCTTGAAAATTTTGCCCCCCTATTTATTTAAGATTTTAAAGTTATATGCATCATTTTTTATATTTATACATCTGTTATTTAAATAGATCGCTTGATATATCAAATACTTTTATTAGAAAAACTCTATTCTAATAAAACCAAAGTGCATTTGATATGATAATTAACTTACTGATTAACCAATCTGTAAGAGGAAGAGTGCATGGTTAAGCTAGCCGATGAGCTAATACTTCGATCAGGGGCTACGCTGAAAAATCGCATAATGATGGCACCAATGACAATTCAGTCTGCCTTTTTTGACGGCGGCGTTACTCAACTGATGATTGATTACTACGCATCCCGTGCGGGCGATGCTGCTGCAATCATTGTGGAAAGTGCTTTTGTAGAGAACTATGGTCGTGCATTCCCCGGGGCATTAGGTATTGACACAGACAACAAAATCAAAGGCCTCAAAAAGCTATCCCGGGCTATCAAAGAAAAAGGTTCAAAAGCCATACTGCAAGTTTACCATGCTGGTCGTATGGCGAACGGAGAATACAACGGTGGTCATACACCTATATCAGCCAGCCCGGTTGCCGCCCTGCGTGATAATGCAGAAACACCGCTGGAGATGACAGGAGCGCAAGTCGAAGACATGATTGAACGCTTTGGTCATGCTGTAAATCGTGCCATTCTGGCGGGCTTCGATGGCGTGGAAATCCACGGTGCCAACACTTACCTTATCCAGCAATTTTTCTCTCCCCACTCAAACCGTCGCAGTGACAAATGGGGTGGCGATATCGAGAAACGAACCACCTTCCCCCTGGCGATTCTGGAAAAAGCCAAAGCCGTTGTGGCAGCCAGTGACAAGCCTGATTTTATTATTGGCTATCGTTTTTCTCCGGAGGAAATTGAGGAACCAGGCATCCGTTTTGAAGATACCCTGTATCTTCTGGATAAACTGGCTACCAGCGGTCTGGATTATTTGCACGTCTCAATGGGTAACTGGGCGCGTAATTCCATTGTCAACCCTGACGATAAAGAACCGCTCGTCGCTAAATATCTACGACAAAAGAGCGAAAGCCTGGTGGGGGTACCTATTATTGGTGTTGGCGGTATTGCACAGCGGGCAGATGCAGATAAAGCCCTTGAGCAAGGTTATGATCTCATCAGTGTTGGCAAGGGTTGTCTGCTGGAACCTGCCTGGGCCACCAAGGCACTCAACAACGAGGTCTGCGCAGAGTTTGCTGATATTAACCAGCAAGATGAGCTGCATATTCCTTCCCCACTCTGGGACATCATGGACTACATGATTGTCGATAGAGCGGCTGAGGAGGCTAAGAATGAGCGTATCAAAGAACTGCAAAACGTAAAAATTGAATTTGAGCCCGGTCAGTACACGGCTTATGGTATTGGGCATAGTGGCAAGCTGCCGGTGACGGTTACCTTCTCGGAAGATAAAATCCTTGATATCGTTGTCGACTCTTCAAACGAATCCGAAGGTATTGCCAACCCGGCGTTTGAGCGAATTCCGCAACAAATTCTTGATGAGCAATCGCTCAATGTCGATGTCATTTCTGGCGCTACAGCCAGTAGCCAGGCGGTTATTGACGGTGTATCCAATGCGGTTGACCTGGCTGGCGGTCACTCCGAAGCGCTTCGCTGCAAGGCCAAAAAGGCGATTGAATGGTCAACGGAAACCATTGAAGAGACCGTTGATGTGGTCGTTGTTGGCGGTGGCGGTGCGGGCCTGAGTGCGGCGCTAACGGCACTGGATAAAGGCAAATCGGTTATCCTGCTGGAAAAATTCCCGGCCATTGGTGGTAATACGGTCCGTACCGGTGGCTGGGTGAACGCTGCTGAGCCCGGTTGGCAAAGTGATTTCTCTGCCTTGCCCGGTGAAGCCGGCTACCTGAAGGGCATTGCAGCAACACCAGAATCTGAAATTGCCGAAGAATACCTGTTCGACTTTAAAACACTTAAAGAGCAACTGACTGCTTACTTTGACGATCTGGAAAACGGCAAAAAATATCTGTTTGACTCGGTTGAACTGCACCTGATTCAGACCTATTTAGGTGGCAAGCGCACCGACCTCAAAGGTAACGCCATTTATGGTCAGTACGATCTGGTTAAAACGCTCACCAGTCGCTCTATGGAGTCCATCGACTGGTTGACCGAAAAAGGAATCGACTTTAACCGCAGTGCGGTTGATATTGCTGTTGGTGCTTTGTGGCGTCGTGCACACAAACCAAAACGCCAAAAAGGCCTGGAGTTTGTTGATAAGCTGCAAAAATGCATTAAGGCGCAAGGCGGTCGCATCATGACCGACACCCGTGCCACCGACCTTATTATCAACGATGGCAAAGTGGAAGGCATTAATGCGACACAGACCAATGGCACCAAACTGATACTGCATGTCAACCATGGTGTTGTGCTGGCTTCCGGTGGATTTGGTGCCAATACCCAAATGCTCAAGAAGTACAACACATACTGGAATAAAATTGCTGATGACATCAAAACCACTAACTCACCAGCCCTGATTGGTGATGGTATTGAGATGGGTGAAAAAGCCGGTGCTGAATTGACGGGTATGGGATTTGCCCAGCTAATGCCGATCGGCGATCCAAAGTCTGGCGCACTTCTGACAGGGCTCATTGTACCGCCTGAAAACTTTGTCTTTGTTAACAAAAGTGGCAAGCGGTTCGTTGATGAATGTGAAAGCCGCGACGTGCTTTCTGAGTCTTTCTTCAACAATGGTGGTCTGGTTTACATGATTGCCGACAGCGAGATTCGTAAAACCGCAGCGAATACCTCTGATGAAACCATCGAACGGGAAATTGAAGAAGGTGTCATCATCAAGGCAGACACTCTTGAAGAGCTGGCAGAGAAAATCGCTGTACCCGTGGCAGAGTTTGTGGAAACCATTGGGCGTTACAACAGCTTTGTAGAGCAAGGTCATGATCCAGATTTCCATAAGAGCGCCTTGGGCTTGAAGGTTGAGCAGGCACCATTTTATGCAACTCCGCGTCAACCCTCCGTTCATCACACCATGGGCGGCCTGAAGATCGATACGCAGGCTCGTGTCATTAATAAAGCAGGCGATGTTATTCCGGGATTATACGCAGCAGGTGAAGTGACCGGCGGAATCCACGCAGGTAACCGTCTGGGTGGTAATGCACTCATTGATATCTTTACCTTCGGCCGTATTGCTGGTGAGAGCGTCTCCGAGCTTGCTTAGGAATTGTCCTTAAATAATTCCGACATTTTAAACTCGGTCTCCGTTCATCCTGAGCGGAGTCGAAGGGTGACTGGCACGATAATCGAGGCCGGAGTACACGCCCTTCGACAGGCTCAGGACGAACGGAGTTTCGAGGCTCAGAAATGTCGGAATCATTTCGGGCCAATTCCTTAATTAATTAAGGTTGTTTTTTAACCTGCGCGTAATACGATACATTCCGTATCGTTTTGGCAAGGTATAAAACTTGGAGTAGCCACTATGGATCCTACTAGCGACACAGAGTACAAACCTGGCCCGCTGCACGGTGTCACGATATTAGACTTCTCCCGCGTACTTTCCGGACCCTATTGCACAATGATTCTGGCGGATCTTGGGGCAAGGGTCATCAAGATTGAGCGTTTTGGTACTGGCGACGACACTCGTGCGTTCGGGCCTTTTATTGAAAACGATTCAGCCTATTTCATGTGCTTCAACCGAGGCAAGGAGAGCATCTCCCTCGATATTAAATCGCCCCGTGACCGGGAACTGCTGGAACGACTCTTGGACAGCAGTGATGTTGTCGTTGAGAATTTTCGTCCCGGTGTTATGGAACGACTTGGCTACGGCCCGGAGCGCCTGGCCAAAACCCACCCACATATTGTTTATACCTCCATCTCAGGCTATGGACACAGCGGTCCGTACAGTGAACTGCCAGGTTACGACATGGTGGTACAGGCAATGGGCGGGATTATGGGTTTGACCGGCTGGCCTAATGCCGAGCCTGCCCGCGTTGGTACCAGCATAGGTGATCTGGGTGCTGCTCTGTTTGCTGTCATAGGAATTTTGGCTTCGCTTTACAGCCGCAGCCATGATGCTCAGGGAGCACGGGTCGACATCGGCATGCTCGATTGCCAGGCCTCATTGCTGGAGACCGCTCTGGCGCGTTTTGACGTTGAAGGTATTGTACCCACCCGAACCGGTGACAACCATCCATCGCTGGCGCCTTTTGAGACCTTTATGGCTGAGGACGGCAAGTTTGTGATCTGCACCGGCAACGACACGCTTTTCATGTTGATGGCCGACGCTCTGGGATCACATCAGCTGGCACTGAAACCAGAGTTTCTGACCAACGACCTGCGGGTTCAAAACCGTGTGCAATTGGTTAAGGAAGTAGAGGCGATCACCAAAACCAGGCCGATGCAGCATTGGATCGACGCCCTTAATAAAGAGGGTGTTCCCTGTGCACCCATCAATACCATTGACAAGTTGTTCGACCATCCTCAGCTACTGGCCCGTGGCATGATCATCAAAGTTCAAGGAGAGCACGACCGGCCGGTACGTACGGCAGGCAACCCAGTTAAATTGAGCAACCTGACCGAATTTGATCCTGAAGTGCCAATCAAGGCACCTATGCTGAATGAGCATCGTGAAGCGATTCTTGATGAACTGATGGCGAGCCACGGAGCTTATGACGCCGTTGTTAAAGGTCAAATTGATGACCACCATGCTGATCAGCCTGAGCTGCAAGAAGCTGTTGCTCCAGCCGTTCACTAACAGACCCAAGAACTATAGGTACCTGTGATGCAAAAGCAAAAAACCAACCTGACCGTTAAGTCTGTCAATTCCGAACAGAAGACTGAAGCAGAAAAGTCCCCTCTGGCAGTGGTAGCTGCATCCACAGCGCAAACCCCGGAAGTCATTCTGGTTGAACGTCGTGAACGGGTGGGGATCATTACTCTGCATCGTCCCAAAAGTTTGAATGCACTGAATCGCCAGCTGGCTCGTGAAGTGGTGGATGCGCTCAAAGAGTTTGATAAAGACAATAATATCGGTGCCGTTGTGATTACCGGCAGTGCCCGGGCTTTTGCCGCTGGCGCTGACATCGAAGAGATGGCGAACCTGAATTTCTCCGAGTTCTATTGTGACGATATCTTTGCTCCATGGGATGAAATGAAGGCCATTCAAAAACCGGTTATCGCTGCGGTAGGCGGCTACGCGCTGGGTGGTGGCTGTGAGCTGGCGATGTTGTGCGACTTCATTATCGCTGCCGATGATGCTCAGTTTGGTCAGCCAGAAATCAAGCTCGGCATCCTGCCGGGTATCGGTGGTACCCAGCGTCTCAGCAAAGCGGTTGGTAAGTCCCTGGCTATGGATATGGTGCTGACTGGTCGAACTATCAACGCTGAGGAAGCTAAAGCGTCAGGCCTGGTAGCACGTGTAGTACCAGCCAAAGATCTGTTACAGGTTGCACTGGAAGCTGCCCATACCATCGCTGCTTACAACGACCCGGCAGTGCGTATGGCGAAGGAATCCGTCAATGTTGCCTTCGAAACCCCTCTTAATGAAGGAATGCGCCACGAACGCCGCCTGTTCCAGGCATCCTTTGCTACCGAAGGCCAGAAAGAAGGAATGCACGCCTTTATTGCCAAACGGGCTCCTGTTTTCCGACACCGCTAGAACGCAGAAACACCTGCCAGGAGGCTGTCCGAGAATAGCGCCCGTCTAGGCGACCCCGTAGCGAGGATTGCGAGAAATTGAGGATAAAAATTTCTGATCCTGAGGAGAATAGCGGGGCTATTTGACGAAGAAGCAGGAATTTTTAGACCAATTTATCGCAACCGCACGACTGCATGGATGCAGGAGCTAGAGCAACGCAGGAGCAGTTGCCGCGTAGGGCAGTCTATTCTCGGACAGCCTCCTAGTTCAGACACTGATCGGCACCGCTACCGAACGGCAGCGGGCCTCACTCAATCAAGGGGTTTTCTGTGGGCACTTTAAGCCTGGAGGCACCGCTGTCCGTGATCACCCCAAATTTCGGAGTCGACATGTCTACTCAAGTGATTCTTCCACGCATCATGCAGGTGGGTGAAGGTGCCAGCCTGGAAGTTTCCAACGTGCTGGCAAGCCTGGGCTGCAAACGCCCACTGATCATCACCGACAAAGTGATGGTGGAGCTGGGTTATGCAGGCAGTATCCAGGACGCTCTATCTAACAGTTCCATGACAGCTGACGTCTTTGATGACACTGTGCCAGAGCCCACCGTTGCCTCTATTCAGGCCGGTGTCAACAAGGTGCGCGAGGGCGACTATGACAGCATTATCGCCCTGGGGGGCGGTAGCCCCATCGATAGCGCCAAGGCGATCGCCATTCTCGGCAAACACGGCGGCACCATGCAGGAATATAAGTTCCCCCGTGTGGTGAATGAATCCGGGCTGCCGATTATCGCCGTTCCTACCACCGCCGGCACCGGTTCCGAGGTGACCAAGTTCACCATCATCACTGATGAAACCAGTGATGAGAAGATGCTCTGTGTCGGTGTTGGCTTTATGCCTGTAGCGGCGCTGGTGGATTACAGCCTGACCCTGAGCCTGCCAGCCCGGGTCACCGCCGATACTGGTATCGACGCCCTGACTCACGCCATTGAGGCTTATGTCAGCAAGAAGGCCAACCCGTACAGTAACAGCCAGGCTCTGTCGGCGATCAAACTGCTGGGGCCAAACATACGCCAGGCGTACCACAACGGATCCGACAAGCAGGCTCGCGAAGCGATGATGCTGGGCTCCACCCTCGCCGGTGTCGCTTTTTGTAATGCCTCCGTGGCGTTGGTGCACGGCATGAGTCGTCCTATTGGTGCCGCATTCCATGTTCCCCACGGACTGTCCAACGCTATGCTATTGCCAGCTGTTACCGCGTTCTCCATCCCTGAAGCGCCAGAACGCTACGCCGATTGCGCCCGCGCTATGGGAGTCGCCGACGCTTCTGACAGCGACGATGCCGCCAACCAGAAACTGCTGGACGAATTGCACGCCCTGAACGACGAGCTCAAAGTGCCGTCTCCGGAGCAGTTCGGTATCGATCGTGACACCTTCCTTAACATGGCACCAACCATGGCTGAGCAGGCCCTGGCTTCAGGTTCCCCCAATAACAATCCGCGAGTACCCAGCAGCGAGCAGATCGTCGAGATTTATCGCCAGCTTCTGTAATGCATTAGCGAATTAATCACCGGCGGCTCCCTCGGGGTCGCTCACATCCATCCCAGAGGAAATACGATGAGTACTATCGGACATCTAATCAATGGCAAGGTTGTTACCGAAGGCGCTCGTAAGCAAGCGGTCTACAACCCCGCCACTGGTGTTCCTGAAAAAGAAGTCCTGCTTGCTTCCAGGGAAACGGTGGAAGATGCCATTGCCGCTGCTGAAGCTGCCTACCCTGCATGGCGCAACACTCCGCCAATGAAGCGTGCTCGCATCATGTTCAAGTACAAAGAACTGCTGGAAGCCAACGCTGATGAGATCTGCAGACTCATCGGTGAAGAGCACGGCAAGATCTCTCACGACGCCATGGGTGAGCTGCAGCGCGGCATCGAAAATGTTGAGTATGCCTGCGGCATTCCTGAGCTGCTCAAGGGCGAGCACAGCCGCAATGCCGGTCCTGGCATTGACTCCTGGAGCGAATTCCAGCCACTGGGCGTGGTAGCTGGTATTACACCATTCAACTTCCCGGTAATGGTACCCATGTGGATGTTCCCAATGGCCATCGCCTGTGGTAACCCCTTCATACTCAAGCCTTCGGAGCGCGACCCAAGCTCCACTCTGCTCATCGCTCAGCTGCTGCAGGAAGCTGGCCTGCCTGATGGCGTGCTCAACGTGGTCAACGGTGATAAGGAAGCAGTAGATACACTGCTGAGCGACGAGCGAATCAAGGCCGTAAGCTTCGTTGGCTCTACTCCTATTGCCGAATACATCTACACCACGGCCAACGCCAATGGTAAGCGCTGCCAGGCTCTGGGTGGCGCCAAAAACCATGCCATCATAATGCCTGATGCTGACCTGGACAACGCGGTCAACCAGCTGGTTGGCGCTGCTTTCGGCTCCTCCGGTGAGCGCTGCATGGCTCTGTCCGTAGCCGTTGCGGTAGGTGACACTACTGCCGACGCTCTGATTTCTAAAATGAAAGCTGCCATGGCCAGCCTGAAGGTCGGTGTCCACAGTGAGAGCAGCAACGACTTCGGTCCACTTATCACCGGTGCTCACCGCGATAAGGTAGTGGGTTTTATTGACAGTGCAGAGGCTGATGGTGCCAAAATCGTTGTGGACGGCCGCAACCCTGAAGTACCGGATTACAAAAACGGTTTCTTCGTCGGTGGTACGCTGATCGACCAGGTGACTCCAGAAATGGAAAGCTACCGCCAGGAGATCTTCGGTCCGGTACTGCAGGTAATTCGCGTCGACACGATGGAACAGGCAATGAAACTGATCAATGACCATGAGTACGGCAACGGCACCTGTATCTTCACCCGTGACGGCGAAGCAGCACGATACTTCTCCGATCACGTCCAGGTAGGTATGGTGGGAATTAATGTACCTCTGCCAGTGCCAGTGGCTTATCACAGCTTCGGCGGCTGGAAGCGCTCCCTGTTCGGTGACCTGCACGCCTACGGTCCGGATGGCGTACGCTTCTACACCAAGCGCAAGACCATCACCAAACGCTGGCCTTCTGCCAGTGTGCGCGAAGGCGTAAGCTTCTCCATGCCGACCTGATTGATCGATCGGTTGGCACTGCAACACCCAAACCTGAGCGTTGTTTTGATCGGGCCAGCCCATTTAACCGGTGGGCTGGCTTTTTGGTGTTTTGGATTATATAGCCTGCCTATCACGGGCAAAAATTTGACATGCAGGATTGGCAATGACTGCTGATGGATCCTGGTAAACGACAAATGTTGCTAAGAGGAAGTTTTGACCCAAAGGCAAGATTTGACAGTTATACCTTTGACTAAAAAACCCAGGGGCACTCTACCCCTTGGGCGAACCGTTAATTTTATCCATGACCGACTTCACTTCATCATCAGACGCTGGTTCACTGACAGAGTGCTCTGCCAGTTTTTTAATGGCGGCAAACTGTTTGAGAAAACGTCGGCAATGGTGGCACATGATCAAATGCATTCGCATACTCAGACGCTGTCGCCAGTTCAGCTCGTCATCCTGAAGCTGACCCGCCATTTGCTCGATATCCCGACATTTCAACATCGGCCTGTCTCCTGAAACTGTTCAATACCGGAATACAGCGTTGCCCGCGCCCGATGCAGCAGAACCCTGACATTGGCTGCGGACTCACCGATAAAACCGGAAATATCGTCCAGTGACATCTGGCTGAGATCTTTCAAGCCAAACACCAGACGTTGTTTCTCAGGCAACGTGGTGATCTTGTGGTTCAGGCAGTCCATCAGTTCCCGTTGCTCCAAAAGCGCCCCCGGCCCATCAATGTGCCAGTTGGAAGGCGGCGACTGCCAATGGCCATCTTCTTTAAAACGATGGGCCAGCGGCGCTTCTTCCGGGGCATCGGACAGCAGCTCACGTTTCTGCCGACGATAGCGGGAACGGGCTTCATTGGCGGTAATGGTCAGCAACCACCCCTTGAAACTGCCCCTGGGCTGCCATTGAGGCAGTTTCTGATGCACCGTCAACCAGGCTTCCTGGACAATCTCATCGGCATCACTTTCGCCCACAATCGGCAGGGCAACGAAGCGCATCAAGCGATAGTAATGCTTCACCAGCACTGTAAACGCCTGCTAATCACCATTTTGTGCCTGTTTTATTATTAACGCTTCATCGTCCATATCGTTACAAACCCGGAATGAAAAAATGACCTGCACACTGTAACAATCCCACGGCTGAAACGTTGAGTGAATAACTCAATAAGAACATCCAGGAAATCAGCCATGAATAAGATCCTGTCACTCTACCAAAAAACAGCAGGTTACCTCCATCACGCTGATGGGCTTCCGTTGCTGGCCCTGCGCCTGTACCTTGCCCCCGTCTTCTGGATTGCCGGCACCAACAAACTGGCGCACTTTGACGATATTGTGATGTGGTTTGAGCAAGGACTGGCCCTCCCCTTCCCCTGGCTGATGGCAGCACTGGCGACCTGGACAGAGATTATCGGCGCTGTGTTACTGGTGGCCGGCCTGGGCATTCGGTTGATTTCAGTCCCATTGATCATCACCATGCTGGTGGCTATTTTCGCAGTGCACTGGCCCCATGGCTGGCAGGCCATTGCTGATCCTGGCAGCTTTGCTGCCAATGAACACGCCGCTGAAGCCACCCAAAGACTGAATGGGTTTCTGGGCTGGCTGAAGTCAAACCATCCCGGCCGCTACCACTATATTACCGAGTTTGGCAAGCCGGTGATTCTGAATAATGGCATTGAGTTTGCCGCCATCTATCTGGTGATGTTGCTGGTGCTGGTTTTCCAGGGAGCCGGACGTTATGTCAGTCTGGATTATTTTGCCGGAAGGAAACTGCTGAACAGATAACGATCAGAAACGTCAGACAAGCGCTGACGTTTTTATCCTTTGTCATACCAGTGGAAATACCCGGTCAATGCCTTCTGATAGAAAAGGCCGCCCTTTAGCGTTTACTGATGTACCAATAACCAGCGCATCGATGGCCAGCCTGTTATCCCGTTTCCGGAAGATTTTCTGTTTAAAACCAAATTTCAGTTTGGAAAGTCGCACGGGTTCTACTTCTACATAAAACTCGTCCCCGGGTACCAGCGACATTTTGTAATCCATCTCACATCTCAACACCACCAGATGAATTTTCTCTGCGGCCAGCCTGGCAAAGTCGATAGCGTTAGCGTGCAGAAACTCATGCCGTGCATGCTCCAGATAATTGAAATAGACACTGTTGTTGACGATGCCCTGCAGGTCGCACTCATAGTCGCGAACCTTCATCTCCAGACGAAATGGCATGCTTTACTCTCTCGATCAATAAGTAGTTGGCCAAATGGAATCGTATATTTCTGGCTAAGTGGGCAGTTACTATGCAAGGCGCAACGTAGGGAGCATAGCCGTAGCTATGTGACCGGAGTTGCAACGCCGCAGAGTGACTGACAACTTAGTCAGAAATATATGATTTCATTTGGTTAACTACTTAGCTTGAAATGGATCACACCATCAGTGTATGGCGAGACTATGGCTTCTCATCTATTTTTACACAAGCTTACGGGGATATTGGTTGCTCAATTGACAATAAATCCGCTCATTGGCCTTAAAAAACCGGGATTGTAACCCTGCTTACCCAAAGGCCTCTGATGTGCAACATGAAATGTTAAAAAATAAAAACTGTCCATCGAAAATACCCAATGAAATCAAGAGCCACCGATTATTTAATATTCCTGTTAATCACAACCATTACCACAAGTCTTAACGCTGACGGAGGCATGGAGATCACCAACACTTATCAGCTGATACATGATCACCTGGCAAAAATCCACTCCGCAGATAAATACAAAAACGCCATAAACTCACGTAACCAGAAACAGGAGTTACCTGAAATTCTTCTGTCCCCGGGAGAAAGACGCAGCATTCTTTTGCAAAATTTTTCCCGGACTCATAAAACGGGCAACGAGATAATGACCCATCATGCTGTTAAAGATCTGCATATTCTCAGTGGCACCGCACAAAACCCCGAACATAGCCTGCTCAGCAATTTAGGCTCTCCGATGACGGTCGCTGGTGAAATCATGTTGGCCAACCTGCTGATATCCCCCATTACGGATATAGAGGTTCTTGAAAAACGCCAAAACGCACTTCAATACTTGTTGGATCACCCCAAAGTCATCTTTCAAATAGAGGAGCAACTGATCCGCTATGCCGCGGATGAAGATGGACTCATTGCCCTGCTCGACCCTTCTGATGCCGTGAACAGCCCCCATTTTGATGAGATTGATTACCAGACATACATTCCGGGGCTCACCTCCGATGCCTTCTATGAAGAGATTGCCCGCCGATTAAACGACATCATTAGTGTTATGAGTGCATTGAATGTGCCTATTGGCCTGATCGGGTCCACGCTGCTTGGCAAGTTTGACTCGCAATACGGGATTATTCATGGGCTTCTCAATTCCGCCATCAACCTGCCAGCCAATATGAACCTGGTCATCTCTGAAATGCACGATCACTTTCAGGGGCTTCCACCACCGGTCAAAATTTTTACCTTCGGCAGCTTTGCGGTACTGCAAATGATCGCCATTTATCAATCATACTGGCTCTTTCAGGATAATCGGGCCGCTTACACGTTTGTTATGGAGCGCAGCCGCAGACCCGGAAGAGCACTGGCCAGTGCCAGAGAACTAAAGCAACTGGCCCGGCATCACCCAGCCCTTGAGGATATTCTGGACCATTACAGCGGCTTCCTGAAATTTCGCAATTCCACCCAGATTCAGGAGATAGCCACACTGTTAAACGATGCGCCGGAGAAAACCCCCGACACACTCGCCTATCTGGCAACCAACATGGGACGCTACAAAAGAAGCCTGATGCTGCTGCGCCGAAACCACATCCCACTGATCAGGATTATGCAGGCCACCGGTGAGATTGATGCCTGGCTGACCGTTGCCAAGCTGCTGCGGTCGTCTTCTTACCGGGAAAATAATCCGTTGTGTTTTGCACAATATCAAGTTTCAGAGCAACCGGGTATTGAGCTTCAGGGCTTCTGGAACCCTCTGCTCTCCCCTGTCATTGCGGTTTCCAGTGACCTTGCCGCCAGCCACGCCATAGCACCGGCCAATATCATTATCACAGGCCCTAATGCAGCAGGAAAGTCCAATGCCATGAATGCTGCAGCAATTAACATCATCATGGCACAGACTCTGGGCATATCCCCGGCTGAATCCATCAAACTAACCCCGTTTTCCTTTATCCATACCCATAGGGTCATTGAACCGGAAATGATTACTGGCGTTTCCAGTTTCAGCGCAGAATCAAAACGGGCAATCACGCTGTTACAGAAATTGCGCTCTCTGGAGGCGGGCCAGTTCAGCATTGCCTTTCTGGATGAAATTTTCAGCAATACCAGCCCAAAAGAAGGAGAGATCGGTGCACTCGCCTATATAAAATCGATTGGCGATTTACCCGGGACGATCAGCATTTCTTCTACCCACTATGCCCGGCTGACCTCACTCGCTGATCAGTTCCCGGACAGGTTTCAAAATCTTCATGTCAGCGCTGAGATCAACAGTGAAGGCCGCCTGCACTACGATTATGTCCTGAAACCCGGCTTCTCAACCCAGAACGTTGCCTTCCATATTCTCAAAGAGGAAGGCATCCAGGAGGACTTTCTTGAAATTCTTCAAGATCTTCTTGATGTTCCCGGGGAGACGTTCCCGGGAACATCAGAAACTTTAATGCCTCTGCTTCCTGGGCCAGACCAGACTGAACCGGGCTCCCCCCAGGGGACTGTGACTGACCAGCGCCCGCCCCCCATGCCAGTACATAATCCGCCGGACGATTGAGAGCCCCAGACCGTAGCCTCCTGACTTGCGTGTTCTGCTGTCGTCCAGTCGGGAAAAAGCAGAAAATACCCGTTCCCACTGCTCTTCCGGAATCCCGGCCCCGTCATCATCCACATCAATACGACAAGTGTCCTGGGTGGATGAAAAACGCACCTGAACTTTACTGTCCGCATAGCGACAGGCATTGCCTACCAGGTTCTGTATCGCCCGATGAATATAGCGACGGTCAATTTCTACGAACCGCCTGGGGTTTAACACATTGCAGGGAATATGCTCTATCTCCACCCGGTTCTGTAATCTGAGATGCTCACCAACCACCTGGGCCACTACTTTATCAACGTCATGACGTTTCAAACGGAGGGTCGGGGTTCCCTGTTCCAGGTTGGCATAGGTCAGAAACTCATCCACCAGATGATCCAGTTCCTGGATGTCCTGGTCCATGCCCTCCAGCTGGGCCTCCCGCGCTTCCTGTGTTCTGGCATCGGCAATCAGATCGAGGCCAAAACGCAACCTTGCTACGGGGGTCCTTAATTCGTGGGATACGCCACGAATCATCTCTTTTTGCAGACTCAGCAGACGCTGAATATGGTCGGCCATGGCATTAAATGCCATGGCCAGACGACCAATGGAATCCGCCCCGCCAACATTAACCCGTACCTCAAAGTCTCCCCGGCTTAAGCGTGTCGCCGCTCTTTCCAGTTTTCGCAGCCGCTTCTCCATTCCCCTGACCAGGATATAGATGGCAAGGCTCAGAGAGATCAAGACGAACAGCCCCAGGGTCAGGATCAGTTTAAAAGGATAAGGGTTCAGTAATTTCAATGGGCCAAGATGGAGTATCTGATCACTGTCCTTCATCTGGGCATAGAGCTGGAGCGATTCATCTCTGATGTTCAACACAGTCACAATACTGCCCTGCTGCAACTGGGTGTTTTGCAGGGGCGTTAACGACGCAGCGGAGTGGACAATGGACACAGGAAAGCTCAGCGATTCTCCGGATCTCTGAGCCAATACCGTCACTCGCTCATCCGCAGAGTAATGGCTGAGCAGGTGTCTGAGAAAAACAATGGTACCACTTGCCATTTGTTCTGATATCTCGGCTACCCGTCCCTGCAACAACCACCGGTCATCAATTAAGGCGGTAATAACGGCGGCCTTTTCCGTCAGCATCTGAACATCAATCCCCCCTAAAGAGAGCTGCTCAATCTCTTTAGGGGTGAAGTCGGATCGCTCCAAAGGCAACATTGAAAAAGGAATCGACAGTTTATGTCCCCACTCTCCCAGCCATTTATGTCGCTGCTCTTCTGGCATGGCGGCCAGTACTTCAGAGACGAGACGGAAGGTCCCTTGGGCCATATCTTCCCGGTACTCGGCCAATCGAACACCATGGACAATAGTGACCACTATGCCAGACAGCACGGAGACCAGAACCAGGGAAAACAGCAGGCCGCCATAGATACGAAGAAAAATACTGCTCATGACGCTATGCCAGCAACTTACTCATTGTTCACATGCTCTTGACAAAAAGATACCCTTTACTGCGCACCGTCTTGATCAGACGAGGGTGCATCGGGTCGTCGCCAATTTTGGGGCGAATGCGTGAAACCCTGACATCAATGGAACGGTCCTGACCGTCGTATTCAATCCCGCGCAACTGGGCAAAGATCTCTTCCCGGCTCAACACCCGGCCAGCATTTGAACAGAGCAGCCAGAGCAGATCAAACTCAGCACTGGTGAGGTCGACGCTCTGGTCATCCAGCCAGGCCTCACGCATGGAGTTATCAACCACCAGCGCGCCAAAGCGAAGGCTATTCTGCACTTCCGGCTCGTCTTCTACCGGTGCCGTGCCCCTTCTCAGCAGGGCTCTTATACGGGCAAGCAGTACTCTTGGGCGAACCGGTTTGGCAACATAATCATCCGCGCCCATTTCCAGCCCCAGCACTTCATCAAGGTCATCGGTACGGGCGGTCAGCATCAGTATCTGACCATGATACTGGCCTCGCACCCGGCGACAGATGGACACCCCATCTTCTCCCGGTAGCATCAGATCCAGTACCACCAGATCGGGGCGCTCACTCAAAATACGTTCAACGGCCTTACCACCATCACCTTCCACCGACACCTGAAGGCCATTATTTTCAAGATACTCACGGGTCAGGGTTGCCAGACGCTCATCATCCTCAACAATCAGGATGCGACCCGTTTCTGCATTATCCAAAGCCATTGTTTTACACCCCGGGGGTTTAAGAGACGAAATATTGAAAGCGGCAAAAAACCGGCATTTCACTGGCAATCTAATGGTTTATGGGCCGTAGATGTTACACTACCGACGACCGAACGTCCTCCCCGGAACCGGAGCAGGCCCAAACATTTCTGAATCAACGTCCGGAAGCCAAAGTATTCATGAGTTTTTTCTCCGAAGCGGACTCAGAATATTTTTTTATTTTGACAAAATCCCATCTTGAGCTTGCAAATTTCTCGTTCTGTCTGAAAAAGTTACCCGGGAGTTAGTGGGCACCAACACCGAAAGAAATCCACATCTTATCCACAGCACTCCCCCGGTTTTATCGGCTTGAATTTCTCCCGACTGCGCATTATCTTGTGTAGATAAACGGCCGCTACACTATATATGGTATCCCTCGCTGCTGAGTAATACTTTGTCGCCTGAGCAACCCGGCATACCGGAAATGCCTCAGGCAACAGTCCAGCCAAACAGCGGATTTACTGTTGGCAGCAGCACATAACGGAAGAGCGGACGGTAATCAGGGAAGAATGCTTATACAGATTGTCAGCTGCGCGGCCTCGCGGTTCCGCCGCTACAGCCTGTCTCGCAGAGGCGGGGATCTGACTCATCAGGTATATCCCGGACAGATTCATAGTCTCACAGCCACCGCAGTGTACAGTGGCTGGCGATAAGACAGTGATGGACAGCACGTGCAGTAATACTGTCTGCTGGCCTGACCGGGCCATGAAGCGTGCTGCAAGGTCATTGATAGCCGCGCTTGATCAAGCGTGTTCATTGAATACACAGGTAAGGGCTGAATGAATAAAAATATCCTGGTCACCAAGCGTGACGGAGACAAGGAACAACTGGATCTTGAGAAGATCCATAAAGTGATTACCTGGGCAGCCGAGGGCCTGGACAACGTCTCCGTTTCTGAAGTTGAACTTAAGTCTCACATACAGTTCTACGATGGCATCAAGACCACGGATATCCATGAAACACTGATCAAATCCGCTGCCGACCTGATTTCGGCCCAGGCTCCGGACTATCAGTATCTGGCTGCCCGCCTGGCCATCTTCCACCTGCGAAAAAAGGCCTACGGCCAGTTTGAACCGCCCGGACTGTATAGCCATGTGGTCAAACTGGTGGAGATGAAGAAGTATGACCAGCATCTCCTGACGGACTACAGTGAAGCTGAGCTTGATCAGATGGAACGCTTTATTGATCACAGCCGGGATATGAACTTCAGCTATGCGGCGGTCAAGCAACTTGAGGGCAAATACCTGGTGCAGAACCGGGTAACCGGCGAGTACTACGAGAGCCCCCAGATTCTGTACATGCTCATTGGTGCCTGCCTGTTTGCACAATACCCGAAAGAGACTCGCCTGGATTTCATTGAGCGTTTCTACCATGCGGTGTCCACCTTCAGACTCTCTCTGCCCACCCCGATCATGTCCGGGGTACGTACACCTACCCGTCAGTTCAGCTCTTGCGTACTGATTGAGTGCGGTGACTCACTGGATTCCATCAATGCCACGTCCAGCGCTATTGTTAAATACGTCAGCCAGCGGGCGGGGATTGGTATCAACGCCGGTAATATTCGCGCCCTGGGCAGCCCGATCCGCAGGGGAGAAGCCTTCCATACCGGTTGTATCCCTTTCTACAAGCACTTCCAGACGGCCGTAAAATCGTGCTCTCAAGGTGGCGTTCGCGGTGGCGCAGCGAGCCTCTTCTACCCGATCTGGCACCTGGAAGTTGAAAACCTGCTGGTTCTGAAAAACAACCGGGGGGTGGATGATAACCGCGTTCGCCACCTGGACTATGGCGTGCAGTTTAACAAGCTCATGTACCAGCGCCTGATCGAAGGCGGTAATATCACCCTCTTTTCACCCAGCGATGTGCCGGGACTGTATGATGCGTTCTTTGCTGACCAGGAAGCGTTTGAAAGGCTCTACAAGCAATATGAGCAGGACAGCAGCATCCGTAAGACCACGCTGAAGGCGATTGAACTCTTTTCACTGTTTGCCTCCGAGCGGGCCAGTACCGGGCGGATCTACCTGCAAAATGTCGATCACTGCAATACCCACAGCCCATTTGATCCGGCAGTGGCCCCGGTTCGCCAGAGTAACCTGTGCCTGGAAATTGCCCTGCCCACCAAACCCCTGGATCATATCCATGACGAAGAGGGCGAGATTGCCCTGTGCACCCTGGCCGCATTTAACCTGGGAACCCTGAAGGATCTGGCAGAACTGGAAGAGTTGTCGGAACTGATTGTGCGTGCCCTCGACAGCCTGCTGGACTACCAGGACTACCCGGTTCCTGCGGCTTACAACTCGACCATGGGACGGCGTCCCCTGGGTGTCGGGGTGATTAACTTCGCCAACTACCTGGCCAAAAACAATGTCCGTTATTCGGATGGCTCCGCCAATGGCCTGACCCACCGTACCTTTGAGGCCATTCAATACTACCTGTTGAAAGCATCAAACAAGCTGGCCAGAGAGAAAGGCACCTGCTCCAAATTCAATGAGACCACGTATGCCAAAGGTATCTTACCTATCGATACCTACAAACGTGACCTTGATACGGTTTGTGAAGAGTCCCTGCACCTTGACTGGGAAAGCTTGCGTGAGGAGATCAAGTCGTTCGGCTTGCGCAATTCAACACTGACCGCCCTGATGCCATCCGAGACATCATCCCAGATCAGCAACGCCACCAACGGTATTGAGCCGCCCAGGGGCTTTGTCAGCGTCAAAGCCAGCAAAGATGGCATTCTCAAGCAGGTTGTTCCTGATTTCGTCGAGCTTAAGGATCGTTATGAATTGCTCTGGAACATCCCGAACAACGATGGCTACCTTCAGCTGGTTGCCATCATGCAGAAATTTGTCGACCAGACGATCTCAGCCAACACCAACTATGATCCGGGTCTCTTTGAAGGCGGCAAAGTTCCGATGAAGCTGCTGCTGAAAGACCTGCTGACCGCTTACAAACTGGGCGTAAAAACACTGTATTATCACAATACCCGTGATGGTGCCGCTGACGCTCAGAATGACATGGATGATGACTGTGCAGGGGGAGCCTGCAAAATCTGATGAACATCCCTGTCAGAACTATTGATCAATAGCGAACAGCAATCCTGTCTATAGCGCAAATGCTTATAGATAAACAACGCGCTTCGCTTCACTCTAGGAGGCTGTCCGAGAATAGCGCCCGTCTGGGCGACCCCGTAGCGAGGATGGCAGAAAATTGAGGATAAAAATTCCGTTTTGTGAGGTGAATAGCGAGCTATTTGCCGAACAAAACGGAATTTTTAGACCAATTTGCTGCCACCGCAGCAGGGCAGTCTATTCTCGGACAGCCTCCTAGGCCAGTAAACCATACGCGGAAACCACTGAATTGGGGCAAATCGAACAATGACATACACCACATTTAACCGGGAACACTTCAATGCTACTCAGGAGCCCATGTTCTTTGGCCGTAATGTCAATGTATCCCGTTATGATGTCCAGAAATACCCGATCTTTGAGAAGCTGATTGAGAAGCAGCTCTCCTTTTTCTGGCGCCCTGAGGAGGTGGACCTCTCAACCGATCGCCGTGACTTTGCCGCGCTTCCCGATCATGAAAGGCACATCTTTCTCAGCAACCTGAAATACCAGACCCTTCTGGACTCGGTGCAGGGCCGCTCACCGAACGTTGCCCTGCTGCCCATTGTTTCCCTGCCGGAGCTGGAAACCTGGATCGAAACCTGGGCCTTCAGTGAGACCATCCACTCCCGTTCCTATACCCATATTATCCGCAATATCGTCACCGAACCGGCCCGTATCTTTGACGATATCGTGACCAATGAGGCGATTACCAAACGCGCCAGGGACATCACCCGCTACTATGACGCCCTGATCGAAGGTGTCAGCCTTTACCATCAGCTGGGTGAAGGTAAACACACCGTTAACGGCGAAGACATCATCATCAGCATCACCGACCTGAAGCGCAGGCTCTACCTCACTGTGGTGTCTGTAAACGTATTGGAAGCAATCCGTTTTTACGTCAGTTTTGCCTGCAGCTTTGCCTTTGCCGAGCGCTCCACAATGGAAGGCAATGCCAAAATCATCAAATTGATCGCCCGCGATGAAGCTCTTCACCTGACCGGCACCCAGCATATCCTGCAACTGCTGGCCGATGGCAAAGATGACCCGGAAATGGCAGTGATTGCCCGTGAGCTGAAAGACCAGGCCAGACAGATCTTTATCGATGCGGCAGAACAGGAAAAAGACTGGGCCGACTACCTGTTCCGTGATGGCTCCATGATTGGCCTGAACCGGGACATTCTTGGCCAGTACGTTGAATACATCACCAACCAGCGGATGGTTGCCGTCGGCTTTGAACCGGCGTTTGCCATCAAACAGAACCCTCTGCCCTGGATGAACAGCTGGCTTAACAGCGACAACGTTCAGGTTGCCCCTCAGGAGGTGGAGGTCAGCTCCTACCTGGTTGGACAAATAGACAGCGAAGTGCAGTCCGAAGATTTCAGTAACTTTTCGTTATAAGTCCTGCATTAAAAAACAGTGTAAGCAGTTCCAATACCCAACGTCCCATAGCCCGGCCTGTTTCAGGCCTGGCTGATACAGGCGAAACACCATGGCTCATATTGTTAAGATTCTTGAAGGCTTCAGCTTTATTCCCCGCAAAGAGCTGACGCTTCTGGAAGCCCTTGAGCAGGAAAACGTCGACATGGAGTATCAATGCCGTGAGGGGTTTTGTGGCAGCTGCCAGGTCACCCTTGTTGATGGTGAAGTCACCTATACCACCGACCCCATCGCCTTTATTCCGGAAGGAAAAATACTGACCTGCTGCTGCCAGCTGAACAGTGACGTCACCATTGAAATCCCGGGCGGGTGCAAAATGAAGAAACACAACTTATAAGCCTGTTATTCCACCCTCATCAGCGGATCAGACACTTTGATTAATCCTCCACACCTTTAAATTTGAACGTTAGCCTCTTTTTCTGGTCATAGGTAAGTAGTTGGCCAAATGGAATCGTATATTTCTGGCTAAGTGGGCAGTCACTATGCAAGGCACAACTAAGGGAGCATAGCCTTAGCTATGTGACCGGAGTTGTAACGCCGCACGACTGCATGGATGCAGGAGCTAGAGCAACGCAGGAGCAGTTGCCGGGAGTGGCTGCCCACTTAGTCAGAAAATATGATTTCATTTGGTTAACTACTTATTAACCTCTGGTTTTCAATATTGGTCAGGAAAGCCCATGCACCCTAACTCTATACGCCTATTCATTGCAGTCCCCTTACTGCTGAGCATTCTCAGTTTGTTCGCTATTGCTGACGCCACGCCACAGGCGTCTGGCATCACCGCTGAATGGACTGCGCCGCCACCCGCCAATTCCGGCATGGAGCCTGAACAAACGCCCGAATCCAACGAAAACGATCAACAGCAAACCGTTAAAAAAAGAACCGTAGATTACCGGGCCACCACTGAACTGCTATTGGAGCGTTACCCCTATGCCTTGATGAGCTATTTTTCCGAAATGGACGCAATCCTGACCTCCGATGATCCGGAAAAACAGATATTTGCTATTTTCAGGCTCTCTTACCTGGGCTCCAGACATTTTCTATTCGTGGCGGATCCGGAAGCCATCCCTGAACAATGGCAGCCCCATTTTACCAGCACCGCCGAGGAGAAACGAAAATCTGGCCAGACCCGCCACCAGATAGTCGGCCAGGTCACTATCCCGGACTCGAATATCAAGGTCAGGGTATTTAAACTGACTGAAGATCCTTCATCTAACGCCCAGACCAAGAGCAAGATCGTTATGGCCCTGGCCGGTGAAAAGTCCGATGAGGCTGTCCAATGCCTGGTTACCCAATCAAAACCCGCTCACCCCGGCAGCTCTCCCTGCTCTCTTGCGGTAAAACAGCTGCAGGATATCAGCGATCTCGCTGATTCCCTGAAAGACATGTATCCGGACCATTCAGTGGAGATAACCGGTTACTCCTTCAGCGGCGCTATTGCCCAGGCCGCCATGTCAATATCCGAGACCATTGAGCAAGCCTACATTTTCAACAGCTACGGTATTCACCCAAGCTGGTTGGCAGGTATGCCCGACAGCCGATTGGCCAGAATTCATCACTCCTATGTTGAAGGCAGCTTTCTTCATGGACAGGACTATAACCCGCTCAGCCGATACTCCCGATGGAAACTGCCGCCGAACAAGGTGGTGGTTGCCGGGATGAAGATTCCTTCCAGCGGGCTTGAACCCAACATACGACATATCTACCAGCTGAACCATCATGACAGCTGGCTGGACACCTTTTATAACTTTGTCACCAGCATCTGGATCTTACACTCCAAAGAGTCGGTTCTAAGGGCATTTGAGGCAAATTTAAAGCTTGATCTCCCCTGGTAATTTCTTCAGACAAGAGCGTGAGCGGGACTGGCCAGTCTCCGGTCAGGCCGCCGCCCCTGGCCAGAACACTGAAATCCCTTGACCAACGACAGTTGAAGTGTAAAATGCCAGACAATTTGTCAACCGGACTGCTTTTACCCAACAAAGAAGCTGACTGATTGACCAAAAAGAGTTAACCTGAACGACACTCACCCGGGATAAGGTTTCGATGACACTGCACATGAACCGTCAGTCAATCAAAAGAACAAGCAGAATCCTTATTACTGGAGCTAACCACTTTATCTGTATTGCAAAATAAAGCCCCTTGATCCAGGGGCTTTTTTTTGACTTGAAAATGACCAAAGGCGACAGGTATTACCCCCATGGGAAACAGGTTCTTTAACAGGAACATTATCTCCATAGCCGACCTTACCCGGGAAGATATGGAACAGATTCTTGCAGTGGCTGCTGAACTCAAACACACGCCACGTCCCGGTCTATTGCAGGGCAAAGTGATTGCCAGCTGTTTTTTTGAGGCATCCACCCGCACACGCCTCTCGTTTGAAACAGCCGTTCAGAGGTTAGGCGGCACCCTGATTGGTTTTGCCGACGGTGGCAACACCTCTGCCAAAAAAGGGGAAACCCTCGCGGACTCCATCAAAATCATCAGCTCCTATACCGATGCGGTGGTGATGCGCCACCCTCAGGAAGGTGCTGCCCGGCTGGCCTCGGAATTCTCCAGCGTCCCCATTATCAATGGCGGCGACGGCTCCAACCAGCACCCAACCCAAACCCTGCTGGACCTGTTTAGTATTCGCGAGTGCCAGGG
Source organism: Endozoicomonas acroporae (assembly GCF_002864045.1). GTDB lineage: Bacteria > Pseudomonadota > Gammaproteobacteria > Pseudomonadales > Endozoicomonadaceae > Endozoicomonas > Endozoicomonas acroporae. The sequence continues at coordinate 31,122 of NZ_PJPV01000101.1, forward strand.
TCGACTGGATAACCTGAAAGTCACCTTTGTCGGTGACCTGAAATATGGCCGGACGGTCCACTCCCTGGCTCAGGCCCTGACCCACTTTAACGCAGAATTTAATTTTATTGCCCCGGATGCACTGGCAATGCCGGACTACATCCTGCAGGAACTGGATGAAAAAGGCATCCGTTGGCGTCGGGCAGAAAGCATCGAGGAAGTGGTTGCCGATACAGATATCATCTACATGACCCGGGTTCAGAAAGAGCGATTCGATGAAACCGAGTATAAGCACATCGCCTCAAACTATGTACTGACCAATGAAACCCTGAAACAGGCACCTGCACACCTGAAAGTACTGCACCCGTTGCCAAGGGTTGATGAGATAGCCGTTGAAGTCGATCAAACCCCCCATGCCTATTACTTTGAACAGGCCCGAAACGGGGTATTTGCCCGTCAGGCGCTGTTGGCCCTGATTCTCAATGAATCCTTTGATGACCAGATGTGAGGAGTGATCGATGAGTAACAAACTTCAGGTTGAAGCCATCTGCCAGGGCACTGTCATCGACCATATTCCGGCGGGACAGGGGGTAAAAATCCTCGACCGTCTTCATCTGCTGAACAGTGAAGCACGCATTACCGTGGGCTTTAATTTGCCCAGTAAAGCCCGGGGCTTCAAAGATATTATAAAAGTCGAGGGACGGATGTTTACTGAACAGGAGGCCAATGAACTGGCACTGTTCGCACCCAGCGCAACCATCAACGTGATTGATGATTACCGGGTGGTGGATAAGTTCACCATGGCCATTCCGAAAACGCTGAGAGCCGCGTTCGCCTGCCCCAACTCTAACTGCATTACGCATAATGAACCGGTGGCAAGCTATTTCTACCTGCGTCAGAAAAGTCATGATATCCAGTTGAAGTGCCACTATTGCGAAAAATCCTTCAGTAAGGAAATTGTGGCAGAGCTGAGATAACGGCAAGAAAGAGGGCGTTCAGTGGCGGATAAAGAGCGCCCTCTATTTCCAGCCTGATCAAACAACTGATTGAAATAGAAAATAAAATCCTTCCATTCCCACCAATGTCTAACTTCCAAAGACGGCATCTCTACCTATTATTTAATTTTCAGTCAGATGGTGGGTAACAACTATGAGTTCTTGTCCAATATCTAATTTTATCGGTAATCGCTGCATGCCAGACCCTGTAAGGGTGGAATCTGTTGGGGAAAAGAACCAGAAATTTGCTGAAGAAGTCAGCTTTTTCACCGCCTTGTTCAAAAACCTCACGGTACGACCAGTGCCTGATCCTGGCTTGATGATGGTTCTTAACAAGCAGTGGCTGGAAAGGAAAAAAAGAAAAGTGTCCAAGAAAGGCAAGTCTGAACAATTGTGGCTGGGCAAGCGAGCGGATGATGAGCCATCTGGCGAGTGGGGAAAATTCGAGGACGATTGACCAGACCGTGTTAACCACACGGCATCCCATTTAGCCGTCACCGGATTTGCCTGGTGGAAAGACACTATTCCCATGATTCGCGCGAATCCGTACAGTTCGTTTGATTTGTCCATTAAATCGGCGCGATAATACGCCATATCATTTACCGTGAAGATCCTCTCAAGGTTGCTCTCACGCTTTACCGTACCCACTCCCTAGGAGCCTGTCGGACTTAAGCGTCCGTAGTGAGGATTGCGAGAAATTGAGGGTAAAAATTTCTGCTTCTGAGGAGAATAGCGGGGCTATTTGACGAAGAAGCAGGAATTTTTAGACCAATTTATCGCAACCGCAGTAGGACAGTCTTAAGTCCGACAGGCTCCTAGGTAAAGTGGGCATGGTATTAACCAGCTAACTTCTTCCTCGCCCATCTCTGCGAGAACAGGATAGATCAGGCACTGGTAACTCTACCTCGCCGGATTACGTTGACTCATCCGCACAACACTCCT
>NZ_PJPV01000102.1 GCF_002864045.1 Endozoicomonas acroporae
GCATTTTCCCTGCACAGTTCAACTTGAATTCGTTGCTAATAAGAATCTTTAGTCCAGTTCAGTCTTGTATAAAGACGAAAATTTCAGGCCTGCTTTTGTTGTTGGATGGGCTCTAAGTAGTTGGCCAAATGGAATCGTATATTTCTGGCTAAGTGGGCAGTTACTATGCAAGGCACAACGTAGGGAGCATAGCCGTAGCTATGTGACCGTAGTTGTAACGCCGCAGAGTGACTGCCCACTTAGTCAGAAAATACGATTCCATTTGGTTAACTACTTATACGCTCAATATCATCCTGCTCAGCTTGCTGCACTTTGAACAGATCCCATCGTTGCTGGAGGTTCAGCCAGAAGTCTGCGGACATGCCAAAAAAACGGGCAAGGCGCAGGGCTGTACTCGGGGTAAGCCCCCGTTTGCCATTGACCAGCTCATTGACCCGCTGATAAGGGACATGAATCGCTGTAGCAAGCTCTTGCTGGGTGATGTTCATTGGCAGCAGAAACTCCTCCCGCAACATTTCGCCAGGATGAGTGGGCGCTCGGTTGGTTGGAATACGCGTCATCATCGCCTCCTAATGGTAATCCGTAATTTTGATTTGATACCAGCCTCCGGTAATGAGGCCGGTTAATTGTTAATCCAGTGAACAGAAGTCAGGAGCTCCATAACATAGGGCGTTTCATAACCATCAATCAGCCTGGAGACTTCTTCCCACCTTGCTGTTGCAGAAGATAGGCTAACTTATGAATTTCCAGTAGCGTAAGCCAGTAATCAAACCGTTGGTAACGCTGCATCAGCAAAACCAGTAGTGCCCGGGTACGGGTCATTGACGGCCTTCGACTTCTCATAGGCTGTTCCTTTGGTAATGCCATTCATCATTACACCTCAACCCCCAACCGCTCAATCTCCCCATGGCACCGCTGCCAGTAAGGGTAATGTTTCTCCACCAGATGCCAGAATGCCGGATTATGGCTCTTTTCCACTGTATGGCACAGTTCATGGACAATGACGTAATCCAACACTGACGGAGACAGCTCCATACAGCGGGGGTGAAACTCAAGGATATTGTCATCGGAACAACTGGCCCACCGGCCTTTGAACTTGAACAGCCGGGCCGAGACCGCCTGCAAACCGGTTGCCCGTTGCCAGTAACGAATGCGGGGCAGCAGTTTCTCTTTGGCTTTATCGCGGTAAAACCCCTCAAGCGCCGGTTTCAGGGCTTTGCGGGAAATGCTGTCCCCCTGGGGTGACTGGATAAAGAAACGGCTGTTACTAAAGCGGATCACCGGCTTGCTCAGTTCCGCAGCGGGTTGCACCTGGCAGTACCAGGTTTTGCCCCGGTAGAGAATCCGGCTGCCGGTAACGAACGTCTCCTTGCAAGGCTGGTTCACTTGCTTCAGTCGCTCCCGAATCCAGCGGGCCCGCTGGCGGATTAGTTGCCGCTGTTCGGCTTCGGGAATGGCTCTGCCCCGCAACAACACCGGCCGACCGCGCTCAACGGTGATGTAGTGCCGCTTCAGCCCCGGTTCGGCCTGAAAAATCCACTCGATGGTGGTTGTCCCGTAAGCAAACAGCGGCATGGTGGTGAGCGTCCTGTCAGTTGTTCAGCAATATATGTAGCAGTTCGGTGGCGTGCTGACGAGCCACGGTCATATCCCAACCGGCCAGGGTACGCAGCTGTTGGCGAATACAGGTTTGCAGTGGTTTGTGAATCTCCGTTTTCTCCTGCCATACCGGGCTGGCGATGGTCTGGCTGATTTCCTGATCGGCAAACAGCGCTTGCGTCCATACGGCGGCGGTTTCGCCATCATCGTTCAGTTGGCTGCGCAGATAATCAAATACCGCCACCTCGGCCGGGGTATTGAACCCGGCCTGCTGACCGCCCGCTGCTTTCTCCCGCACCTGCTGGCAGAACAGCTCCAGTTGCAACAAAAACGCCGCCTGCTCAATGCGGTTGGCTTTTTCGTCCGCCAGCAGTTTCTCTAGCTCCTCCTGCAATTTTCCGAAGAAGCCGGGGTTCTTTCTCATGCCGACGGCAATGGTGTGCTTAAGCTGGTTTTTCATCACCAGCGCCTGACTGCCTGCGGCCTTGAGCTTGCGCAGGCGCTCCATATCACCGGCATCCAGAATGGAGACTTCTCGCCCGATCAGGCTGCGAACCTCATCGGCGGCGATGTAATCGTCCAGCAATTGTTGCAGCAGGGCCGACTCCAGCTGGCTCAGTGGCCCCTGATAGGCGTCATCGGGCAGGCTTTGGCGCACGGCATCCTTGATCGCTGCCAACACCTGAAAAAACGGTTTGTAGCGGGCACCCCGTTGATCGGGGAGTAGGGTATCGAGGCGGGCGTTAAACGCCTTGAAGGCCGCAAGAAAGTCATCCACCACATCCAGTCGTACGTCCGGATCAAGGTATTGCTCCGCGTCGTTTTTGAAGAGTTCCGGCTGGTGGATCGGGTCGTGCTTTTTCGGCAACAGGTCCAGCACCTTTTGCAGTGCCGCTTCCAGTTTCGGCAGCTCGCTGTTGATATCGGTCCAGATCTGTTCCGGTTGCACGTCGCCGCTGTAGATTTTCAGGGCGTCGTCCAGGTACTCGACGACACCGTAATAGTCGACAATGTACCCGGCATTCTTGCCTTTGCGGGTGCGGTTCACTCGGGCGATGGCCTGTAGCAGGGTGTGTTCTTTGAGGGGTTTGTCCAGGTACAGGGTGCTGACAATGGGCGCATCCCAGCCGGTCAGCAGCATATCGGAGACGATCAGCAGGCCAATATTGCAAAACCGGATGCCCTGGCCATCGGGCGCATTGCTGTCATTCTGACTTTCATCGCCATAGGTTTTTTTGAACAGGGTGTTGACCAACGCGGGAATCTCATCGCTGGGTACCGCCACCGGCACCTGACCGACATTGCGCTCTGCCTTGATGCGCTCCTCGATGGTTTGCGGCGGCTTGTTATCCAGTTGGTATTGGCCAGCGGCTTCCTGCACCTGATCGGCACCGGTACGGTTTTCGGTGATATTGCCCAGGGAGATCACCACCCGACTCTCGAAGGTCTCCTCGCCATTGGCGGCCCGCTGGGCCATAAGCCGGTCGAGGGTGTCTTTATAACGTACCGCCATCTCCCGACCGTTGCACACCAGCAACCCCTTGAACCCCCGGGCTTTCACCGACGACAGAAAATGATCAACCAGATGCCGGGTATTGGCCTCGATACGATCACTGGCCGTGCGTCGTTTCTTCAGCAGCGCCTGTTTGAGTTTCGCCTGGCGACCTTCGTCTTCCTGCCCGAAGGTGTTGTTAAAGGCGCTATCCAGACGGGCATCGGTGGTCAGCTCGGTCATGCCCTCCTGGTATTTGATGGGCAGGGTGGCACCGTCGGCCACGGCTTCGTCCAGGCGGTAAGTGTCGATATAGTCCCCGACACCGAACTCCCGCAGGGTGTCTTTGTCGTGTTTGGCAATGGGGGTGCCGGTGAAGGCGATAAACCTGGCATTGGGCAGGCTGGCCCGCATAAACGCAGCCAGAAATCCGTACTGACTGCGGTGCGCTTCATCCACCAACACATAAAAGTTGGGTTTGGTGGAGAGTACCAGAAAATCCACCTTTTCCCGGCTGATCTCCTGCCAGAGCGGTGGCAGTGGTGCGCCGGTGTCGTCCAGTTGGCCGAAGTTAGTGTTGCTGTCCTCACAGATAAAATAGTTGCCACCGTCTTCTACCCGGCGGATACGGGTTTGGTGATCGGCACTGTCTTCATCCGGGTCGTGCCGGGCGGCTTTGATGGGTTTGCCATCGTGCTCCTGAAACTTCTGCACGGTGCTGGTGAAAATGCTGCCGTAGTCGTTGCCCAGCATCTGCTGTAACCCCGCCACCGACGGTGCTTTGAGCGGGTGCAGGCCGATATTGGTGAAGGTGTTGAAAATCTGCCGGTCCAGGTCGGTGCGGTCGGTTAACACCAGAATGCTGGGGTTATTCAGGCCAACACTTTCAGCCCGCAGGTAGCGGGCCAGATAAGCCATGGTGAGGGACTTGCCGCTGCCCTGGGTGTGCCAGACCACGCCGCCAGTGCCAGCACTACCAACCACACCGTTGCCATCAGCCCTGGTGAGTCGTGCCAGCGCCTTACGCACCGCCCGCCACTGCTGGTATCGGGGCAGCTTTTTAAGGGTGCGACCGTCTTCCACTTCAAACAGCACAAACTGGCAGACCAGCTCCACAAAGCGGGTCGGCTCAAACAGCGCCCACAGCAGACGATCCTGTTCGCTGGGTTCTGTGCCAAGCCGTTGTCGTACGATGGCTTCTTCGGCATCGTCCAGCCGGTAGCGAAAGTAGAAGGCTTCTGGCGTGTAGATAGCCCCGTAACGGGCCTGACCACGGTTAATGGCCGCACAGACCTGGTTAAAGACAAAGTGGCGCGGGTGACTGTTCTGATAGGCGAGCAGCTGGTTAATGCCCTTGCTCAGTTTGATATGGCTGGCCTTGCACTCGATCATTGCCAGGGGCAGGCCGTTGATAAACAGCAGCAGATCCGGCCGGAACTCATCGCCCTCGCTGTTGCTGCCAATGTACTGATCCACCACATGGAAGCGGTTGGCGGCGGGGTTGCCCTGATCCATAAAGCGTATGCTATGGGCACGACCACGGGCATCCTTGAGTTGGATATTACTTCCGTGGATCACCGACGCCCAGGCGTTCTGGTTCGCTTCCAGCAGGTTCTCCTGCCAGAATTTGCGAAGCTCCCGCAGGACGGTGGCGGTGGGGCTGTTGCCACTCTCTTTTTGCAGCGCCGCCAACCACGGGTTGAGGCGCAGCAACTGTTCAGCCAGCACATCCTCCAGAATGGGAGCCATGTGACGGTGCGCCTGCTGGCGGCCCACCTCGGCACCGCTGAGATGGGTGTAACCGAGTTTGACCAGCCAGGCGATGGCGGGTTTTTCCACGCCTTCCAGTTCCGGGTTATCCATGGTTAGTTGTCCTGCGGGTCGGGCTGCACGCGGATTTGGCCGGTCAGGAGCTTTTGCATCAGGCCTTTTTTTAGTTGTTGGGTTTGGGTTTTTTGGGCTTGAAGGTTTTCCAACTTGCGGTCAACGGTTGAGAGGATGCGGGCAATTTCTTGTTGTTCCTCAAACGGTGGAAAGGCAAACCTAAAGCTTGAGATTTTCTTTAGCGTTAATCTTGTAATGGCCTGACCAGCCATCTCAGATTTAATCATCTGTTGACTATTCGGTGAGAGGATAAGTTGCAGTAAAAAGTTGTTGTCTAAATGGGTGGGTTGACCTCTCAAAAAGGCAACACTTGAAAGCAAACTAAACTCGCGAGCCAGTGTATTGATCGCTGCATTTCCAGTGTTTGCGCCATCTTTTGTTAATAAAACATCGCCTTGTTTGACAGGGCTCCCAGCATAAATGGCCTTATGTTCTTCTTCAGAAATATATGCAACATCGGTCAAGTCCATCCGACCAAACCTGATGTTCTTAGAGGTAATGTAAAGACATGGGCCATCTTTAGATTTAGGCGAAAAGTGTGTTCCATCTTTGATAACAGAACACTTTGAAATTAACGTGTTAACATCCCAATTTTTTGGTATCCAGCCGAACTCCGTTTCCTGAAGCTCGGTATGAGGCTGCCACCGGCCATCAACATCCTGGGTGCCGACACCCTGGGTAAACAGCTTCTGCATCAACCCCTTTTTCAGGGTTTGGGTGGTGGTGATCTGCTGGTCGATCAGGGCCAGCTTGCTATCGACGGACGACAGGATACGGGCGATTTTTTTCTGTTCACGGAGTGGGGGAAGTCCAAACTCGACGCTACCCACGATTGCAGTATTGAGGTTACCTTGAGTTCCAGTCTGTTTATATGTTTTGAATTCATCAGTTTTGGATGCTAAAAAATAGTACCAATATTCGCGGTTTACTCTGTCTGGTAAGTTTTCAAACCATACAAATCCATCATGGATGCAGACATCTGTATCTACAATAATGGGCACTCCTATCGTTGCACAGATAGTGAGAATGACTTCCCCAATATTTACCCGGACACTCTTCCTCACTCCATCTTCGGATAAAAAGTCAACTGTTGTCCTCAGATATTTATTTGATTGAGTGACATCAGAAATTCGAACCCAACCAGTGCTCCCACCGAACCACTTTGGGTCGCTGATTGGGCGCGGGGAAGCTCCTCGTTTGACATTACATAGTTGGCCAATTGTTATGCATTCCCATTCAGCTGGTACTTTTCCTATTGGGCTTACCATACAGGGTTCGATAGTGGCAATTGACATTACAACACCTCCACATCAGGTGAAACCACCACCAATCCCAATTCAGACAAATACCCATCCAACTCCACATCAACCTCTGCCAACTGCCCACTGATAACTGCCAACTGACCCAGCACCGCACCAATATCCACCGGCACTTCAGCCACCGAAGTATCGATATACCGCGCAATATTCAAGTTGTAATCATTACCCGCAATCTCACCCATCGGCACCAGACGACAATATTTCTCCTCCTCCACACCATTATGAAAAGCCGCACTGTGCGCCTTATGAATATGGTCAATATCCTGCGCCCGCAAACTGTTCTGGTTCTTGCCCTCGGCAAACTCACCGCTGGCATCAATAAAGATCACCTTGTCCTTAAGGTTGGCGGGCTTCTGCTTATTGATAACCAACACACAGGCAGGAATGCCGGTGTTATAGAACAGCGCCTCCGGCAGGCCAATCACCGCCTCAATACGGTCACCAGGCTGTTCGCTGGTGCCTTTCAGCAGACCCTGACGAATCTTGCCCTCTTCGCCGCCACGGAACAGCACGCCGTGGGGCAGTACCACCGCCATACGACCATCGTCTTTCAGGCTGGCCAGCATATGCTGGACAAAGGCCAGGTCGGCATAGCCACGGGGCGGGATGCCGTAACCGAAGCGTCCATAGCGGTCGTAGACCTCTTTCTTGTAGTTGGGGGCCACCTCTTTCTCTTTGCCGTCTTTGCCCACCTTGGTTTTCAGGTTGACTTCCAGGGTTGTCCACCACTGTTTGGCGGAAAACGGCGGGTTGGCAATTACCCGGTCGAATACACGCACACTGTCCTGTTCCAGGTGCAGCGGCTCCACCAGGGTATTACCCCGGCGCAGGTCGGCGTTCATATTGTGCAGGTAGAGGTTCAGCTTGCCGATGGCCCAGGTGCCCAGGTTGCGTTCCTGACCGTAGAGCGCCACATTTGGCCGCCCCATGATCTGGCCGCCGGGCAGTTCGGCCACATGGTGGGCGCTCTCCACCAACATACCGCCACTGCCAAAGGTGGGGTCGTACACCGTGTGGCCGGGCTGCGGGTCCAGCAGCCGTACCAGCAGCTGCACCACCGGCTTCGGGGTATAGAACTCGCCGCCTTTTTTGCCAGCGTCGTCGGCAAACTGTTTGATCAGGTATTCGTAGGCATCGCCCAGCATATCGGCCTTGTACAGGTGCAGGTTGCCCAGGTTGTAGCGGTTGAAATGGCGCAGCAGACGGGCCAGCAAATCATCGCCCAGTTTGGCTTTGTCGCCAAACTGAATGGCGGTGAGCACACCTTCCAGATAGCTGTTACGGGCTTCAAGATCACCAAAGGCTTCGTCGATCACCTCGCCGATGTTCTCGGTGCGCTCAATAATGTAATCCCAGCGGGCATTCAGCGGCACAAAGTAGTCACCGTCTTCTTCTTCAATCGCCATGGCCTCGGCCCGGGTGCACTCTTCATCGGCCATAATGGTGGCGACCCGTTCCTCAAAGACGTCGTTCAACCGCTTGAGAAAGATCAGGCCGAAGATGTAGTTCTTGAAGTCGGAGCTGTCGATGGAACCGCGCATGATATTGGCGGACTCCCAGAGCCAGGATTCCAGGGTTTCGAGGGTGAGTGTTTGCGACATAAAAGGGTAACCGGTGGCGGGGCGGGTAAGCGGGGGTGTTGTTGACCTGGTGCTTCTGTCGGCCCATTAGTAGTAAATGGTCGTTAGGTTACCGCAAACGGGAGTGCAGTGATATAGGGGAGACATAGACTGGGATAGGGTGGTGTACAGTCATGGCTGGTGAAGAGGTCTTGCAGTGGATTTTTAAGAGCTCTTATCGAAAGCTAAGCATCTACCAGGTTACACCAACCCAGCCTGGCCGCCATTTAAGGTTCAAAAGCCTTTTCTATTGTTTGTTAGCCCTTTTAACACTCTGGTTAGAGATTGATTTTCTTTGCACAGTTAGTTTCGGAACTGGTCAATAAAAAAATAAAAGTACAATGTAGCCCTGATAATTCAGGAAAGTTCCATTTCTTGGTATCTACTTCAAACCCGGGTATCGCGTATTAATAAAGGTATTTTATTATGAATGAAATCAATCAACTAATAAAAACTGACGGCAAATTCGACCTGCCAGATACTAAGACAACAACCGAAATCCTTCCTGAAGGGGCATTCTGTAGCCATCGAGTGCGTACTGAAAAAGGGGGGCTTAATAAACTGAGCCAACCAGCAAATCAAGAGTGCAAATCACAGATTCCTGCACAGCCTCGTATTACTTATGGCAGTGTCAAGGAAGCTGATCAAAAGCTTGTAAATAGTCAGGCAGAAAAGCAAGCCAAAGACGATACCCGGCACTCATATGAATTCAGCGTCAATGGCGACAAGCTTTCCAGTGAATCCGTAAAAATAGGAGAGCATTTTGCATCCGGATGTGCAGGAGCCGTTAGTACCGGGCAGTTCCTGATGCCTGAGAAAATTCTTGATGTCGCTATTAAAAAACGTAGTGTTTACCTGCCTGCACTGGAAAAATTGGCTGAGAAAGAACTTGGAATTTTAGAGGTATTGAAAAACAAAGAACATCCCAATATTGTCAAATATTATGGCTCTTTCAAAGAAAACAATAACCTCAATATGGTCTTTGAACTTGGAAAAGGCACATTAGAATCTTACATTAAGGAATCTCCTGAAAAAATTACACCGGAGTTTATTTTGGATCTTGCATTCCAGTTTTTGCAAGCAGCAGATTTTCTAGTGGCGAACAAAGTTATTTATTATGATTTCAAGCCAGCAAATATTTTGTTTGATGACGATTCTCAAACAGCCAGGCTTATTGATTTTGATAAATGTGAGTTGGCTGATAGTGCAGAGGATAAAAGACTGTATTCCGTGCTTACTTCTATGGGGCTTGAGCTGGCAAAGCTACAGTTGAGAATGGATTATAAGGAGGGAAGCAAGGAGTACAAAAAGATAGCATCCAGTTTTAACATTATCTCAATGTTCTCTCCCCCTTCGGCTGATGGAGTTGGAGAGTTTAATTCAAATAAGGAATTATGGTCAGAGAATTTACCTTTGCCTACTAGAGAATTAATATTTAGTTTCCTTGTTAAGGATACTTCTTTCTCTAAAAAATTAATTGCAGGCAGATCAGCGATCAAAGATGCTCCGGTTTCTGAATCGAGTGACACCTGAGGCAACCCTCGTTCTCGGGAGCTCATTGTCCTTCTCTCCTCCCGGTCCACCACCATGTGTATTGGAGTACTACCAATTGGTATTACGCGCCATACTCGGCGCAAACGAAAATGCCCCGTGAAAACACGGGGCCATAATCGTCAATTTGGCGGAGGGACAGGGATTCGAACCCTGGGTGGGCTATTAACCCACGCCGGTTTTCAAGAGCGAGCTGTCGTATTTCAATTGATTTATAACAGCTTTATTAGCCAAGGGTGAAACCAAACCGGTTTTATTCAGTTGGAAGCTCTGGCGTACTTTTGATAACCAGATGTTAACCCTTTCACTCAGGGATGAGTGATTTGGATTCGCTGTACGACCCTTCTTGCATGAGGGTTTCCTCTAACAGGGCAGAAGCTATACCATAGTCCTGTCATATCAATTTTCGTCTGCATCATACGCCAGAAGCTCTTTTTTGATAGGGATTTAGGTTCTACAGGGAACAGTGTATGGGAGGTTATAACAGCGGTAGAAAAGCCAGCGGTGAAAAAAATATCGAGGATTACTATACCCTGGATATATGCTGGCTTTACCGAAATGGATTACTGGAACCCGGAAGAAAAACAGTGATCCGGTTTGGCAAGTCATTCGCCATCAGGATGAAATACAAGACCAGATTCTGGGGCTGGGAGCAGTGTCTGCATGTTGAGTATCCTGTCTGGAATGATGCCGGGAAAATTGAGACCAGGGAGCAGGTGATCGGTTTTGAATGGGGCAGTACGCTCAAAGGCAAAACCCGCAGACCCTACTTCTATTGTCCTATGCTGGAAATTCGCGCTGGTAAACTATTGATGGGTAGAAATGGATTTGCCCACCGGCGCTGGTATGGTCCCCTTTACCATAGTCAGACACTTGGCCATTTCGACCGATCCATAAAGTCATGCCGGGCGATGAAAGAGAAACTTGCCAATACTGGCAGTGAGCTTGCTACAGACCCGCCCTATAAGCCTAAAGGAATGCATGAGGGGACTTATCAAAAGTGCCTTGAGAAGCACAGAAGATTAGCCCTACCTGCTGTTGTCCGTATGGGGATGTGGTGTCTTTAGATGCAGAGAATCACAATATTGTCCCTCTGGTAGTTCTGATTTTTCAGCTTTCCCCACCAAATGGACATTATTATTGACTTTAGAGAAATGATAGGTCGATTGAGTACAGCAATCTATTTCGGTCAGCCCTGCACCAGTCTTTCTGATAATAACTTCACCATTATCGCGTAGGTATTCACCTGGCTCTTCACCAATTATCATGACCATAATGTTTTCCCTTGGGTAGATGATCCCAATGTACTGGGACAGTATATCTAGTTTCAGGTTTAGAGTTTTTCACAAAAGGTTATAGAGTGTTTGTCTACAAATGCAGAACTCCTCAGCCAGCGCCTTTTTCTGTTCACCTGCAGCCACACGGCGAACCAGCTCTTTCACCTGTTCAGATGTGAGCTTGGGTTTTGCGCCAATCCGCTTGCCCTGATTTCTGGCTGCTGCAATCCCTTCCCGCTGCCGCTCCCGGATCATGCTCCGCTCGAACTCGGCAAAAGCGCCCATCATTTGAAACGGCATCCAGCTCAATACCATCAAGCTGGCGGCTGGTGTTCTGGTCAATGCTGCTAACCCAGATGTATCCGACGTTCTGGCCTTTCACGTTACTGCTTCCTTTTACATCTTTTTTGAGTAAAGGAAAAACCAGACCTTGATTTACACCCTGTCCAATTGACCGATATCGAGTTTGTTAGACACGGCAGATCAACCACTTGCCAGTCATCAGAAACGTGTCCAGCAAGTACACTCTGTTGGACACAGCCTTTTGATCGACAACATTGATCAAGCCACTGCTTTTCCTGTCGATTGACTTGTCATCCTATACATGATGATGTTTACTTACGCCCGCAAACGTTAGAAGAACAAGGAGGGGGGATGTCGTTGTTGATTGGTGTCGGGCTCTACCATGTTACCGAGGCTTCGATCCTGACTGGAATTCCCACAAGGACGATTCGCGGTTGGATGCGGGGTTATGAATCAGGTAGCCGGAAAAAGCAGCCCCCCTTATGGCACTCTGAGGTCAATGCTGACTGTACGGATACCATCAGCTTTCAGGATTTGCTCGAAATACGATTTGTTAATGCTTTCCGACGTTACGGTGTTTCTCTGCCAGCGATTCGTGAGGCCGCAGAGCATGCCAGAGAATTTTTTCACCAACCCTATCCATTCACTTGCAGGCGTTTCCAGACGGATGGCAGGAGTATCTTTGCTGAAGTGAAAGCGGTTGCGGGCGATGACGGTCTGGTCGATCTGGTCAAAAAGCAGAATGTTTTTAACAGGGTGATAAAGCCTTCGCTGTATACCGGTATTGAATACGACAGTGGCGAAAATAATGCGCTTCGCTGGTTCCCCGTGCTGAATAGCAAGAAGATTGTGCTTGATCCTGAACGATCTTTTGGCAAACCTGTAATCACTGAAGCAGGTATTGGTACCGAAGTGATTTATCACAGTTGGCTGGCAGAAGGTGAGAATGCCCGTATGGTGGCAAGTCTCTATGAAATTGATGTTTCGGCAGTTAATGCCGCCGTTCAGTTTGAGCAAAGGATTGCCGCCGGTGAAGTACCTCATTGACAACAATCTTCCTCCCAAACTGGCCCATGCTCTGCGCGAGCTCTGCTCCTATGACAACAGCATAGAAGTCTTCGCCTTGAGCGATAAATTCCAGTCGTCTATCAAAGATATTGACTGGATCACTGAGCTGACTAAAGACAGCGGATGGGTCGTCATATCGCAGGATCGTTTTAAAAAAGGGGATGCAGAAAAAGAGGCACTGCGTCGGAGTGGGCTTACCGTTTTTTTCCTGGCGAAGCAGTGGTCACAAGAACAGTATTGGAGTAAAGCGCATAACCTGGTCCGCTGGTGGCCGTCTATCATGGAGCAGGCTGAACGGATGACGGGTGGTTCTGCCTTTAAGGTTAAATGGAGCCATGGCTCGAAGGCGAAGTTTGAGCAGGTAAAACTGTGATAGGAAGCGAGCCCCCGATTCAAAGGCTGGTCCATATTGCCTAATAGAAGATCTTGGTAAATAAACGGGTAGAATTACCATCCGAATGGGTGAGGTAGTTCAGTCCAAGCGGCGCATCAGCAAAATCAGTAATGCCCGGCTGCCGGTGACGAATGTCTCCTTGCAAGGCTGGTTCACTTGCTTCAGTCGCTCCCGAATCCAGCGGGTCCGCTGGCGGATTAACTGCCGCTGTTCGGCTTCGGGAATGGCTCTGCCCCGCAACAACACCGGCCGACCGCGCTCAACGGTGATGTAGTGCCGCTTCAGCCCCGGTTCGGCCTGAAAAATCCACTCGATGGTGGTTGTCCCGTAAGCAAGCTGGATATTACTGCCATGAATCGACGACGCCCAGGCGTTCTGGTTCGCTTCCAACAGGTTCTCCTGCCAGAATTTGCGCAGCTCCCGCAGGACGGTGGCGGTGGGACTGTTACCGCTCTCTTTTTGCAGTGTTGCCAGCCACGGGTTGAGGCGCAGCAACTGTTCAGCCAGCACATCCTCCAGAATGGGTGCCATATGGCGGTGCGCCTGCTGGCGGCCCACCTCGGCACCGCTGAGATGGGTGTAACCGAGTTTGACCAGCCAGGCGATGGCGGGTTTTTCTACGCCTTCCAGTTCCGGGTTATCCATGATTAGTTATCCTGAGGGTCGGGCTGAACGCGTATCTGGCCGGTCAGGAGCTTTTGCATCAGGCCTTTTTTTAGTTGCTGGGTTTGGGTTTTTTGGGTTTGCAGGTGACCCAGTTTGCGGTCAACTGTTGAGAGGATGCGGGCGATTTCATTTTGCTCCGCAATTTCGATCGGATGGGCTATTTTCAACTTCTTGAAGTAGGGCAGTCCAATTGTTTTGATCGTAGAACCAATCGCAATACGTTCAAATTCCGGTTTCATTAATTGCAGCAGGTAGTAAAGGAACCAGTTGTTCAACTTGCCTTTTTGTTCGCAACTCCAAGCGATAAAGTGTTGACTGACTGCCATATCCTCACCCATTAACGCACTTTTGCCGATGCCTGCATCCCGTGACATAACCACAGTTCCTTTTGGGTGAAGAACCGCCGAGGAATTATCTATCCCCAGATATGAGATTTCTTTGTCTGTTGTGGAAATGATACCTTTGTCCAGTCGAGAAGAGTCAGCTAGAGATATCCATTTTATTCCACCATTCCAATATTCCGGATGTTGCTTATCTGGCGTGTGGCCGCTGCCTCGGGTCACGAGTTCATCAAGTTTGGTAACAGCCCAACCCGTCGGAATCCTCCCCAGTTCTGACTCCTGAAACTCGGTATGCGGCTGCCACCGGCCATCAATATCCTGGGTGCCGACACCCTGGGTAAACAGCTTCTGCATCAACCCCTTTTTCAGGGTTTGGGTGGTGGTGATCTGCTGGTCGATCAGGGCCAGCTTGCTATCGACGGACGACAGGATGCGGGCGATTTTTTTCTGTTCGGGGAGTGGGGGAAGGTAAATTTCAAGCTGTTGTAAATCGGAGGTTTCCAACTTGCCAGCACCTATCCCAGTTCCTGTCACCATGTTTAGTAATTGATGTTCATGAGCTAAAAACCAGTTCAAGAGAAACTCAGGGGTAATGAACGGCATGATAGGCTCAATGCACTTAACGTCTTGGTTAAATGCAACTTGTTGAGTCGTAATGCCCACTGGAATCCTATTCCATAGCGTACTACCACGCACAAGAAGCAAGAGAGTGTTAGGCTCCGCCATTTTTGCAACACAGGCAGCTTGATCTGTTATTTTGAGTTCAGAGTCTGAGTAATACATTCCTCGCATTGAGGCCGCTGAAATCCAGGGAATGCTGCCATTCCAATATTCAGGTTTGTTTTTTGATGGGGTTCCACCTGAACTCCATCTTGTTATTGTTGAAATAGGTTTGACTACCCAGTCTTCAGGCACCATATCCTAACTCCTTTAAATACCCATCCAACTGTTCATCCACCTCTGCCAACTGCCCACTGATAACTGCCAACTGCCCAAGCACCCCAACAATATCCACCGGCACTTCTGCTTCCGAAGTATCGATATACCGCGCAATATTCAGGTTGTAATCATTACCAGCAATCTCACCCATCGGCACCAGACGACAATATTTCTCTTCCTCCACACCATTATGAAAAGCCGCACTGTGCGCCTCATGAATACGGTCAATATCCTGCACCCGCAAACTGTTCTGGTTCTTGCCCTCGGCAAACTCACCGCTGGCATCAATAAAGATCACTTTATCCTTAAGGTTGGCGGGCTTCTGCTTATTGATAACCAACACGCAGGCAGGAATGCCGGTGTTATAGAACAGCGCCTCCGGCAGGCCGATCACCGCCTCAATACGGTCACCGGGCTGCTCGCTGGTGCCTTTGAGCAGGCCCTGGCGAATCTTGCCCTCTTCACCGCCACGGAACAGTACGCCGTGGGGCAGTACCACCGCCATACGACCATCGTCTTTCAGGCTGGCCAGCATATGCTGGACAAAGGCCAGGTCGGCATAGCCACGGGGCGGGATGCCATAACCGAAGCGTCCGTAGCGGTCGTAGACCTCTTTCTTGTAGTTGGGGGCCACCTCTTTCTCTTTGCCGTCTTTGCCCACTTTGGTTTTCAGGTTGACTTCCAGCGGCGTCCACCACTGTTTGGCGGAAAACGGCGGGTTGGCAATCACCCGGTCGAATACACGTACACTGTCCTGTTCCAGGTGCAGCGGCTCCACCAGGGTATTACCCCGGCGCAGGTCGGCGTTCATATTGTGCAGGTAGAGGTTCAGCTTGCCGATGGCCCAGGTGCCCAGGTTGCGCTCCTGACCATAGAGCGCCACGTTCGGCCGACCCATAATCTGGCCGCCGGGCAGGTCGGCCACATGGTGGGCGCTCTCCACCAACATACCGCCACTGCCAAAGGTGGGGTCGTACACCGTATGGCCGGGCTGCGGGTCCAGCAGACGTACCAGCAGTTGCACCACCGGCTTCGGGGTATAGAACTCGCCACCTTTTTTGCCCGCGTCGTCGGCAAACTGTTTGATCAGGTACTCGTAGGCATCGCCCAGCATATCGGCTTTGTACAGGTGCTGGTTGCCCAGGTTGTAGCGATTGAAATGGCGCAGCAGACGGGCCAGCAGGTCATCGCCCAGCTTGGCTTTATCACCAAACTGAATGGCAGTGAGCACACCTTCCAGGTAGCTGTTGCGGGCTTCAATATCACCAAAGGCTTCATCGATCACCTCCCCGATATTCTCGGTGCGCTCAATAATGTAATCCCAGCGGGCATTCAGCGGCACAAAGTAGTCACCGTCTTCTTCTTCAATCGCCATGGCCTCGGCCCGGGTGCAATCTTCATCGGCCATAATGGTGGCGACCCGTTCCTCAAAGACGTCGTTCAACCGCTTGAGAAAGATCAGGCCGAAGATGTAGTTCTTGAAGTCGGAGCTGTCGATGGAGCCGCGCATGATATTGGCGGACTCCCAGAGCCAGGATTCCAGGGTTTCGAGGGTGAGTGTTTGCGACATAAAAGGGTAACCGGTGGCGGGGCGGGCAAGCGGGGGTGTTGTTGACCTGGTGCTTCTGTCGGCCCATTAGCAGTAAATGGTCGTTAGGTTACCGTAAAGAGGGGGTTAGTGATATACGTCAGTCCGGTTTTTGTCCCTGGTGGTGCAGACCAATAGATGGTAGCTGTACATTGTCCGACAATAAGCAAAAAGCGTTGAACTACAAAGTCACAAAGGCACAAAGGAAGCCATTTTTTTTGCCGAGCGTAGCTCAGGCAAGTACGAAAGAAACTTTGTGTCTCTGTGTCTTTGTGGTTCAACGCTTTTCAGGGTCGATGGAAAGGTACAAAACTTAGCAATGAGGCAGGGGATTAATCAGAAAAGTGGCGGAGGGACAGGGATTCGAACCCTGGGTGGGCTATTAACCCACGCCGGTTTTCAAGACCGGTGCTTTCAACCGCTCAGCCATCCCTCCAGGGATGATTTTTCTGTCACGAAGCATGAAGAAAAAAGTACTGATATGGCGGAGGGACAGGGATTCGAACCCTGGAAGGGCTATTAACCCTCGCCGGTTTTCAAGACCGGTGCTTTCAACCGCTCAGCCATCCCTCCGCGACGAGGCAAATACTACCTGAAATCAGAAATCTGTCAACGCCTTGATAAACGGTAATCTTTTTCTATGCTCCCAACTCAGGAAATGTGAAAAATAGTAGATAGCATTCAGATAGGCAAAATGTCAGGAATTGTTAAAACTATAGCCCCAGTAAATTGGTCTGATATAATGACTGGTATTACATCTATATAGAGGAATGACAAAGATGGACCGCAAACCCGTAATGACCGCTGCTTCTACCAGCCTGGGTGCAGGCGTTGAAATCAATAAGGTTCTGCGCAATACCTATATGCTGCTGGGTATGACTCTGCTATTCAGTGCTGTCACCGCCGGCGTTGCCATGGCTCTGCAGATCAGCCAGATGACGGCGCTGATTCTCTCTCTGGTCGGATTTGGCCTGCTGTTCGTGGTTAACAAGACCGCTGATTCTGCCAAGGGTATTGCCGCTGTTTTTGCCTTTACCGGTGTGCTGGGTGCAGCCCTGGGGCCAATGCTTAACCATTACCTGGGTATGGCCAATGGTCCATCCCTGATTATGCAGGCCCTGGGTGGAACAGCCGTGGTGTTCTTTGCGCTCTCTGGCTATGTGTTGACCACTCGCAAAGATTTTTCCTTTATGGGTGGCTTTCTGATGGTTGGCCTTATTGTCGCTGTGGTTGCCAGTATTGCCCTGATCTTCTTTAATATCCCTGCTGCCAGCATGGCGCTTTCTGCCCTGATTGTACTGCTGATGTCCGGTTTTATCCTGTTTGACACCAGCCGTATTATCCACGGTGGTGAGACTAACTATATCCGTGCCACTGTTTCCCTTTACCTGGATATTTATAACCTGTTCACTGCGCTGCTCCACCTTTTGGGTGCCAGTAGCGACGACTGATGTCTGGTTTTGCTTTTATCGGGCCCCGCCATTTGGTGGGGCTTTTTTTGTTTGGCTTGGCTATTTTTTATTTCTGTTAACGCAAGGTTATTGTTATGAAGTTTGCACTGGCCGTGTATGGCGCTCCGGCCAACAGTCAGGCGCCACAAAGTGCATTGCACTTTGCCCGGGCGTTGGTGGCCGGGGGGCATGAAATTGTCCGGTTGTTTTTTTATCAGGATGGGGTGAATACGGCGACCGCCATTGCCCAGCCACCCCAGGATGAGTCCAACCTTTCTGAAGAGTGGCAGCAGTTTGTCCAGGCACACAATCTGGATGCCGTGGTTTGTATTGCGGCGGCATTAAGGCGGGGTATTGTGGATCAGGCAGAATCTGACCGTTATGAACTGCCGGGTCATAATCTTCGCGAGGGCTATGAGCTTTCCGGACTGGGGCAGTTGCTTGATGGCGCACTGATGGCCGATCGCCTGATCACCTTTGGAGCCTGAGATGAGTCATTCGGTGTGTGTTATTTCCAGCCGGGCTCCTTACAGTGGGCAGTCGGCCCGTGAGGCGCTCGATACGGCACTGGTATCAGCTTCTTATGATATTGAGACCAGTCTTTTGCTGATGGGCGATGGGGTCTATCAGTTATTGCCAGGGCAGGAAGCCGGTGATATTCCCCGTAAGAATCTTGCCGCCATGCTTCAGGTGCTGCCTCTGTATGGCATAGATACCATTTATGTGGATCAGCTGTCTCTGGAGGAACGGGGTATCCGTTCTGATGCGCTTCAGGCAGGGGTGACAGTGCTTGCCGGGGGCGAGTTGCCTCTGTTTATCCAACAGCATTCCAGGGTGTTTAATTTCTGATGAGTACGCTGCATACCGTTAATAAGCCCGGTCAGGCGATGGCACTCTGTGTTCGTGCTGTTGTCAGCGGCGATTCTGTGTTGTTGATTGAAGATGCTGTTTATGAACTGCTGTTACCGGCAAGTCGGTTGAATGCTTTACCAGATGGCTGCTCTGTTTATGTGATGGATATTGATGCAAGGGCTCGCGGGGTAGTGGTGTCTGCGCCGTTTGAAGTCATCAACTATGATCGCTTTGTTTCATTATGTGTTGATAATGAGAAAGTGTTGTCATGGTTTTAAATTATATTATCCAATCATATTCTCTATGTTTTCCACCTGATCTCTCCACTTAAGGTAGACATTAAGCCCACCCACAGCACACAGGCCCAATCTTGTGCGCCCTGAACAACCATCTCGTGCATATTGTGGCTGTTCAGGATGAGTTCTGTACTGGGAGTGCTGCCTGGGCTTAATGTCTACCCTAAGATGGCTGACTTACATCCCGTTGTACATAGGTAAACGTAAATTTATTTCTGCCTACAGATTCCTCAATCGCATCAAACATATCGTAAGGTGCTCTTCCTTCCAGAAGTTTCACTTTTTCACCTTTTCTAGAATCCACGCAGTGGTATAGAGGTAGTTCCATCGCGTTAGCAATGTCCCGTGCGGCATCAATGAACAATAAATAACTTCTATCGGGATAGCCCATCTCAAGAAATAACACAGGACAATCATCCTGATCCAACACCATGCGAATAACACTTCTGCTGAGGATCGTTCCTTTTTGGTTCTTTCTGACAATCATGGCATTGCGTCCATCCATCACATAGCTCATCAACGCCCTGTTCAAACACGGCGCGCCCTCCGGTGATTGACAGGTTTTAACTTCAAGTCCACTGATAAAAAGATCCCAGGGGTCTTCTGTCAGCTCCAGGGTTTCTCCCCGGGACAACAGCTTGTTTCTGGTTTCCTCGCTGAAGTTACTGAAATTCGCCCCCCAACCGGCTTGGAATTGGGGGAATTTCCGGTAAACGGCCTGTAAGTGTGGATTGTTCACCGGTGACTGCCTGGTCTCAATAAAAGTTTTGTCAGCACTGCTCTGTACAAACTCATGGATCAGCTCTGTAACTTCCACATACCCTTTTTCTATCATTGATGCCATGTAAAAAGTCAGGAGATGGCAATGTCGTTGTTTAAATAGCCATTGTGCGACCTCCTTATTTTCTCCCTGTAAAACGGCAGCCCCTTTTTCAGCGATCAACAACGGTAATCCTTCCTTCTGGCAGGTAAAGCCCATGCTGCCCAGAATTTCATTAAACCTGTCTCCTGTTTTGAATATTACTTTAAGTAAACCCAGTTTTTCATAAGTCGGACTTTGGATGAGCTTGTCCAGAATTTGCGTTAGCATTGCCTTATTCATAACCTTGCTATCCAATGCCTGCTCGAAAGTATCCAGCCACTGATAGAAAACCTTCCCATCTTTCATCAGTCGCTTGCAAGTGCCGGAAGCTTGCAGAGATTTACAGAGTTTCTCAAAGTCATCTTCTGAGATTATATCGGGCACAAATCCCAGCAATTGCAGCGGGGCCAGTTGCAAATGTTCTCTGCTCTTGGCTCCGGGCTTACCAAGTGCTTGCTGTATTTTCGGGGCACTCTGAAGCAGATGAGTCAGCCCTTTGATCAGATAGGGAATACTTTTTTTATTGCCATGTCTCATGATAGCAATGACAAAATGATCCAATACTGAAGTATCCATTATTTGTTTGGCAGATTTGCAAACCGCAATGATTATCAAAAGTCGATGCACCTCCGCTTTGATATTGGGCTTCTGTTCAGGTAGTGATATAGCAGCAAATTTGCTTTCCAGATATTTAACAGCAGGGAGTAATGCCTGTGAATATTCCGGGGTCATGTTATCAATGGTTGCTCTGAGTGCCTGTAGATAAGGGTCCAGCGTTTTTTGGCTTGCAAGTAAAGCAAACCCATTGATATCACTGAGTTGTTTGAGCTCTTCAAAATCTGAGACAATATTTGTTTCAGGCGCTGTCAATATATTTGCCACGGCATCAACATAACGGCAATAATCGATGGAGCCCGGTTGTTTCGACAAATAGGCCAGCTCTTTAACAATATGCCAGATGCTATTTGAATCGGCGGTATGCAGAGCAGATCGAATGTACGACGCTAACTCTTCAATATCTGCCTTCTGTGAAAAACCGGAACAGGCTGCATACAGATACAGCAATCTTCGTGTATGGGTTTTGAAATCTTTATCATCAACGTCTGATAAGCGGCCGCTTTCGTCAATTTTCGGGATAAATTTTGCTTCAATATGGTCAACTTCACTCAACAGCTGTCTGGAAAGTTCGTTGTTTTCCGATTCAAGGGTTTGCCGGATCTCCAGAAGTCCATCCCTGACCGTTGTACCGGTGGGTAATGTTGTCAATCGTTCATTAATGACATGGTACTGCCCGGCCATAGAAGGCGTATCAGAAAGACGTTGCAGCTGGCTTTTGGCCTCCTCTAATCGGGGGGCTAAAGGAATCCCCGGCATTTCCCAGCAGTTCGCCAAAATTGGGTGTCTGTACTTTTTTTCAGCAGCCAACATAATCCGGAGTTTTTCAGCATCACTAAAAGCATTGGTTGCGTACAACTTTTTTGCCGTTTTTATCGAACTCATAAAAGTAAATATAATGCTCTCAACAAAAACGGCGAATAGCACCTCTTTGTTTGGTGACTTTTCTATTGCCTCATAACGGAATTTTTCCACCATTTCTTTGGCAACGTGTTGTATCGCTTCAGCTTTTGAATCGGGTAGTTGTCTCTTAATATCAGGTTGAAGATTAACCAGCCGTTTAAATAGCTCTTTACCATCGGCGTTATTGCAGGTTTGCCCTGTTAGTTCGGTGATGCCATTGTGCAGTCGTATCTGCCTGCCAAGGTACTGAATAGAATCATCTTCCGCCGAAAAGCCAATGGGTGACTGCATGACCGTATCATACAGCTCTTGAAGTGTCAGACCATCTATCTTATGAAAATCCATTTTATCTCCTGGGTATAGTGGGTATCTCTTGAACATCAGGGGGTAGATTTTAATTTGACCTGCACACAGGAAGATCTGAACCTGATTTCTAATTTGGACTATCATTCCGATAATTAGTTCCATCCATTGTCATAAATATGAAAGGAGACGCTGTCTCCCTAACACAATACCCTGAATAAAGACTGTGCCAATCATCCTTCGAATCCGCTCCAGGGTGAACGGAGATTGTACGCATTAAACTCATTTGCTCTTAACTGTTGAGTTTTTTCACAATAGGCCGTGGTATGCTGGCAAACCGTTCATTGTGTTTACTGACAATGGCTTTGACATTATCTGCCTCTGAGGAACTCCCCTTTGAAAGCACCGGTCGCTCAAAAAATTCCACACGCCATTATTCAGCACAACCAGACCCGTATCGATGAGTACCACTGGTTGCGGGATGAGCACTGGCAGAAGATTGTGGCAGGCGATCTGGATTTTAAAAACCCGGAGGTGCTGGCCTATCTTAACGCTGAAAGTGATTATAAAGATGCCCAAATGAAAGACAGCAAGGTCGTTCAGGAGCAGCTTTATCAGGAAATTCTGTCCCGGATAAAAGAAGACTATCAGTCCTGGCCCGTTAAAAAGGGCGATTTTCTCTATTATTACCGTGAAGAGAAAGGGAAGAACTACCCTATTCTCTGTCGTCGTCATGGCTCGATGGATCTGCCGGAAGTGGTTTATATGGACGTTAACCAGGAGGCAGATGGCAAGGACCTCTATATGTTTGGCCCGTCCGTCACCAACCGGGCAAATACCTTTCTTGCTTATGGTTATAATCTCACCGGCTCCATGGAGCGAAGCATTCGGGTTCGGAATCTGGCGACCGGGCAGGACAGTGAGTGGACCTACCATAACAGTACCGGCTCCATACTCTGGATAGATGATGAGCACCTTCTGGTGGTTGAGCGTGATGAGCAGGCCCGTGGTAAACATGTCTATAAAATCAATATCCATCAGGGACCGGAAAAGAAAGCGCTGGTGTTCTCCAAACCTGATGAGTTTGACGGGATGTTTCTTTCGCTGGCGGAAACCACAGACCGTGAATACATTATGGTGTATCTCAACAGCGGCTCCAGCCAGGTGGTTTATGTTTCTTCCCGCGCTGCGATAGATTTCCGTCTGTTTGCCCATGGCATTGATGATGTGGTGTTCAGCCTTGATCACTATCGTGATGGCGACAGTGATGACTTCTATATTCTCACCAATCTTCATGGTGCCAATAACTTCCAGCTGTATAAGACATCGGTAAACCAGTGGGAGCAAGAGCATTGGCATCTGCTTCAGGCGGAAAGCAGCACGCTCAGCCTTACCGATATTCATTTCTACAATCATTACCTGATTATTGAGCAGAAAAATAACGACAAAGCGCTGGATGAGCTGGTGGTACAGGATATGGTATCCGGTACCAGGCAGAGGGTATCCATGCCTGACGAAGCCTATGAACTGGATTTTTCCGGTGACTGGGATCATAACGCCACAATGGTTCGGCTGGATTACTCCTCACCGGTTATGCCCAGTACCGTTCTTGAGCTGGATCTGAAGACGGTTCAAACCACAGCGGTCTATACCCGTGAAACGCCCAACTTTGACCCGGAAAAATATGAGGTCAGGCGGGAGTATGCCACCGCCCGGGACGGTGAGCGTATTCCGGTCACCATTATTCATAACAAAGGTCTGGTAAAGGATGGCTCCCATCGTGCCCTGGTTTACGGTTATGGTTCCTACGGTTATGGCAAGACCGCTGGTTTTTCATCAAAGCTCTTCAGCCTGGTGGATCGTGGTTTCGTTTATGCAACGGCTCATATTCGTGGTGGAGATGAAAAGGGCTATCAGTGGTATCTCAATGGCAAAATGCGTCATAAGATGAATACCTTCAATGACTTTATTGATGCCACGGAGTACCTGGTCAAACAGGGTTATACCGATAAAGGGCAGATTGCCATTAATGGTGGCAGTGCCGGTGGCTTGCTAATGGGAGCGGTGACCAACCTGCGTCCGGATCTGTTTGGTTGCGTGGTGGCCGATGTGCCTTTTGTTGATGTTATTAACACCATCAGTGATGCATCCTTGCCATTGACGCCACCGGAATGGGAAGAGTGGGGCAACCCGGTCACCAGTGCCGACGACTTTGATTACATTATGCAGTACTCGCCCTATGACAATGTGCAGGCCGGGGATTATCCTCCGATGTTGTTTAACTCCGGGATATCCGATGAGCAGGTCACCTACTGGGAACCGGCCAAGATGGTGGCACGTTTAAGGGCGCTGAAAACCGACGAAAACCTGCTGCTACTGAACATGAATATGCACGCAGGCCATGCGGGTGCCAGCAAGCGTTATGAATGGATTGATGAAGAAGCGTTTAACTATGCCTTTATCCTCAAGTGTTTTGGCATGAAGTAGCCTTGATCGACGGATTCATTATGTGAATCTACCATCATTCCCGGACAGCCTCCCGGTCTTGAGAACAAAGATTAATTGGCCAGTAAGGTAAAAAATGCACTAACTATATGGTTGCTGGCCTTTTGATCAACAAGTCATATTCGGGGGAGGGGGGGGGGTATTCATGCCCGAACAGGCTTTTAACCCACTACTGAATAAATATTAGACAGAGTATTTCAGGGATGAACTTTTATAAGAAAGAATGGTCTTAAGGTAAATTCAATAATTTTGTAATTCAATGGATAGACCTGCTACCTTTGCTCAATTAAATGCAGCTTCTGATCATTTATCCTGTTTGCAGGGTACTCCTTTTTCCAAATCTCACGTATCAGGTGTGGCCTTCTCCCGAGACATCATAGAAGCTGCTGTTATTCTATGTGCTATGCGTACTGCTGAAACTACTAAACAGTACCTTCAGCAATCGATGGTGCCTTTTCATAATCCTGTTGATGATACCCGGCTGGAAAAAAGGTCGATAGCAAGCGTTGATAATATTAATAAAGAAGATCAACTATTTTACTTACCAGTCAGAATAGAATCGTTAAATAATGATCATGCCCACACAGATATTCCTGAAAATCAGTGTTTTCTGATCCAGCCTCCGACAGATACAGATCAATCAACCCCGCAAATCTCATCCGTTGTCAACAACAACCAGAATGACCCCGAATACGCTGAGCTCGAAAAGGAACGCCGAAGGGCGCGCCGAAGGGCGCGCTACCAGAATGATCCCGTTTACGCAGCGCGCGAAAGGGAGCGCCTGAGGATGCTTCGCAAAGATCCTGCATTCGCCAGGCGCAAAAAAGAGCGCGACAGGGAACGCGAAAGGGAGCGCTGCCAGAATGACCCCGATGGCGTCGAGCGCAAAAAGGCACGCCAGAGGGCTCGCCGAAGGGAACGCTACCAGAATGATCCCGCTTTCGCAGCGCGGGAAAGGGCGCGCATAAGAGGGCATCAGAGGAAACGCTACCAGAATGACTTCGCTTACGCAGAGCGCATAAGGGAGCGCATAAGGGGGCAACGAAGGGAGCGTTAAAAGAAGTTTCGCAACAATACATACAATATAAAAACCGCGACTTTTAACGCATAGGTCAAAAATATGATGATAAACTCTTTTTCAGGCCTGATTGGCACCGGCTATTTGCAATTGGTTTGAGATCAGGATGCAGTCATGGCTTATGAGATGACATAAGTCGGACTTCGCGTCAGAATAAATAAAGTCAGTAAACAGGAGCCTCCTATGGGTATGGAAATCACAGCAATTGTGTTTGTTGTCCTTATTGCTGTTCTTATATCAACCGGTGTACGAATTGTCCCTCAGGGGTATAACTACACCGTCGAGCGATTTGGCAAATACACCAGTACGTTAACGCCCGGGCTGCATGTGATTGTGCCGGTGATTGATACGGTTGGTAAGAAAATGAACATGATGGAGCAGGTTCTGGACATCCCGCCCCAAGAAGTGATCAGTGCCGATAACGCACAGGTGACCACGGATGCTGTCTGTTTCTACCTGGTCCAGGATGCGGTCAAAGCTTCTTATGAGGTGAACGATCTTGATCGTGCCATGAAAAACCTGGTGATGACCAATATCCGGGCGGTATTAGGGTCCATGGAACTGGATGAAATGCTGTCCAACCGGGATCGGATTAATGAACGCCTGCTGATAAAAGTGGATGAAGCCACCGATCCCTGGGGCTTGAAGGTGACCCGTATTGAGTTGCGAGATATTGCTCCGCCTGCGGACCTGGTGGAAGCCATGGCCAGGCAGATGAAGGCTGAGCGGGATAAACGTGCCCAGATCCTTGAGGCGGAAGGTGCCCGCGAAGCGGCCATTAAAGTAGCCGAGGGTGAAAAGCAGGCGCAAATCCTCAAGGCGGAAGGTGAGCTTGAAGCCGCCAGGCGGGAAGCGGAAGCCCGGGAACGTCTGGCAGAAGCCGAGGCGGTGGCAACGTCTATGGTGTCCAAGGCGATTGCAGAAGGTGATCATCGGGCAATTAATTATTTTGTTGCCCAGAAATACGTAGAAGCCCTGAAGGATGTTGCCTCTGCCGAGAATAATAAAGTGATCATGATGCCTCTGGAGGCTGGTAGTCTGATTGGCTCAATCGCCGGTATCAAGGAGCTGGTGGGAGAGGCCACTGTTAAAAAGGGAAGTGAGAAGGAGGCCTGATGGCTATTGCTATTACCCTGGAACCCTGGCACTGGTTGATTCTGCTCTTTATGCTTCTGGGCGCAGAGGCGCTGGGTGCGGGTGGTTTCCTGCTGGGCAGTGCCGCTGCTGCTGCGGTTGTCGCTTTGTGGCTCTGGCTGGTGCCTGATACAAGCTGGCCCATTCAGCTGGTGATGTTTGGTACCGGCAGTTTGTTGTTCTCACTGGCATACTGGAAGCTGTTCCGTAAAGTGAACAACAAGAGTGACAGCCCTGAATTAAATAATCGGGCATCGCAGTTAATAGGCCGGACCATTGTACTTGAGCATGACTTGCCAGACGGGCAGAGTAAGCTTGCCATTGGCGATACACTCTGGAAGGTGGAATCGGACAGATCTGTCGCTAAAGGGAGCAAAGTCTCGGTAACGGGCAATCAGGGGATGATGCTACTGGTCAGAGAGCTGGGCTGATTATTTAATACCAGAATGTTGGAATAACCGACACTGGCTTTCTTATTTCAATTCTCTCCGGGACAGGCTTGAGACTCCTTTACAGTTTCTTTATGCTTGTCCCCCTTCAATGGAGCAATCGTTTTTTCGGTAATCCAGTTTGATGCCGTGACATCCAGTGTTATTTCTGGATAGTCGAGTTTATTCACCTTGCAGGATGTTCAAATGCAACCCAGTTATACAGCCGAGTCGACGCAACCGAAAGGTCAGGTTATTCAGTGGCTATTAGTGGCGCTGATGATCTACCTATTGCTGGTCGCTGTCGGGATGATCGGTTCCGGCTTTAAATGGGCTTCTGGTGGCGCTGAAGGTGCCCGTCAGTTATTTGCTTTTGCCACCAACCCGGTGATGGGGCTGGTGGCAGGTGCACTGGCAACTGCAGTTGTTCAGTCATCCAGTACCGTGACATCGGTGATTGTTGGCCTTGTTGCCGGAGGTCTTCCGGTTGCCACCGCTATTCCGATGATTATGGGTGCCAATATTGGTACCACTGTGACCAATACGCTGGTCAGTATGGGCCATATCGGTAAGAAAAAAGAGTTTCGTCGTGCGTTTTCCGCGGCTACCGTTCATGACTTTTTCAATCTGATGGCCGTTATGATTTTTCTCCCGCTGGAGATCATGACGGGGTTCCTGGCCAAGTCGTCTGATTTTCTGGCCGGACTGCTGGTGGGCGGCGACTCTGTCAGTATCAAAGGTTTGAACTTTGTTAAGGTGCTTACAGGGCCTGCTGTAGACCTGTTCAAAGGTGCTTATGGCTCTTTGCCAGACCTGTGGCCTGGTGTCTGCCTGGCGTTGACAGGGCTGGCCTTTATTTTTATCTCCATTATCTATCTTGGCAAACTGCTCAAGCATCTGATGGTGGGTAAAGCCAAACAGATTCTGCACAAAGCCATTGGGCAGGGGCCTGCTACGGGTATTTTCTCAGGCATGATGATGACCATTGCCGTGCAATCATCCTCGACCTGTACCAGTTTGATCGTACCACTTGCCGGGAATGGTATTTTCAAGCTCAGGGAGGTGTATCCATTTACCCTGGGAGCCAATATCGGCACTACGATCACGGCCTTGCTGGCGGCGACAGCCGTCCAGGGACCCATGGGATTCTTTGCCCTGCAGATAGCACTTGTCCACCTGTTGTTTAATGTGTCAGCCGTACTGTTGATTTACATCGTTCCATTCCTTCGCAATATACCACCAACGGTTGCCCGCCGTTTTGCCCAGGCGGCCAGCCGGAAGAAATGGATGGTGCTGGCCTATGTGGTAGGTGTCTTTTTCATTCTACCTGCTATCCTGATCGCGATAACTGCCTGAGGAGGACATGATGACAACACTCAAGGAGTACAAGGCTCACAAGAAGGAGTTAAAGGCTCAAATCAAAGAGGTCAAGGCAACCCTGAAACGCCTTGAACAAGAGCTGGAGGCTGAGCGGCAGGATATGCAGCATGAAGAAGTCGATCATCTTGATGAGTACCTGGACAAGGCAGAGCCACACCTGGTGGATGTTAAAAAGCTGGGTGTTTCGGCCATTGAAGACTTTAAAAAGTCAGTGTCTAATCTGATGAGTTTGATTACAGGCTCCGGTAAAAAGTAGCGGGGCATCCAAATAGCCGTGAAAATAAAGCCAGTGGTTATTTGCTGGCTTTACTTTTGACCTGATCAATAACCGCTGCCAGACCCTGACGTTGACCCAGGGTGATTTCAAACCAGGTATCATTCCCGTAGCGTGGGAATTCGTAGCGCAGATAGTAGCCATCCTGGTATACCGACAGGTCAAAGCTTCTGGCCAGAACTCCGGCAACAAGAAGAATAATGAATATAGCGGAAAGTAATTTGTACATGAGCATGCCCCCAATAAAGTCTCATCCATAAAAACCTCCCAATCAGTCTAGCTGTTTATTGAGCTTTCTGGCAAAGCCTTAGGCCCCGATTAATGAATCGAAAGTGAAACATTGATATGAAGCTTTCTGCGTTACCTGGTAAACCGATTAGACCTTCATCAGTTTGACGACAGAGTGGAATTAAGTGGAATAGTGAGCGATGCAGGGAGTGTTCGCTCCACAAAATATTATTCAATTGACCATTGACGTTTTCAGTTATTCCTTGCTTTTCGGTATGGCTTTGTTGAGGTCTTTTAAGATATCAATTCAGAAAAAGTAAGATTTATGTCGTGTAATAAGGCTGATAAAATAGAGCTTAAAGCTTCGAAATGCATTCTCGCTGTAATAAATAATGTTCATGATTTAACTGAACGACAATTTTAATATATAAGGTGGCTTATTAACATTATAGATGAGTCGTTTATGTAATTCTGGTTGAAAAATAAGCCGGAAATCTTCAATGACTCGAATAAACTGGTGGTAGGCACGTGAGATTTCAGTTAGCTGTCTATGGCTTACTATCCAGAATATAGCTAAATCAATGAGGGCTTATGCTGTTATTCGTCCATCTCACGTTATTAAACCATCATCTGAAATTAAAGAGGAATGGTAATTATCATGGTTAATAGTCACTTTCCTATCAATACTACACTTTCTCATATGCCGGAACTGCCTTCTTCCAACTCTCAACTCTACACGAAACCACCCATCGCTTTTAACCTGAGCATTAAACACCTCGATATTGACGAGCCTTATCTCGGTAAAATGGATGACGAATTTTGTGATGATCTGAACCATTTGGACGACGAGGAATTTTGCAGTAAATACCTAAATGTCGAGCCCAGCAGGCCTGAAAGTCTTTTTGGCCGGGCGATACGGACGATCAAAGAGTACGTTTACCCTTCCCCGCGGGAAAAAAGGGCCTTGTCTGATCCCCCGGACAAAGCCCGTCCCTCCGGGGTAGAAACTGATCAATTATCATCCGAAGCACAGATAAAGCCCCTATCTTGCCAGCACAAGGCAGACAACAAAACCATTATGGTGTTAGCTGATTACCACACCAATAAACAGATCCAGTCTATCCATCAAGAAGTTAATTGCAGGCATCCCCACAGCATCACCAGGACGCATATTGTTAACAATGGCTATGAGCTGCGAAACCCGGATAACTCTGCCCCCTGCGACACCGCTTCAGGCCGCCCGGGTTTTGGTGCCGGAGCAAGGCCCCTGGTGGGAGGCAGTCCCATCGATAACCTGCATTATTACGAATGGCAACTATTGACCGCCAGAATTGCGGGACTGGATGGCTTTGTCGTGGAGTGGGGCTTTCCAGCACGGCAGACGTCACCGGACAAGGCAATCGTGAATATGAAAACGGTGCTGGCTGACAAGAATCATGGCAATGAGTTTGCGCTGGTTCCACTCTGGATTCCCCAGTGGACGGTCAGGGCCAGCGTCAATCTCAGTCCCGAACAGAAAGAGGCCCAGTTCAAGGAAAAACTGGAGGAGATGATCCAGCGCTACTATCAGGATGAACACTGTATTCACCATCGGGGCGATCCGTTGATGTTTATGCTGAACTTCTGGGGCAAGGTCAGATCAGATCTGACCCTGAATCAGAAAGAACTGGAACAGTTTTTCAAGAATAATCCTGAGCTGGCCAAAGTCAGGCTGGTTTATACTATGAGCGGCAAGAGCGCGTGGAAAGCGGCAACTGTAAAACAGGTCGTTAGTAATTATCCTTGGGTGGTACCTAGAAGACAGGTGGCAAAAGATAGCAAAAATCCTTTCATTGCCGACAATTTTGTCAGATACGGTACCCATAGAAATATCCGCCATTACGTCAATAATCTGGATTACAGGCATCGAGAGAACCAGGATCATCTCGGCATCAAGACAATGCCGGTATATCCTGGCGTTGATACCCGGGGAGCTCCCTGGAGTCCCTGTGACTCCTATTTGCCAGAGACAGAAAATGGTGATAACACCTATGAATTAAGCTGGAATCAAGTCCGCAAGAAAAAACCCGACCTGGTCATCGTCGAAACGTTCAATGATTTCAGTGAAGGTACCCATATTGAACCCACACCGTCTGATCTGGGGCAACGGGTGGTCACTACGGCAAAACAGGTCTGCCTGTTGAAGGGGCAGAAGGCTGCGCAATGCAATGCCATTGCCAGGCAGGCACCAAAACTGATCCAGCATGCTGTAAGGTTGTACGATGCACGAATGATGATGGAAAAACTACAGCATGTGCTCAGTGACGATGCCTTGGTCAAAGCAACAAAGCAACTGGATCGTTGGGCCAACTCGCTATTCAGTAAAAAAGTACAGAAAATAGATCGGCATGAAACCCGGTTTGATCTCGAATTTCAGAAGCTGCCTTTTGCTACTCTGGCAACCGTCATGAATCGGGAAAAAAATAACATACCTGCGCTGAATCGAATGGGTGGGCAGTCATCGTTTGTACTGAAGTCACCGCCGATTAAAAACAGCACCCATACGTTTAGCGAAGCTGACGTGAAGCTGCGTATCAAAACAGAAAATGGCCTGCCGTCCAGAATTGCACTATCAACAAGGGTTTACGATGAAAAAATGAACTGGAAAAATGAACCGATCGCAGAGATATATACCCCCTATGATCAGCTGGAATCCACCGTTACCATCCCCATGACCGCCCACACAGGCAAGCTTCGCGGTAAACTGACAGAGATGTATGACATAAGCCACCCCACATCCGGATGCACTGTTGATCTGTTGGAGATAAGAATCAGCACCCACCACCGAAAGACCGACTCGGATCAGGAGGATTCCTGAGCGGGAAGTAGACAGACCGATGGCTTCCCGTATTTACAGTAAATGTCTTAGCAACAGAAATGACAGCATACCCAGGATGACGGTCAGTAATGTGTTCCTGGTCATCAGGGCAAGAAATACTACGATAATGCAGGCAATCAGGTAATGGTTGCCCATGGACAGGCTGAGCTGATCTTCACGAATAAAGACAATCGGCGCCGCAATGGCGGTCAGCACGGCGGGTGCGGAAAAACTCAATACCTGCTGAACCGTTGCACTGAGTTTGAGAGGTAACCAGGGTTCCATCAGGAGAAAACGGCTACCAAAAACCAGGGCCGCCACGGTGAACAGAATAATCCAGGTATCCATCATCTTTCTCCCCCGGTGGTGGCTTTGGCATAGGCAAAACCAGTCATCATGGCCAGGGGGGCTGAAATCAGCAGGCCCGCCTGAATCTGCATTACCTCACAAATGACCGACGTCACCAGTGCAGTGAGCACACAGACCAGCACCGGGGCATTTTTGATGTTCGGGATAACAAGGGCGATGAATGTGGCGGCAATGGCGAAATCCAATCCGAGGGCATCAAGATTTTCAAAGCTCGCGCCAGCGATGATGCCGCCAAGGGTGGCAAGATTCCAGCCAAGATAAAAGCATAACCCTCCTCCCAGTGCGTACCAGCGGTCAAAGCGTTTCAGCTGACCGGGGTTGGCAATGGCGAACAGTTCATCGGTTAACAGGAAGCCCAGGGCGAGACGCCATTTGAGAGGCAGCGGGCTGACGTTCTTCCGCATCACCATGGAGTAAAGGAAGTGGCGGGAGGTAATAAGCAGGGCTGAGATCAGAATGCTGCCCAAACCCACTCCGGCCTGGATCATGCCCATAATGGCCAGCTGAACGGCACCGGCGAAAATAATGCCTGACAGTGCCTGGCTCTGAACCGGGTCAAAGCCCGACTCAATAGCCAGAGATCCGGTCAGGATACCCCAGGGCAGGACCGCAACAGTCAGCGGAATAATAGCTGCGGCACCCTTGAAAAAAGACCTGACTTTTTCATCGTTGCTCGAGTGGTGAACAATTTCAGCCTGAGACATACAACACACTTCCTTAACAATTCATCCTCATAACTGAAGATTCTGGAATCTTACAATCTTGAACAGTTTAGACATTCGGCAAGAAGAATAGTTTTCTAACAATTTAGTGGGGAATGCTCGGTCAGCCTCCCGGGAGGCCGACCGGGAATAGACTCAAACCATCGAAGAGGGAGGAATATTATTGGCCGAGCGGAAGCCATATTGACGCCAGACTTTATCGGGGGCATTGCCTGCGGTCAACAGCTGGTGACATTCAGCGCGCCGGGGCTCCAGATAAGCTCTTAATATGCCAATCCGCATATATTTTTCAGAGCGCATGTGACGGTTGTTGACACGCTCTTCTTCCAGCGACTCCAACTCTTTTGCCGCCTGCCGGTAGTCATGCAGAAAGCGCTGTTCCGGCGAACGCCAGAGGTAGGCTGCTGAGCGCACCAGCCCCTTGGCGACACCATAACCTGCCAACATGACCATTCCCCCGACAGCCCCCACTAATGCCCCCACCACCGCCGCTGGTGCGGAAATAGAGAGTGACGGTATCAGGGTAACCATGGAGAGACCCCCGGTCAGCGAAGCCATCAGCAAGACGCCGGATGTCAGCCCCACCAGACCACCCAACAGGCCACTGAGCAGCAGTCGCCGGGTGGTTACGCTGTCATTAACTGCCCTGATGACATTAGCACCAATGATTTTTATGGCCGATGCCAGTTTTTTTAATCGGGAGGGTGATTGTCCATTTACAAGACTGTAATCGCTTACCTTAATGGTGCGCTTTTCCAACGGGATCTGGGCAATGTCTGTAAAATTCTCCTGGGGTATGGTTGAAGGTGGTACCACAACAACGCTGTCTGACGAGTCAGTTGAAACTTGATCAGGAGGAAGTACAGGCCCTTTGAATGGTGGTAATACCTGTTGTGAGTCAAGATGAGGCAACGTCATCAGTCTTTCCCTGTTATGTTTTTATTACATATCAGTCTAGCCATTCAGGGAATACCTGCTGCGGTGGCATTCCATATCAGCTCACGGTCAAAATGAAGTCCATCAACGGAATAGGACAATATGGCCCGATACTGTTCCCCGGCGACAAAACCTTTAATCGGAAAAACAGCGTGGAGATAGCCATCAGGGCGATAGTAGTTTTCAGAGGCAATTTCCTGCCACGAGCCATCGAGCATCAATTTTTGCAGCTTAAGTTCCCTGTAAAAATATGAAAGTGGCCGATCAGCAATAAACATAAAACGTCCACGGCCAATACTGCTATTCAGGCCGATAATTCCCTCTGGTTCAGGATACACCGTAAAATGTGGCTCAACCTGATCATGCCCCTTGAATCTTGACCAGTAGTAATCCCATACCCTCGCAACCCTGATCCCGGTATAATTGATGCCGCCAATGCCGTCCCGGTAGTTCTGCCGGAGCCATGGGTATAACCGGCTGTCCATAAGGTTGCTGAACGGATTGACCAGCTGCCGCTCCCAAACGGCTGCTGCCACAATATTACCCTGTCCCTCTTCAATGTGGCTAAGTTGTACTCTCGATTTCAGCAGTGGTTGCAGCGCCTGATAAACCACCTCCAGCGGTGATACCGCAGTAGGATGCACATCGTAGGCCCCCTGGTAATCGTACAAGGCGTATTTGTCGACGATGGTATCCTTGGACGTGGCCAGATCATCCCCCCCACGCCCATCCACCTCGTCGGATAAACTCATCAATAAATTGTCATAAATTTCATCCTCAACGCCGTGAGCCACCATACCCATAAAATGGGAAACCAGTTTTTTACACTCTGCCAG
This sequence comes from Endozoicomonas acroporae, assembly GCF_002864045.1. Lineage (GTDB taxonomy): Bacteria > Pseudomonadota > Gammaproteobacteria > Pseudomonadales > Endozoicomonadaceae > Endozoicomonas > Endozoicomonas acroporae. Next base: position 34,070 of record NZ_PJPV01000102.1, read on the forward strand.
ATGCAGCTTTTCAGGAGGGCAGGTTTTCTGGACTCGGGAGAAATAGGAGCGATGGAATTTCGACCAGTGGCTGATCTCGGCATAAGGATAACCATTCAGGTAACCACCGTCCGGTAGGCCAGAACCAATCACCCACTGCGGCTGGTACTCTATCAGGATACTCCTCAACGCCGGGTCAGAGACCAACTCAACGGCCTTCTTGCTCATCTGGATATGGACGCTGTGACCGGCACTGAAAGCCTTGGTGGCCAGGCAGAGACTGACCAGCAGGACCCATCTGACCCTTGAAAATCTGTTCATGGGAACGCTCCTCAATATCGACTGATTAGTTGTTGTTATTATCGGTCGATGGGGTGCAATGATGATCTCTTCTTGCCCCTGAAGGAACGGCATTCCTGCGTGAGTATTTTTGCTACAGCAGACTGTTCCGGTTTGGCTTCGGTGCTTTCCATTTGCTTATTCAAGTGCTTTTTTGCCGCTTTTATCTTTTTCAGGCTCCTGTGTGAACTTTAAATCCTCGGGAATGCTATAATCTTTTGCCTCTTTGTAAGTATCGTCTTCCTGTTGGTCAGACAGGCTGGCTTTATTGATCAGTTCATCAATTTTTGTACTGAGCTTGGCTTCTCTGCTTTTCAGCCTCCTGGGTCAGCCTCCTGTGTTGGTGATCTGACAGCACTTACCGGCAGAGTCTGGTGGTCAGGTCAGCTTTATAACCGGGTATACCTGAGGTTCCCCATGGAGTTAAACGAAATACGTTCCCGCCTGGCTGATTTGAAAACATCCCATCTTGCGGATGCTGACCAGCGTCTGAGAGTGATGAACTCGGCAATAAGACCGCTTCAGACGGGTCTTAAGCTGATCGGATCGGCCTATACCGTGAACTGTCATAATGACTTTCTCACGGTGATCAAGTCCATTCAGGAAGCCCAATCCGGGGATGTTATTGTTATTGAGACTCAGGGCAGTGGATTAGCCGTGGCAGGGGAGCTGTTATCAACGGAAGCGATGCGTAAAGGGGTTGCTGGATTTGTTATTGACGGGGCCTTTCGTGATACGGCATCGGTAAGAGCAATGAATTTTCCGGTTTATGCACACACGTTTACCCCGATGTCAGGCACGTCAAAACGGATATTTCATACCCGGGAGGTTGTTGAGTGTGGCGGCGTAGAGGTTCGTCCGGGTGAGATTATCTTCGGTGATGATGATGGGGTTCTGGTTTTATCTTTGGCAGAAGCAACACGTTTGATTCCTGTCGCTGAAGAGATTAAGGCCAGAGATGAACGGGTGCTTGCCAGGCTTCAGGAGGGGGTTTCACTGTATGACCTGATCAATTTCGATGAACACTGGCAAAAAATAGAGGCCGGCGAAACAAGCGAACTGACATTTACGGTCGACCAGGGGTGAAGTGCAACCCGGCCATAGCTCACTTCAAGGCGGAATGTTGCCGGAGCGGCTTGCTGCTGGTTGGAACAATGCAGCTCTGAATCGGATGAGTTGCTGTTTAATCGGGAAAATGCCTTCCTTAAATCTGTATTTTACTCCAGCGCCGTGAGCGCCAGACAACCAGAAAGCTGACGGAGGTAATCATTCTCTGCAGTATGGGTACTGACCAGACGGCGGTAAGTCCAAACCCCAGAACAGGGCCTATAAGCCAGCACAGCGGCAACAGAATCAGCCACTGTGCAACAAATCGGATATAGAGCACCGTTCGGTTGGCACCCGCTCCCAGTAAAGCCTGAATAAAGACCAGGGAGGGCGCATCCAGAACAATGCCTATGCCGGTTAACTGCATCGGGATTGAGCCCATTGCCAGTAGTGAAGGATCATGGAGAAAGAGCGACAGCACAGCCTCAGGGGTAAAAATCAACGGCAGGCTCAGTACCAGTAACACGGCGCTGGCTGTATACATGACTTCCTGCCCCCAGCGCCAGGCAACCTCTGGCTCCCGGGCCCCCAGACTCTGGCTGACCAGGGTATTGGCAGCCATGCCCAGACCCAGACCCGGCAGTATCAGCATCAAAGAGGTATTCATCAACACATGGGCGATGGCCATTTCACGGATACCTAATTGGGCAACAATGGCAAACAGCATCATCATGCCAAGGGCAAACAGGGTCTGTTGCAGGGAGTCAGGAATCGCCAGAAGAACCAGGCGCTTTAGGGCCGACCAATTTCTCCAGTGCGTCAGGAATCCGAATTTTCTGGCTCGCTTATTCAGCATCCGGAAATTAAGCAAGGCTCCCAGGTACATGGACAGTAAGGTTCCCAGGGCCGCTCCCTGCACGCCCAGGGCGGGCAGGCCAAGTTTTCCGTAGATCAGGATAAAGCTGAAGATCACATTGCAAATATGGGTGCAGACCAGCAGTTTCAGAAAACCGTTTGGCTCACCAATGCCGTTCCAGAAACCTCGAAATGAGAGGTTCATGGCGGCTGCGGTAAGGGCCATAACCCGAATCTGAAAATAGTCCGTTGCTGCCCCTTTAAAGGTGGGAGAGCCCTGATCAAATAACGCCAGCAACCAGGGAGAAGTGATAACCAGAATAAGACTGACTGGCATGGCAAAGCAGAATGCGATGATCAGTCCGTGATTGGTTGGCATGGCACATTCATCAAGGCGGCCTGCACCAACGCGGCGGGCAACCTGGGCCTGGACAGCCGCTGAAAGGCCGGTCATCAACGATAGCGCGACAAAATTCGCATAGCTGCCAGCACCCACCGCGGCAAGGGCACCTTCTCCCAGGGGACCCACCAGTGCGGCATCAACAAGGTTGATCATGCTCTGGGAGAGCATAGCCAGCATGATGGGTACGCCTAACTGAAAAATGGTGGCAAGCCTTTGCTTCATTAAGCTAAATATCTCCAGCATTTATGAACTATCGGGCAAAAAAAAGTCCAATAAAAAACCGTACAGAAACCTGAAATTATTATGAACATAACATCATCAAAACCGCTATGTGTACAGGATTTACAAGAAGCCATTGCCGATGTTGCCAATAAACCATTGATCACCAGTCATTTTCAACGCAAAAGCACGGTATCCTTGTTCAGATCTATACAAGACAGAACGATCACTGGCATTAGAATATCAAGTTCTGTGGCCGATAATCTGCAATTTTTATCAACACTTGAAAACCGACAACTATTAACCACTGCTGAGGTCATGGCATTGTCACGGGCTGTTGTCAATGGAGAGTGCATTATTAGCCCGGAACAGTGCGAATTTCCCCTGAGTATTAACCTGTTAAGATGGCTCAGTGGCTTCCTGCGGATTATGGAACGATCGCCGTTAGTGAAAATGGCCGTTGAGAAAATTATCATTGATGCTCCGGTTCATTCAGCCGTTGATTTTTTAATGTCTGAAATGCCGAATGAAAATAAGGATAACGTGGAAGATTTCCTCAAAATAAATGTTATGACCAGTATGCTGAAGTCACGCAGCCAAATGAAGTCGGTGAAGGACCAGTGTGATAAATATATCTCTGAAAATCAAAGCTCAATGACTGATGAAGAAAAGAAGCTCTATCTCTATGGGCTATTGTTACCCTTTTGGGATGATTGGGAAGAAGATAATCAAAGTTCTTTATTGGCACGGAATCAGTTTTTCAAACTTAGTTTTTCATTCCATGACGAATATATGATTAACGTTATTAATCAACTTGATGAGAATATACAATACTCAACCTGTATGCATGAACGAATTGATCGACTGGGTATCAACAAAGTTTTAATATTGAAAAAAGAATTCTGTGAATTGGTAAGATCGATCGCATTCCAGCGCTTGCCTGATGAGAATATCCCTTGTCTGGATGATATGGAATTAAACAAACTGTTTGACACAAGAGCACTGCTGGATAGAAGTTATGCAGAGTTTACTAAATACCAGACTGTTGGAAGGGTACGTATGGAAAAAAGTCCGATTGTTCCAATGGCCCTGGCAGAAAAAGATTTAGAACATTTGTACGTTAACTACATGGGCATTCATCTTGAATTAGATTTAGGCGATAAAAGGCGGGCTAATCTGGTGAATTTTATTGGCTTGAATAGTAAATGTTATTCAGTGTTGGGTTCCCGGTTCAATAGTATTAACAAGTATATAGGGGATGTTTACCATAACAAATATGTTGAGCTTTGCTATACAGCATTTCAAGACTGGTTCAGGGATCATAAGACCACAAAGTTAGAAACTATGAGTTGCTTTCATCAATTGTGGTGTGATGATTATTCAAAAATGAATGATATAAAATGGTTTGTATCAATAATCGCCCGGGCTGGATTGATGCCGGGTAATTGTATCTGGTTCTCTGATAACCCGTCATTGATCTGCCCTGAGTGTCATTTTAAAGAAAATCTCAATAAGTCCGGGCTGAGTGACATACCAGAAACAATCAGGCAGTTCGCATCAGAGTTGATACGTCTGTTGCAACATCACAGTGAGCGTGATTGTCATTTGGCGCAGAGCATAGATCCTCAACGATTGTGGAATGAAAAGTATGAGGGCAAGATGCCCTCCGCTTACCAGGTCTAATTGGCTAGATTGGGGCGAAGCCAGCGTTCCGCTTCTGCTAAAGACCAGCCTTTACGTTCTGCGTACACTTCCAACTGGTCTTTATCGATTTTACCCAGGCCGAAATATTTCGCTTCAGGATGGGAGAAATACCAGCCACTGACACTGGCCGCAGGCATCATGGCAAAGTGTTCAGTGAGTGACACGCCGGCGTTTTCTTCACCGTTCAACAGAGCGAACAATGCCGTTTTCTCCGTATGGTCCGGGCAGGCCGGGTAGCCGGGCGCTGGACGAATACCGGCGTATTTCTCCCTGATCAGCTCTTCATTACTGAGCTGCTCATTGGCGGCATAACCCCAGTACTCCTTGCGCACTTTTTCATGCATACATTCCGCAAACGCTTCCGCAAAACGGTCTGCCAGTGCTTTCACCATAATGCTGTTGTAGTCATCACCGGCTTGTTCATATTGCCTGGCCAGTTGGTCGGCACCGATACCTGCGGTCACCACAAAACCACCCACATAGTCTGGCAGACCGGACGATTTTGGGGCCACAAAGTCAGACAGGCTGTAATTGGGCTTATCCTCCGGTTTTGGTGCCTGCTGGCGGAGGTGGTGCAGGGTTGTTTTGATGTCGCTTCTTTTTTCATCCTGATAAATGGCCAGATCATCGTGATTGATCTGGTTGGCGGGCCAGAAACCAATGGCTGCCCGGGCACGGATCAACTTTTCGTTGACCAGCTTATCCAGCATCTGCCGTGCATCGTGATACAGGCTGGTGGCTGCTTCGCCGACCACCTCATCTTTCAGAATGGCGGGAAACTTACCGGCCAGATCCCAGGTCATAAAGAACGGAGTCCAGTCGATGTAATTGACCAGTTCTTCCAGCGGAAAGTCATTGAACACTTTAGTGCCGGTAAACGTCGGAACCGGTGGCTGGTATCGGGACCAGTCCGGTTTGCAGGCGTTATCCAGGGCTTCCTGGTAAGTGAGCAGTGCCCGTTTGTTGCTCCGTTTTCCATGACGGATCCGGATTTTTTCATACTCGGAGCGGGTCTCTGTCACCAGGGCGGGCTTTAATGAATCACTCATCAGCCGGGTTGAAATCCCCACACTGCGGGAGGCATCGGTGACATAGATGGCCAGATCATCCTGGAACTGCGGCTCAATTTTTACCGCCGTATGGGCCCGTGATGTGGTCGCTCCACCAATCATCAGTGGGCGTTTGATGCCCTGACGCTGCATTTCACTGGCCACATAAACCATTTCATCCAGTGATGGGGTGATCAGACCGCTGAGCCCGATAATATCAACGTCTTCTTCCACTGCGGTTTTCAGAATGGTTTCGCAGGGAACCATGACCCCAAGGTCAATAACCTCAAAGTTGTTACAGGCCAGAACGACACCGACAATGTTTTTACCAATGTCGTGTACATCACCTTTTACCGTAGCCAGCAAAATCTTGCCATTGGATCGCGCACTCTCGCCTTTCTCTTCCTCGATGAAAGGGACCAGGTGCGCAACCGCCTGTTTCATCACCCGGGCACTCTTCACCACCTGGGGCAGAAACATTTTACCTTCACCAAACAAGTCACCCACCACATTCATGCCATCCATCAGCGGGCCCTCAATCACCTCAATAGGACGGCTGGCGGCCAGTCTAGCCGCTTCAGTATCGTCAACAATCCAGGTGGTAATGCCTTTGACCAGCGCATGTTCCAGCCGTTTGTTAACAGGCCATTCCCGCCAGGCCAGATCTTCCTCTTTTTTGCCGGAAGAACCACCTTCCCGATATTGGTCTGCAATGGCCAGCAGCGCTTCAGTCCCATTCGCTGAGCGGTTGAGGATGACGTCTTCAACCTTGTCTTTCAGCTCTGGGGGAATTTCTGCATAGATCTCCAGCTGTCCGGCATTGACAATGCCCATGGTCAGTCCGGCCTTGATGGCGTGGTAGAGAAAGACCCCATGAATGGCTTCCCGAACCGGGTTGTTCCCCCGGAAAGAGAAAGAGACATTACTGACCCCACCGGAACTCATGGCGTGGGGCAGATTCTCGCGAATGTATTGCACCGCATTGATGAAATCCACAGCATAGTTATTGTGCTCATCAATACCGGTGGCCACGGCAAAAATATTGGGGTCAAAAATAATATCCTGGGGCGGGAAGCCGACGTCATTGACCAGAATGTCGTACGACCGCTGACATATTTCTATTTTCCTGGCTTCGGTATCCGCCTGACCCTGCTCATCAAAGGCCATAACCACAACGGCGGCCCCATAATTGCGGCAAAGACGGGCCTGACGGCGGAAGATATCTTCACCTTCCTTCAGGCTGATGGAGTTGACAATGCCCTTGCCCTGAATACATTGCAGCCCGGCTTCGATGACCTCCCACTTGGAAGAGTCCACCATGATCGGGACCCGGGAAATATCCGGTTCAGAGGCCACCAGATTCAGGAACGTGGTCATGGCGCTTTTGGCATCCAGCATTCCTTCATCCATGTTGATGTCGATAATCTGGGCACCGTTTTCCACCTGGTCACGGGCAACATCCAGGGCTGTATCGTAATCTTCTTCGATGATTAAACGTTTGAAGCGGGCGGAACCGGTCACGTTACAGCGCTCACCGACATTGACGAACAATGAGTCCCGATCAATGGTAAATGGCTCCAGACCACTCAAACGACAGGCCACCGGAATGGTTGGCATGGCTCGTCGGGGAATATCAGCAACCTTGTCAGCAATGGCTTTAATGTGTGCCGGTGTGGTACCACAGCAGCCACCAATAATATTGACCAGGCCGGATTGGGCAAACCCGGCAACAATCTCTGCCATCTCATCGGGACTCTGGTCATATTCACCAAACGCGTTGGGCAGACCGGCATTGGGGTGAGCACTGGTCCAGGTGCCTGCGCAGTTGGACAGTTCTTCAAGATAGGGGCGTAACTCACTGGCACCCAGGGCACAATTCAGACCAACGGACAGTGGCTGGGCATGTTCGACCGAATTCCAGAAGGCTTCTGTCGTTTGACCCGACAGGGTGCGACCGGAAGCATCGGTGATGGTGCCGGAAATCATGATCGGCAAGGCAAACCCCAGCTGGTCGAACAGGTCTCGCAGCGCATAGATGGCCGCTTTGGCGTTCAATGTGTCAAAAATGGTCTCTATCAGCAGTATATCAGCGCCGCCTTCAATCAATGCTTTGGCGGCCTGCTGATAGGCGTTCACCAGTTCGTTGAAACTGGTATTTCGATAGCCGGGATTGTTGACATCAGGGGAGATGGAAGCAGTTCTGTTGGTTGGGCCAAGAACACCAGCGACAAAACGGGGTTTATCCGGGTTGGCCCGGGTGAATTCATCGGCTACTTCCCGGGCTAAACGGGCTGCCTGGTGATTAATTTCCGCTACCAGATCTTCCATCTGGTAATCTGCCATGGCGATGGTGGTGGCATTAAAGGTGTTGGTTTCCAGAATATCGGCACCGGCTTCAAGATACTCCCGGTGGATCTGTTGAATAATGTCCGGACGGGTCAAAACCAGAAGATCATTGTTGCCTTTCACATCGCAGGCATGGCTGGCGAAGCGTTGGCCACGGTAGTCCGCTTCCCCCAGCTTATAGTCCTGGATCATGGTGCCCATGGCACCATCAAGGATCAGAATGCGTTTTTCCAGCAGTTGTGTCAGGTCAGAGAGGGCTTTTTTTTGGTGTGGCTTAGCTTGCAGCATGGATAGCAGACCAGTGTTATTTTTTCTAGCGGGCATAGTACCAGAACTTGGCTCCCGGATGCCTCTGGTTTCTGTTGGGTCAGGAAGAAGTGTAAGTGTATGGGTTCTGTAAATAAACGACCCATGGTACCAGCATAGTGAAACCTTCTTCCATCGAGGGTATCCAATTGTTTTGAAAAAATAGATAAGCAGGAGATAAATCATGGAGCCAGTGAGTAGCAGCCACACCCGGATAAGGCTTAACTCCGGGGATGAGAAGATGTGTTCTGATACACGACCGTTGATGGTTACACCAACAAGTGATCAAGCGCTGACTGATGCAGCCGCGATCAGAGATGGTCATGGGAAGAGCTTTGTTAACAGGGAGGTTCGTGTAATTGAAGTGTCCGAACAGTTTCATGGAGTCAGTACAGGTGCTCTATTGAAACCGAGCCAGAGTGAAACGGTTCAGGTAGCGCTATGTGAAGGTGCGCCACAGGAAATTAAACCGCAGAGTGTCGAACATGTTGAACAAAAAACAGTTCTGGACCCGGAGATGTTGACCCGGCAGCTTGATGAAATAGAAACACAGATCATTGAACTCACCGGTGTTCATGGTGAGATACCGCAAAAGGAGTTGATAAGATTTAAGTTAGCTGCACTGTATATCCAGGAGAATATCCTCACAAGAATGTTGTACGGCATGGCAAGTCAGGAGGAAGCATTCAGTAAGTTTCAATCACTTGGAGACTTATTACCACAATCATCAAATGGTGCTGCTCTCATGAGGGTGCTGGATTTATGGTGGCTTCCCAGTAACGCGAAATACTTTCCTGAAACAACCATTATTTCTTTAAAGAGGATTAATTCTGTTAGTGAGTATTTGGAGACAGCTCTCGGGGATTTGAATGCAGTTGACGAGCCTTTTGACAAAGGCCGGTTGCTTTTTAACGACGAGTTGAAAAAAAAGCTGATCCCATCAGAGGGAAGCAGTGATAGCAGCACTGCAAGTTCTCTTACTTCAGAATGTTTCAGTGAAAAAGAGTTTAAAGAGGTCTTGGGCAGACTTCTTAAAAAAGGCGGCAATGAATGTTTTACGGCCAGCCAGAATAGATCTCAAGCGCACGGCTCTGCCTTAAGTGATGTAGAGGATAATCCCTGCAGGAATGAATCGGAAGCCGTAAAAAGTAATAGTATTAAAAGGGAGTTATTAGAACAGTCATCCGAAGCTATGAAGTCTGACTTCAGTTTGACAAAGCTTGATAAATTAGTGGTTATTTTCCACCATCTTTACCAAATACATAACAATGAAATGTATATTGAATCAGTTAATCTTACCAATATTGATGTTCTTGAAAATTATTTTAACGAACTTTTATTGGAAACAGAGTTATCCGTTTATGAGAAAGAGATTGCCTGGTTTGGTTTTCTACAATCATTAGGACATTTTTACTACAAGATAGCTATGGAGTGCACAGTCAGTTACTGTGCTGGAAAAAGTAATTATGTAAAAACAGCCCATTATAATAAGGCAATAACTTACAATGCCAGGCTTCATAAAATGGCGATGACCAGTATTAAAAGGGGTATCTGTCAGGGTGCTGACTTTTGGGTTTTGAGCCTGCTCGGTTCAGGATTTCTGATGAATTATCGCTGGACATCCAGAGACAGGGCTCAATTAACCTCTCTAAGCATGGCGGTGGCGAGAAGCCCTAAACAGGAATCGGAGATTGCACTGGCAAAATATACCTGTTTTTCTATCGCAGAAGTCCTGGAGGATGTTGGAGCGTACAGAAGTGTTGCTGATAATTCTGAAAAATACAATACCTTTGCGCTATTAACCATGCTTTGGAATGATCTTGGGTTTTCCCGTTGGCCATACTCAAACACCTTGAATCCGGAAAAAGCGCTTGAATATCTGGAATTCATTCGATATGAAATAACTAATAATGATAATCAAAGCGCCGAATTGCTGAAGCAATCCATGGATATTGCCTGTGAATTTAATAAATTGATGCAGGGATCGACGCCGATTTCACAGCTGTATTCTGAAAGAATCGCCCTGTATTACTTTATGCGGAATGATCCTCAAAAGGCATCGGAACTTCTTAAGTTTACCAAGGGTAAAAGCAAATCGCTTTATTTTGGGCTTTGCATGGCATCAAAGGGTGAATACCTGTTTGCCATTCAGTTTATTGAAAAGGATAAAATTAAAGATGCTTGTATTAAAGCACTGTTAGGTATTCTGTGCGAAAGGCTTGCCAGCTCTAAGAAAGAATCATCTGAAGAATATAATGAATTGCTCACAAAAGCAGAGCTTAATTATCGGGCCGTGATTGGCTCACGGCCTGAAATGAATAAATATTTAGCCATGTTGATTGAAAAACGAGGGCATCTGTCAGACTCGCTAAAACACTGGAAAGCTTACCGCTGTTTTTTACATGATCAGGAAGATAAAAGTAATATAAGGTCGGTAAGGTTTAAAATTCCCATGGAGATTAAACTGGTTGGTGAAAAAATTCTGGAGTTGGAGAGCCTGATAGGGGGAATTAAATCTGAGAAAAAGGCCGAGTCACTATTGGGTGATGATAAATCTTATGGCCAGGGAACTGTGGAAAAGAAGCCTGAACGTCAACCTGCCAGGAAAAGGAAAGGCAAGAAAAAGAGTCTACCTGCTGCTGATAGGAAACCGGCTTGCCAGGAACAAAAGCCAGCAGACTTCCACAGCGAAAAGCGTTGTTCTATTCAAGTGCCGAATCCCGGGGCTGAGCTACATCTTAACAGTGGATCAGAGTTTGAGGGACAAACCGATCCTCAACACCATGATCAACAGGGCCTGAACGAAAACCAATGGCAGCTCGTCACTGGAAAGTCTGACCCGTTTCGGCTTGTTGTGAATCAAGGCGTTAAAATTCCTGCTTGCTTTTCAATAAAAGAAGTCGAGCGTCACTGGGAAAATACCCGCAATTTGAGAAATGTTTTAACCAATCGGCTACTCTTCCTTGACATTGGGCGGGGAGATTATGATGGGGTTTTGGAACTCATTGATCAATATGTGGGCGAAACTGACAATCCGGTAGCACAGTTACACTTCATACAAAATAGAGAGTGGTTGTTGAGATGTAAGAGTTTTGATAACCGTGCACTTTATGTCCATTGTCGTCGTTCTGGGCAAACGATCCAGGCATTAAAGGCAGAGTTACGGTTATCTATTTTGCAATGTGTGCGGGAACAGGTGGAGTCTGTTTTTCAGCATGCGTTTCAGTGCTTACCTTCACCTCTGTGGTTCAGTAATCCCGAGTTGTTGAAAAAGGACATGAAATACCTGATAGATCACGTTCATCCTGAATTTTGTGTACAGGTTGGCGCTCAATTTTCAACAGCAGCCCATGTAATGAAAGATATTCATTGGGAGTTTACCTGCCAGAGGGTAACCGACCAGACATGTCGCTCACTGTATGACCACTCCCCCGGGGACTATGCCAATTTGGCTGAAAAGTTCTATAACTTTCGTAATTTTATTGATCCTCAACATCTTTCGGACATTATTTAGCCCGGATGGCGACGCCGTTTTCCCGACAGGCTCCCAGGGTATCTATTGATCAATATAAATAAACAGGCGACAGATTATGGACCCAATAAGTAGCAGCCACAGCCCGGTAAGGCACAGCTTTGAGGGCGGGGAGGTGTGTTCTGATACACAACCGTTGAAAGTTACACCAACAGTATTGGCCGGTGAAAAAGCCCTGAAGGAAGCGGGCACATTCAGAGATGGTCAAGGGAAAAGCATTGTTAACAGGGAGGTTCGTGTTATTGCAGCGTCCGAACAGTCTCATGGCGTCAGTACACATGATCTGTTGAAATCAAGCCAGTGTACTTCGGAGCAAGTATCACTGTGTGAAGGTGCGCAACAGGACGTTAAACCTCAGAGCACTGGACATGCTGAACAACAGACAGCTCCGGATCCGGAGATATTGGCCCGGCAGCTTGACGAAATAAAACAACAGATTATTGATCTCACCAGGGTTCATGGTGAGATACCCCATCAGGAATTGATCAGGTTTAAGTTGGCGGCTCTGTATATTCAGGAGAATTTCCTCATAAGAATGTTGTACGGCATGCCAAGTGAGCAGGAAGCATTCAGTGTGCTTCATTCTCTCGGAGACTTAATACCACCATCAAATGGCAATGCTCTCATCAAGGTGTTGAATTTATGGTGGCTTCCCGATAACGACAAATACTTTCCTGAAATTGAATCCTTAACGAAATTTTATTCCGTTTGTGAGCAGATGAAGGCAGTTGATAAGGAGTTGGAAAAATCTATTGAGTCTATTGATAAAAACAAGCTTTTTCTAGAAGCTTTTGAGAAGTTGAAAAAAGCAGTTGTCTCATCAGAAGGGGACAGTGATAGCAATAGTTTAAGTTCTTTATCTTCAAAGTTACTCGCTAAAGAGTCAGAATGCAAAGAAGCCATGGTTAGAATAAGATCTATTATTGAAAAAGTTCACCATGAAACGGCTATGGCTGGCTATAATCGGTGCCAAATGCATAGCCCTGCTTCAGGTGATGTAGAAGAGTGTCGATACGGGGCTGAGCCGGGAGCCGTAAAAAGTAACAGTGCCAGGGAACAGCAGGAGGGACGATTGGCTGAAGTTGCAAGATCTCCCTTTAGTTTGACCAAACTTGATAAAATAGTGATTATTTTTCACCATCTCTACCAGGAATATTATGATGATCATTATGTTGAAGTAGTTAATGCTGGTAATATTGACTTTCTTGATAATTACTTTAACGCACTTTTATTAGAAACAGAGTTGGCCGCTCATGAGAAAGAGATTGCCTATTTCGCTTTTCTTCAGGCATTGGGGCATTTTTACAACAAGGTAACTATGGAATACTCAATGTCATCCCATGGCTACTCTTCCGGGAAAAATGCTGCTGTAAAGTTAGCCCTCCCGGGACAGGTAAAAACATACAACCGTATTCTTCATAAAATGACGGTTGCCAGCGTTGAAAGAGGAATCTGTCGTGCTGCTGACTATTGGGTTTTAAACTTTCTTGCTGCAGGATTTCTGATAAATTATCGCTGGAAAACCACTGACAGGGTCCAATTAGCCGCACTAAGCTCAGCATTGGAAAGATGCCCTAAACAGGAATCAGAGATTGCACTGGCAAAATGTACATGCTTTGCAATCGCAGAGGTCCTGGAGGATGTTGAAGTATTTAGAAGTGTTGCTGAAAACTCGGCAAAATACAATACTCTGGCACTGTTAACCATGCTCTGGAATGATCTTGGGTTTTCCCGTTGGCCTTACTCTACCACTTTGAATCCGGAAAAAGCACTTGAATACCTGGAATTCATTCAAGTTGAAATAAATGACCATAAAAATCAATCTGCTGAAATAGTCAAGAGAGCTATGGATTATGCTTATGAATTAATTCTATTGATGCGAGGATCAACACGAAGTGCACGACTGCGTTCTGAAAGAGTCGCCCTGTATTACTATATGCTGGGTAATCCTTCCAAGGCATCAGCGCTTCTTGAATTTGCCAGGCATAAAAGCAAAACACTCTATTTTGGACTTTGCATGGCCTCAAAGGGTAAGTATCAATTAGCGGTTCAGTTTATTGAAAAGGACAACGTTAAAGATGTTTGTGTAAAAGCATTGTTAGGTATTCTTTACGAAAAGCTTGCCAGCTCTCAGGGTGAGTCAAGTGAACAATTTACAGACCTGCTGAATAAAGCAGAACTTAACTATCGGGCGGTGATTGGTTCACGGCCTGAAATGAATAAATATCTTGCCATGTTGCTTGAAAAACGAGGAGACCTGCCAGGCTCACTGAAGCATTGGAAAGTTTACCGATGTTTTTTACATGACCTGGCTGATAAAAGTAATGTAAGGTCGGTCAGGTTTAAAATACCCATGGAGATTAAACTGGTTGGTGAAAAAGTTCTGCAATTGGAGAACCGGTTAGAGGAAATTCAATCTGAAAAAAATGCCCATTCATTATCGGGAGATAATAAATTTCACCGTAAAGAGGCTGAGGGAAAGTCACCCGAAAGTGGACCTGCAAGGAAAAGCAAAGCCAGGAAAAAGAGCCCGCCTGCTGTCGTCAGAAGGCAAGCCTGCCAGGAACATTGCCAGGAGAAAAAGCTAACTGACGTCCAGAGTGAAAAGCACTTTGCTATTCAAATACCCGATCTTGAGTCAGAGCGAAACCTTGACAGTGAATCAGAGCTTGAGGAACAAGCTGACCATCATCAGCAACAAAGCCCGGACGAGAACCAATGGCAACTCGTTACTGGCAAGCCTGAACCGGTTCGCCTTAGTGTGAATCAGGGGGTTAAAATTCCTTTTGGCTTGTCAATAAAAGAAGTCGAGCGTCACTGGGTGTATACCCGCGCTTTCAGAAATGATTTAACCAATCGGTTGCTCCTCCTTGACATAGGCCGGGAAAATTATAATGGGATTTTGGCAATCATTGATCAATATGTGGGTAAGATTGAAAATCCGGTAGCACAGTTACACTTTATCCAAAATAAACAGTGGCTGTTGAGATGCAAAAGCTTTGATAACCAGGCGCTGTATGCCCAATGTCGCTATTCCGGACAATCGATCCAGGCGGTAAAAGCAGAGTTACGGTTATCTATTTTGCAATGTGTGCATGAACAGGTGGAATCTGTTTTTCAGCAAGCCTTTCAGTGCCTGCCCTCATCACTTTGGTTCAGGAACCCCGAGTTGTTGAAAAAGGACATTAACTGTCTGATAGGTCACGTTCATCCTGAATTTTGTGTGCAGTTTGGTGCTCAATTCTCAACAGCGGCCCATGTCATGAAAGACATTTTCTGGGAGTTCACCTGCCAGAGGGGAAAAGGCCAGACGTGTCGCTCACTGTATGGCCACTCCCTTGACGACTATTCCGATTGGGCAGATAAGTTCTATGACTTTCGTAATTTTATCGATCCACAGCATGTCTCGGATGTTATTTAATGGATACCTGCTCAATGGCAACGCCGTTTTCCCGACAGAATTGTGATAGTTCTTCCTGGGGATTGCGGTCGTACTGGATGTCATAAACAATGCGCCGGATACCGGCCGCTAACAGGTTTTTGGTGCATTGGTCACAGGGGCTGTGGGTCACATAAGCGGTAGCCCCCTCAATGGGAGTACCCAGCCGTGCTGCCCAGATAACCGCATTGAGTTCAGCATGAATTTCATGCCTGAGTGACCAGGGGTGGTGTTCTTCGTAGTCAGCCTCATTACAGTTGATATAGCCTGAAGGCGTGCCATTAACCCCTGTGGAAAGCACCCGTCCATCCTTGACCAGCAGACAGCCTACCTGAAGGCGCACACACTTTGATAATTTGGCCAGGGAGTGGGCCATCTCCATATACACAGAATCAACCGATCTAATGTCCTTGCTATCAGTGGCCATTGGTCATTTGTTCCTTGAGTTTTCTGAAAACGTCGTCTTTACGCTTACCAGACACTTAATTCAGGCTCTGGCGCAATGCATCATTAATAAACTGATTCAAACTGCGGTTACTGGCCGCTGCTGCCACACTGGCGGATTCGTGCAGATCCGGGTCAATACGCAGGTTCAGCTTGCCGGAGAAAGACTTGCGTGGCTCTATGCCTTCTTCCTGACAGGCCTCCAGAAACACTTTCAGGGAGACCTTGCCTTCCTGGTGCAGGCTTTTGACATCCGCTGCGTAAAAATCTGCTCCACCGTTCAGGCCAATAAATTCGCCCCGGAACAGGTCAATGTCCGGGTCGTAAGTAATGACAGCGGTATAGCCGTTGATGTTCATCTGGTTAATCATGGCGTCACTCCGTGGTTCTCCAGCCACCGGCGGATACTGGCCACCGCGCCCTTGTCGGTATCCGGTGACGGATGTGGGCGGTGAAAGATCCGTACCTCACCAAACAGTACCACCTTGATCCGGCTGCCTTCACGCTCATTAATCGTGGCACCGAGAGCAAGAAACAGGTTTTCAATATCGGCCCAGTGAATGCTGCCGCTGACCGGTCTGGCAAACAGTTTGCGCAGTGTCGTGGCATGTTTCTTTTTCATTGTATTGATTGGTAAATAGTATAGTTGCAATGGTACCGGATAATAGTACTATCGACAATAATCCGTTTATATGGCCTGCTCCCCCCCGCACTCTCTGACCCGTTGGCAGGCCGACTGAGAAACCGGGTATGGTGATTCATACCCACTTCGATAGCAACAGATTCAGGCAGCCTGTGGCGTGGCTTCTGAAACATCGCTGGTTTTCATCAGACAGACACCGGAGATGGCAACTGCGATCAAGGTGATCGCTGACAGCGACAGGGTACCCGCTTCAGGCAGAAAGCCGATCAGCGCACTGATCAGTGTTGCCAGCAGCATCTCAATAAAGAAAATCAGGCCCGCTGCGGTACCCATATTCTCTTTCATATGTTCAGTGGCCCTGGCCTGACAGAGCGGCATAAACAGACCGAGGCCCAGTTCATATATAGCGATACCCGCAACATAGCCGGTAATGGATTGACCATCCGTTAGCAGACCGCTCACCAGGGAAACCATGGCACCAATCATCAGCAGGCTGCCAGCGACCAGCGTACTCTGGCTCCGACTCATGTTGGCGGTCAGTTTTGGGCCCATGGATGCACTGAGCAGGTAGCTGGCAATAGCCACAGCAAACAGGTAGCCATAGGTGGCCGGAGAAATGCCTAACTGACCAATAACCACAAAGGAGCCTCCGGCAACAAACACAAAGGCTCCGGCAAATGCCGCACCGGCGGCGATGGTAAAGCGCAGGTAGCGGGCATCCGTCAGCACCGCTTTATAGCCTGCCAGCACAGAATTTTTCGATGTGGTTGCCGTGGTTGTTTCCTGTTTGTGTTCTGGCAAAAGCGTCAGTGCCAGTATCGCAATCACCGCCATGGCTGCCATCACGTAAAAGCTGTACTGCCAGTCGGCATACTCCTGCAGATAACCGCCGACAATGGGTGCTGCCATGGGGGCAATGGTCAGGCAGCCGCCAATATAGGCCAGCATTTTCACTTCCATCTGGTCACGGTAATAGTCCCGGGCCATCATTCTGGCAACGGCAGTTCCGAAGCAGCCAAAAACGGCCTGGGCAAAACGGGCGGCAATGAACAGATAGATGCTATCCGTCAGCAAAGTGATTGCTGTTGCCGCAAGGTAAAGGGAATAGCCCATCAGCAGGGTTTTCTTTCGGCCCAAACGATCAGCCAATGGGCCGACAATCAGCATCGACAGGGAAAAACCCAGCATGAA
Organism: Endozoicomonas acroporae; assembly: GCF_002864045.1. Classification (GTDB taxonomy): domain Bacteria; phylum Pseudomonadota; class Gammaproteobacteria; order Pseudomonadales; family Endozoicomonadaceae; genus Endozoicomonas; species Endozoicomonas acroporae. The sequence goes on from NZ_PJPV01000102.1 coordinate 51,566, forward strand.
TAAACCAACACTCCATTGAGCGATCGCGGAGGTGGTGGCAAAAAACGCGGTGATTGCTGGCAGTGAGGGGGTGAAAATATCAATGGACACAGGTCCTACCACCGCAAACAGGGTCAGAAGAATCAGAACAAAAGCGGGGTGCTTTTCGGGAGTCAGGTGTCGCATGGTGGTCCGCTGATAAGTTGAAAAATAGGGAGATAATGCAACAGGTACGATTGATCAACAATCCGTGTTTATGCCAATTATCAGGATGTTGATTGCTGTTTATAAGTAGTTGGCCAAATGGAATAGTATATTTCTGGCTAAGTGGGCAGTTACTATGCAAGGCACAACGTAGGGAGCATAGCCGTAGCTATGTGACCGTAGTTGTAACGCCGCAGAGTGACTGCCCACTTAGTCAGAAAATACGATTTCATTTGGTTAACTACTTAGAGCAGACATTAATTTAATTATGATGTCTGCGCTGGTTTGCCGGTGGAACTCAAGATTGATATAACCGCAAAGGGCTGTGAAACGGATTGACTGAATTCTTGAACAACTACTCAGCGGGGCTGAACTATTTCCTGATCATCAGGTCTGAAATTGGTGACTGATTATCAGTCGATTTTTACGAACTAAATTATCGGGTGTTCAAAAAATGATTACAGCTACTGCGCACACAAATTCACCGCAAGCAATCAGGCTTTCTGAGCTTGAGGGTGGTTCAGCTTCAGCTGCATCGGTTGATGTTAAATTCGGTGATACCTTCCGGACTATACAACCGGTTGTTGAGCCTGGAATTCTGCAACGGGCCAACGATGCAATCAATATAGATAGCTATGATTTTGTTAAGGATAAATTTAATACAATACTGAAATCCAGACTTTGTTCACGAGTGTTGCTAGGAGTTAATGACGACCAGTGTATTTTTTCTTTAATCCCTGAAGGCTATCCAGAAACCAAAGTACGCGTACAATTTGCTCCTGATGCTCGGATTGTTAATCAGAAAAGCTTTGAGCGCCAATTAATGACCAGTGATAAGGCATTGATTGATCTGGCAATAAAAGGTGTAGAGGTGTTGGCCGGGCAATTCTCATTGCAGGGTCAGACTGTGGAATTGTGTGCGTTGGGGATCATTCGAAATTACATTCACAGTGACGATTTTAATGAAGTTTTTCGCAGTGTCGATTTAAATGCACTTTTATGGTTTCGTGATAGGGGGGATTATAGCCTCGTGATGTTAATGAATGATGATTCAGTTAAAGAGGGTGTTCCTTATTACACGGGAGGAGGGCTGGAAACAGGGGAATTAGAGGCTACAGATTGTTTTGGATTCAAATATGTTGCTAAGGGATCTGCTGAAGACCATCCTTTCGAAAAAAACCTTGGTCATGTTTACTCAAACACAGACAATCTTATTCATCGATTCGCTAATGCCAAATATGTCCCGGTTGAAACTGAAAAGCAGCCGACTAAACTTTGGGAAAAGTATGTTGAACAGAGGTTATTGCATATTGTTATGACCCCCTCTTATGATACCCACCAGCCAGTGTCGTGGTTTATGTCCGTCGTGTCTGACTTATCCAGGCGAGTGCAATCCTGGGTTAATGGTTAGTTGGTGATTTTTCACCCAGAGTCTCTGGTTATACATCAGTTGTCAGATAAAAGGCTGTCCTGTGCAGTACGCCGTCATCTGCGTAGCTCCGGGACTATTGCCCGTAGCGAGGATAGCGAGAAATTGAGAATAAAAATTCGGTTTTATCTGGCAAACAGGCCTGGGACCTGAAAAGGCCTGAATCACAGATCTTATAAGTTAACGTCATGAATATATGTGTTATTATCACTCACTGGTGATATATCAGACTTCTTTGGGTCCGGCAGACTTCTGGACCGTGCATGGTAGGGTTAACTTGAGTTTTCTGAAATCAACTTTGCGGTTCTTTCACCATCATTTTTTGAAACTGAGCTGGCTGGCTTTGCTGATGGGGTTGCTGGGCCACTTTATGTTGTCCTGGGCGCTGATGTGGCTGGCCGGTGAATCAGCGCTTCTGCCTGTTGATCAGTGGTTCTATTTTTATGTCACAACATCGACCACCGTCGGCTATGGCGATCTGAGTCCGGGCACTGCCTCAGGGCGGGTTCTGGCCGCGTTGTTTATTCTCCCCGGTGGCGTTGTGCTTCTCGCAGGAGGGTTGGGGAAGCTGTCATCATTTTTTCTCAGGTTATGGAGTAGAAGAATGCAGGGCAAAGGGGATTACTCAGATTTGGACAATCATATTGTCATATTTGGCTGGAAGCGAAATCACACCCCGAAAATGTTGCAACTGATTTTTGGCGACAAACGTCGTGAGAATCGTAAGATACTGCTCTGTACCAGCCAGGAAATGGAGAATCCTTTTCCTGACCAGATTTTGTTTGCCCGAGGGGAAAGCCTGACGGAGCCGTCGTTTATTCAGCGAACCGGCATTGGCAATGCGGCCAGAGTGATCGTGTTCCGTGACTCCGATGATCAGACCCTGGCCACCTGCCTGAGTATTGCCGCGACGAAAACCAAAGCCCATGTTGTTGCCTGGTTTGAAAGCCAGCAGATGGTACACCTGCTTCAGTCCCACTGCCCGCAAATAGAGTGCCACAGTAATTTGTCCATGGAACTGCTGGTTCGCTCAGCCCAGGATCCGGGGTCTTCTCGTGTGCAGCAGCAACTGTTATCAACATTGACCGGGCCAACACAGTACAGTGTTCGCGTGCCTGAAAATTTTGGAGGGACGACGTTTGGTCGACTGCTGGAGTTTTTTAAAATTCATCACGAAGCCATAGCCCTTGGAGTGGCCGGCTCTGCCACCGGAGATAACCTGAGATTAAATCCGCCCGGCAATGACCGGGTGGCAGCTGGACAAGTAGTTTATTACCTGTCCGCCCAGCGGATTCACGGACATGAAATTCAGTGGGAGCAGCTGTAGGCTGCGGTAATCAATCCTCTTAGGGTAGACATTAAGCGCCTACTCCCAGCTTCGGGAAGTTGAAGACCGAACCACGAAGGGCACGAAGAGCACAAAGAAGAGATTTTCTTTTCCTTCGTGCTCTTCGTGTCCTTCGTGGTTCCATTCAAAAGCCATTGAAAATGGAGGGGTAAGCTTAATGTCCACCCTGAGTAGCCGGATTTTCATCAATGAAAAAAAGTGGTCCTTCAATCAAATATTTTAAACTTTTTTCTGGAAAGAAAGTCGGATGTTAGAGGAAATGTTTTAGTTTGATCTATCGCCGTAATAACTAACTAATTATATAGCCCTTATTTTCAGGAATTAATTATCATGCAACCAACCCCGATTGCGCCGTCCAAACACTTGTTAGACTATATAGATTTTGATTTGCTTGCAGGTTCGGCCTGCTGTGGAGTTTTTGGTCACAGTTTCGGTAGCATCGTTTGCCCTTTAACACCTGTACCTGTTGGTTTTATGACATTTTGCGGTCCCAATCTCCTGGCTGGCACCCTGAATCGTCGCAGCATTGCCTGGCATCAATACACTACTGGACTAATGCTCAAAAACAAACATCAGTTAAACAATGCACTAGTGGAAAGGTTTGAACAATTATCGGACAGGCTGAGACAGAGTACTTTGAAACTTACCGAAAACCAGACAAAAATTGAGAATCTTGAAAAGGTTATTAAGGAATTGAACAAAAAGCCAATGGAAAAGCTGGATCAATTATACAGGGAACAAAAAGAGATTAATGAGAGCTGCAAAACAAATCGTGAGGAAATTGCTGCCCTCCGGGAACTATTAAACAAACCAACGTTGGTAACTTACCAGCCTGCACCATTGAACCAACTATCCACAGACACTGCACAACAAAAAAACAAGTAGTTGCCCTGGATAGCTCCAATAAAGTACTCATACAGCAGTTGGCAATCCTTGCTGGGTGATAATACCAGCAAGACAAGCTCTTGATTGATGTCACTACAATGTGCATCAGCTCAGGTTGGGCAAAGTGACTGTCTCCTCGGATGATGAGATGTGTTTTCGGCCAGGACTGCCGAACCAAGGCCAGAAGACGTTTAACAATGGCGGCATTTTCCCGTCCCGAAGGTGTTTAACCCTGCCGAAGAATGGCTGTGATCAACTTCCCGCTTAAACCTTCAAAAATCATCAGTGGCAAGTAGCAGGTGTTGCCGTATTTGGTATTAAACAGACTGTACTATTGAGCACCGTGGGTCAGGCTGGCCGTGTGATCCAGATCAATGACTGCCAGCTTGGGCGGTTTTTTATAGCTGCTGAGAAAATGCTCTGCTTGGCCTTTTTCGATGATTCTCTCTCTTTGCCAACCTTTTGAGCCAGTAAAAACCAATCGCTTCTGATAATGCAGCAGGCTTACCAGAGTTCTTAATTGGTGCTTTAGTTTTTATTTTTGAACTATGTTTTCGTCGGGTTTATCTTCTCAAATCAAGAGTATTACTCGATGAATAATCATGCTTTTAAGTAATTGATATATTTTAAACAGAAATAATATTGAACTTTTCATCTTTTAATCGGTCTCAGTAAATAAATAATCTTTATTTGATTACTTCTCGATTGGGATTAATCACTTTTTTTCTGTTTAAAACAGTAATATTTCCACTAATAACAATAAGGAGTTCTGTTATGATGCCTGTTAATGCACGCCCTGAGTCGGCCAGCGAAATCCCGGATCAGCCCAGTATTCATGCAACAGTTGGTCATGTTGACCCATTGTCCCAAGGTGTTCATTCTGCGGGTTATATCCCGCAACAATCACCTTATGGCCCCATTGCTGCCGGTCATACTGTTAAGGCTGTCCCACCTGCGTCGACCCTGGGCGAACAGCAGTTTGACCCTGAAGACCCCTCTAAAGTGCCTGATGATCAGGTCATCGTTGGACGCCAGCCTCGTACTCTATCTTCCCTTGAATGGCTGGGTGATCGGATTAAAAAGGGGTTTGCCAGTCTGGTCAGAACGTTCAAAATGATGGGGATTCTCTTCAGTATTTATCGGCATGGTGGCAGTGTAGAGAGCCTCCAAAACGCTGCCGCTAAAGCCCGGGGGGGGATTCTGGTAAAGGCAATTCAGTTTGCATGCAGTTCTCCCTCAATTGCCAAAGATCTGTTTGGTGATGACCATGAGCAATTTACCAGGACTTTATCCCACGTTGCCACCAGCAATAAGCCAATGTCCAGGGCGGAGCTGATTCATTGCCTTGATGAAGCGGGTATTGATTACGATCCGGCGCGATTGGATGAAATACGTAATCTCGGTACCGGTTCAATTGGTGAGGTCAATGAGATCATCCTGAACAGCGGAGAGAGTCTGATTGTCAAGACCGTTTCCAAGTCAAGTGAAACCAGGGTTTACTCTGATTTACGGGTTCTCAGGTTCGTGCTGGGGCTGGTTACCTTCTTTGCACCGAGTTCAATTGGTAAAGGGACCAAACATGCCATTTTCTCATTCTTTGACAGTGTCAAGGAAGAATTGAATCTGATCACTGAAGCCAACAGAACACGGCAACAGGATTTTGCTTTCAAGGCCGTTGCACAGCAGCATATATTTGATATTCGGCAAGACGAATTACCGGAGTATGCATACGCGCTGCCTTCCCGGCCAAATGGTTGGGCTATCGAGCATCCTGACACCGGCACGGTTTTGCTAAGGCTTCCGGTTAATTTTAAAGTTCCAGCCGTTGATGGTAATACTGCCTCTCCCCATGCCCTGGGCATGCAAAAAATTGATGGGGTTACGTTAAGTGAAAATGACCAGCCAAAACTTCGGAAACTTGCGGCAAAGTTATTTAATATCGATGAGTCGAAATTAACGGACGATCATTTACTCGCCTTCAGGTTCAGTCTGAAAAAACTGGCATTCCAACACTGGTTTTACTGTTATGCCCAGACGGGATTTTTTAATGCGGATATGCATGATGGCAATGTCATGGTTACCGTTGAGGATGGCAGACTGAACATTTACTTTATTGATCTGGGTAATGCACAAAAAGTCTCGAGGGATGCGGTGAAAGCCACCTACACCATTCTTGGTGCGATGGAGCAACTCCGTGAAGAGTCCGGTGTAGCCAGGAGAAGTCACTATGCAGATGAGGTAGTTCAATGTATGCAAACTTTGAGTGAGTATGAACCTGATAAAGTAAACTGGGATAAGCTGAAGCAGGAGGTCCTGAATCTGATGCCCTATCGTGGGGCGGGCAAGATTGATCAAAAAGTCATTGACCTGTTTAACAGAGCCTATAACTGTAATGTGAAGATGCCAAAAGAAACTGTAGCGTTGTTCAGGGCCAAGATATTAATTAACTCCCAGACCACTGTGACCGATGAAGCAAGAAGGTCGCTGGACAATATCGTGCCTTCCATGATCGAACTGCTGGGCCGTGGCACTGATAACGATTCAGGTGTGCTTCCCGGAAACATCGCTGATCAAAATGCTCTGCTGATGCTGATAAGGCAGCTTCCAGAATTACGTCAACAGCTACTTGATTTAATGAGAACCGCTCCAGTAACTGATGAGCAATTGCAATATGCAGCGTCTCAATTACTCTCAAAAATAGACTTACCACCTGATGAATTCAGACGTGAGGTTGATGAATTAATTCGGCAATGGCAGATGCAGATGCCCCCTGCTCATCCCGAACAGACGCACAGTCATGCTGGGGCCAGCACTGCATATCCACCACCGGTGCCAGCTTAGAGTTAATTGGTAATAAGTTATCAGGCTTAACCGGTAACCGATAATTCGGTAACCGGTATTAGCCTGAGCAACTTCCCGGCCTGAGAAAATCAGTGAATGTGTCAGTGAGTCAGCAGCTTCTCCAGTTGTCTTGACACATGGTCAGGAGAGGTGGTTCTTCTGGCCATCAATAAATACATGGCTGGCACCACAAACAGGGTTAACAGGCTGGAAACGGTAACACCGGCAAAAACCACGACCCCGATAGAGAACCGGAACTCTGAACCGGCCCCGGAGGCCAGCAGCAGAGGAGTGGCACCAACCACCGTGGTAAGAGCGGTCATCAGGATCGACAGCGCTGGTAAAGTCATCTTCCCTGGCACGCAGGAAAACATCATATTCCTCACCACGCTCCATAAAGGTCGTGTCGGTTACACCGCCCAGCATGGTTTCCAGGGTTGCCCCGATGTCTTCTGCCGAAACACCCAGCTCCTGAGCCCGCTCCCGGTCAATGGTGATCTCCTGCTGTGGCTGATTCTGGTTGAAGTCAATATCCACATCCCGCAGCCCGGGATTGTCACGGGCCTTTTCGGCAATGACATCGGCCCATGCCACCAGTTGATCAAAGGAACCCCTTTGCGGATCTGGCCAAGGGTATTTTCCGGCAGGTCAAAGGTCAATTTCATGGTGCTGAGATCATCCAGCGTGGTCAGCAGGGTACCGACATTGACAAGGGCACCAATGCTCTGTTCATGGAAGCTCAACATGCCGGTAAAAGGTGCTTCCAGCGTATAGTGATCCAGTATGGCCAATTCTGCCTGAAGCGCGGCTTCAAGACGGTCTACCGTGGCACGCTGAGCCTTGAGTTGCTCAACGGAAATGGCTTTGCTGTTAATCAGGGCTTCCATGTTGCAATGTGGTGGCCGTCACTGGAAAGGCCGTTACCGCAGGAGCCTGGCTTTTTGCCGCATTAGCGGAAGCTACCTGGGAAAAAGCTGCCAGGCAGGTCAGGGCAACCAGCAGGATTGCCCGGGATTTGGTGGTCGCTGCACGAGCCAATACCAACCACGGTTGTGTGAAGAGAGAGCTTGCTGTCATGAGGTCTCCTGCCTGTGGGAATAAGGGGCATCAGAATTTGGCGGAAGTCTGACTGAATTCATTAATGGGGGGATTATATCGCTAAATGGTTCGATGGTACCCTGACGATTACGATAACTTTTCGTAATTTTGAGTCCATTCAAAAGAAAGACCAAAGTCAGTTTCGGCTTCCCTGGTTTTTGCGTCAGGAAGACTGCCCCCTGCTCTTTCAGATTCCGTATTACAAGTCAATTTCCTGTGAATTCAGGGATTTCAGGAATACTAATTTATCTCTATTAAACCATGCTGTTGATTCACAACTCCATCCGGGAAGATCAAAGCCTTGTGCACAATGTACAGCATCAAAATCAATGGCCACACGTTCCCAATCTATAAAATCATCATTTCCTGAATGAGGATATTCTTTTAATAAGTGTTCATACTTTTCGTATGAGTCAATATGAAATATATTTGCTGTTTCTGAAACCTGAAATTGAGCCGCAGTTTTGCCTAAGAAAATGTGCATACCGCTATTTCTACACCACTCTATCCAGGCAGTTGTGTTTTTTTCGGTTTTGGTTTCTTCGGTTGCAGTTTCTTCTTCTTCGGTTGCAGTTTCTTTTTTTAGAGTACTTGTCCAAAAAGTATTTTCAGGTTTATCTGACGGCACTCTTAGCCATATTGGAAAATTCTTACCGATATGTCCGAAGTGAAACTGAATGCTTGGGTCATTTTTTACTACCTTCCTGCTAGAAAGCAATCGTTGCATATCAAACTGCTGATCACGTCTTGGTATGAATACTTGTGATGAATGATAATTATCATATATTGAAGATGGCTCTGAAAGGAAAGCCGCACTATGTGGACTGGTTAGCTCACTAGACTTCACAGGGGATAAATTCATAGTAAGTTCCTTGTGTTTACGTTTATGAGTGTTTATTCACAAGGAAAGTTCACAAAGTCATGGATAAAATTCAAATTATGAAAAGCAGAAAAGCAGAAAAGCAGAAAAGCAGAAAAGCAGAAAAGCAGAAAAGCAGGGTTCAGGTCTGGATTTTTGAAGGAAGAAAACCAGGGTCAAACAAAGCGGGAAAGCAGGGGGGAAGGTCCTTCATTGTTACCCCAGGGCGGTAGCACGAAGCGTACATATGTACTATTAAGATACCTCCGGTATAACCAGAGGCACGGCAATGGCCAACTACACACCAATGGTCGTCAGAATTCAAACGCTAACTGAGCCTCGTAGCGAT
>NZ_PJPV01000103.1 GCF_002864045.1 Endozoicomonas acroporae
AATCTCAGTCGATAAAGGTGCAGGTGGCTTTTGAACCATTTTGGCTAAATATTAATAAAAAAACAGTGGTTAAGAGGATGGTATAAAAATCAGAAAATTCCAGATTTATGTTAGGGGTGCTGAATAGTTACCCCCAGACAACGGAAGTCAGGTACCGGAATACCGTGTTCCTGCATGTGTTTCAGGAACATGCCTTTGCCACCGTACCTCGCCCGGTAGCCTGGCTCAGGCTGGCTGTGCCTGCCCACGACACTTTCCGCCCGATCGGCAGAAGCATTATCGGTATTGTTGGTATCAGGCTGTGCAGAAACACTGTATTGGCTCTCAGTACCTGCCGAGCTGCTTTCAGGGCTGTTCTGAACAGCGGGCTGCACAAATGCACCCTCATTTTCCGGGTTATGGGAATTGGTTACCAAAGGCTCTGGCTGTGATTTTATCGGGACAATATTCGGTGGTTGAATTCGGTGGTTGAGTAAAAACCGGTCTTCTTTGGGCGCAGGGGCAACCGGTTCAGGGGATGAAAACCGGACTGTTTCCTGAGTAGTGGGCGGTGTCTTGGTGTCATCCTGAGCTGCTGGCCCGGGTGTTGCCGTCTGAACCTGCAAGTTGCCCGGTGGTCCATAAGTCACCGTCCTGCTGGTAACTTTTTTAAGAGCCGTTGTCAGCCCGGAATCAGGATAGGTGTTGATGTAATTCCGGTCTGCGGCGACTGAGATGGTTCTGGAGTTGCCGGAAAAGCAGAAGACAGCGAACAGGGCTTTATGCAATCCTGAAGTTTTGTAGTTGTACTGAATATTTTCCAGCCAACTTAGCTGGACGGAGGTAGACGGGATCATATTAAAATCCTTTTTATTAATTTGTTTTTTGATTTGACCAGTCAGACCAGAATTAGTTCAATTGTACCGACCTCCCGGAATGTCTACCCAAGAGTCAGCAGGAGGCTGTCGGACTTAAGACTGTCCGGGGGATCGAGTCCAAAAGCATTTCCACGCTCGATCAGTCGGCAATGGTTATCTACACCATGTTTTCTAACTTCAAAAGCAACTGATACTGGGAAAAATTCACAAAAAAATCCTGTTGATGTTGAGTCGCGGTATTGTCTTGCTGACTTAAAAAGTGGGGCAGGTAGTTGTCTAATACATTTTCAAATAACCCAACTTCTCGACCACTCAGTGATTTATAGGCATTTACAGCAGCAACGGCAGGAATATCCGCCTTGTTATGCTTGAAATGCAAAATGGCATTGAGAATATCTTTTCCTGCGTCTGAAACTTTAAACCTTGAAAGGATACCTTTCTGATTGACTGCTATCGCTGTTGCCTGATCGGCACAGTGACCAGAACCTGCAAAGCTACCCGTTTCTGCTAAACGATTCATCAGATTTACACCCGTTGATGTTTTTCGTCAGGATAGCTTTTCAGTTCACCATTATCGATTTAATTCCCAACAAGAGCGAAAACACTCTTTGCTTTATCGTTGCACTTTTTGAAGGGTGTTTAAGTTGTTAACCAAATCAGGGAACTTAATTGTGTACGTTCAATCGAAGCCCTGAGAAAGAACAGTAGATCGAATCGAAATTGCTTACCAGGAGCCTGTCGGACTTAAGCGTCCGTAACGAGGATTGCGAGAAATTGAGGATAAAAATTTCTGCTCCTGAGGAGAATAGCGGGGCTATTTGACGAAGAAGCAGGAATTTTTAGACCAATTTATCGCAACCGCAGTAGGACAGTCTTAAGTCCGACAGGCTCCTAGCATCAGCTGACTAAGTCGGAGTCTGTATGAATCCTGCGGAATTATTTACTTGTTCAAACCAAAATCCTGACCAGATTGTTGACGATGTCATCACATCCCAAGGCTCCTTCAATGGCAGTTCCATAAGCAATGCTGACATCGCCTCAAGACAATTAATCCCGCCAGATAATATAGTGGCTCAACAGGCCTCCAGCCTCAATCAATACGACAGTATCTCAAGTACCTTCGGCATTCCTTACCTTTCCGGTCTGTTATTAACAGCGGGAAGGACGGCCATATCAGAACATGTTGACCCGGTTGACCGCAGCCGTGCCAGATCGAAAATCGAGCAATTACTGCAAACTATCCAGGGCACCATCAATGGAACCCTGATCCATGGCTCAAGAGCGCCGATTGCCGATACCCCGGTTTGGTTAACACCCGAGGTAATGACCGGCGGTTTTACCACCGGGCAGCTGGCGGCCGGAGGGCCACTGAGAGGCTATGAAATAGAGCTGGCCAATCAGTTAGGAATATCAGTAACCAACGACCAAGCCAATGATCTTGAAAACATCAGGTCATCACTTAACCGCATCTGGTTTACTGAACCGCATTCTACCCGCCTCTGCACCATGCTGCTAAGCGGAAAATATCGTGTGAACACCCCTGAAGAAGCGGTTATGTTGATTCTGATGACGTTTCAATGGTTCGGACACGATGACAGAGCTGAACAGCTGATTAACACAATCTCCCCATTTATGGGAAAAGTCAGGTTTTTCCCTGAACCTGCCGAACAGCCACTGCAACTGAACGGTAACGTGGCCATGAAAAGCGTGAAAGATGTACTGACTCAACTGGACAACCGGTTTGGCCCTGCCCCTGAGCACAAAACCACTACCCGACAGCGATTAGATAAAAATGCACTGGTATTTGATCAGTGGCTGCCACTGAAGGATCGGCTTCTGGCACTGATCCGGGATACAGTAGAAGGGGATTTGCCTTATTACAACACTGCTGGGGAGCTATGTGGCGGCATGCCTCTGGCCACAGTCACACCAGAGTGGTTAGATAAAGCCCAACAGTACCAGGTAGATAGAGAGCAGATAACAACGCAACACCCCGAATTGATGTACCGCACTACCCGCAAACGTGGGAGTGAGCGGATTCTGCAACGTTCATTGGAAATATTACTGGCGTACCCGCCTGAACGCAGGTGCTCCTCCGATACCGAAGGTTTTCAAAAAATACAGTCAACGTTGAGAAAAACCCTGGCAGATATCCATCGCAAGCAGGGGTTGCCTGAAAGTGAACGGTATCAGAAAGCTCTGAACGAACGCCAAAGCTGGCTTGAACAATACAGACAGTCATACCGTACAGGCCAGTTACTGATCAGGCAGCTGCAGTCGTTAAAAGACTGTGTTCAGGTAACTCCGGACGACCTGACAATGGACGTAGCAGGAATGCCCGAACCGGTTAAGAAATTACTGGCAGCACTTCAGCCAAGACCGCTGAGTGAACTGCTTGAACAGCGAGATATCACCTCTGCTGAAGTACTGGCCAGCAAATACCTGGAGATCGTACCCGTGGTCAGAAGTGACAGCATACTTGACCCCGAACTGGCCACCTTGTTCGCACATGTTGCACTGGCCTTCAACAAACGACGCTCTCTGCTTCTGCTGAACTTGGAACATCAGGTCAGGATGGATGAACTGCCCTGGGTAAAACATTTACAGGCAATCACTCCCATAGACCAGGGCAAAAGAGTAAAGAACGCAGAAAACCTTATCGCTGATATGGTTTCTCAAGTCTTTACCTATTTTCCCCAGACCATTTTGCCCAATAGATTTATCAAATCATTTGGTCAATTGATCAAGGAGCTACCAGAATCCTCTATGGGGCAACTTCCACTGACCGAGGAGATTGCAACCGATATATTCCAGCACCGATTTTCTGAAAAATTCCTTGAGGCCGCCAAAGAGGCTGCCAGCCTGATGCAGGGAACACTTTATGAAAAATATTACGGGCTTGATTACAGAGGCATAGCCAAACTTGAAAAAAACGAAGATTTTTATGATCTATGCCTGCATAAAAGTGATGCCCGCACGCACACCTGGACTGATAGAAATAATTATGTCCGTAAACTCGTCTGGCCCTCCGAAAATGGGAAAGTCGTTGAGTGGCAACAGGTGATCACCACACATAATCTGGCCACATTGACCAATGCTTTAAACCTGTCAGAGCAATTGAGAGGTAAGGATGGGCAGCAATTGAGCCACAAGGTTGCCGACTGGATTGTGCAAAAATGTATCCGCTATAACCCGGCCAATCCTGATAAGATAAGGTTGCAGGAACATAAAAATATTGCCTATGCTTTTCGTCAGATGATATTTTTTCTCTCTTTTCAACCCGGTCATGTTCATTTATCCGTACTGGAAAAATTAAAAGTCATTCCTCAAAAGCTGGACTGTAAAATAAGGGCTTTCAACATCGAAACACCCGAGCCAACCGGGATTGGTGATAACGACGATATTGAAATGATGGCAGCGGGTGAACATGATCACGAACTTTTGAAAAATCAACAGCTGCTAGACAGACTGAACAAAAAGAAAGAACAGGTAGACACTATGATTCATTCTCTGGAGATGGTTTTAACTGACCAAAAGACACAAGAGCCCTTTAAACCATTTGTGGCCTGGTTGTAATAATTATTTAACTATGTCATTTCAGTTAACTTTTAACCAATAAACTTCATAACTCTAACCAACAGAATAAGGAAGTAAACATGTACTCCATTAATTCCCCAGCGACTAAACGTCCCATTGATTCTTTTTCTGACGACGAGTCCGCTGGCTCACCTGCCAGCAGAAATGGCAGCAATATCCGCAGCATACCGCCAACCCATGAGCCGATGGATCAGTTGGAGCAAGGGCAGTCTGATCAGAGACTCTCCCTGAATGATTACTCTGTCAATAATTGTGAGGTTGTCAATACCCTGCAAAGAGAGCTAACCCCGACAGCAAAAGCCCCTTCTTATGATTACCCTGAAGGCTGCGGGGCCGCTTCGTTCAAGCGATTCAATCCAGGTGTGAATGGCGCAAGATTGCAACTGGAGATAGGCCTTGCCAGGGATCATATCCAGTCCTTTATGGACCAGCACTATCCCGGAAAATTTGCCCTGACCATTCCCGATGACAATGCCATGAAAGTGAGCGCTGAATTTGTTGCCCCTTTTGGCTGGTGGGAAGGCGCTTGCTACAAGGTTGAATTCGATTTCAGCAATACTGATAAGCACAATGAAGGGCCATCGGTCAAAGTCCTATTGGCTCCGCCGGTTGCTCATCTGTTTAATGGAGAGTTGTGCCTTGCCCAGATCATTCCGCACTCTGCCTGTCCGGATTATTGGAAAGGACACGATGCTGCAAAATACAGCAGCTATAATTTTGACCGGGTGCAACAAATGATGAATGTGATGAATTTTCTTATTATGGACACCGACTTCTGGGAAGAAGGAACAGGTTACGCACTGCACTATCCAGATCCCAAAACCCTTCATCTACCCAGGATTTATTTCAATCAGTTTCATCGGGACAAGGTAAAAATGTTTTCAGGGTCCGAAGGGCTTGAACGTCTGAAGCGTCATATTGCAAAGGAGATCGCGTCCGTCAACCAACGGGCCAAAGGTAGCAACAGTTCACTGTCATTCGATGTTGACCCGGAAATGATCTACCAGAAAAATTTTGACCGTCCGGAATTTTCCCTCATCAAGCCCACAGCGTACGACTTTCCAGCAGCAGGCTCCTATGGCGAAATATTTGAACGGGTAATGATCTACTCCCCCAAGGATGTGTCAGGCTGCATATCGGTGGAACCCATAGTTATCGAACCCAGTGGCCAATGGGAAGATCAGTTGTCAGTAAAAAATCAGGTGATGATGAGGCTCGAACGCAATGGAAAAACGTTGATCACTCCACACAAAGCAGACTACTTTTACCCGATACAGCTTGATCCACAAGGAAGGGTCGGCGAAATTCATATTACCCCTAAAAACCGATTCTTCATCACCTATCGTGATGGTGAAGGCAAATTACTATCGTATCCTCCCGGATATAATTATTCTGGTACTGAATTGAGAATTGGATCAAAAAAAGTAAAAGTTGAACCGTTCCAAGCCTTCACCTTAAGTGAGTTAAAAGAAGTATTGAGCATGAAGCTTCGTTATATAACAAGTGACTCACATGAGTTAACCGATGTGTATTATGGTCAAAAAAAGATTGAAAACGATGATGATTTGAACGAAGCAATTACCCGTTTAAAACAAGACATCAAAAATAAAAATCGTAACAGGAAACACACAAAAAGACTGGGGGTTATTTTTATTAAAGAACCATCTAAAGAATGGGAATGGTATAATTGCAGGGAGTGGAAAGCATCATTAAAACCGACGAAAACCATGGCTAAAGCCAGTAATCTGGCATCACAGTACGAACTAACCATTTCCCCGGAGACACCTGAAACCGCCCAGCGTTATCGGGATGGCATGCAGTGGGGAATTAAAGCCAATGCCTGGCTACCGGTTATGGACAAGGAGATGCAAGTTTATGAAAAAATCACGGTTATTAAACAGCTGATTGACTTTGCCCACAAAACATTGAGCCTGCCTTACAATAGGGCCGCTCTCACCGCCTGTGATGCCAATAACATCATCATGAAGTCCATGACCATGACCATGGTCGATGCACTGAAAAATGGCGAGGACTGGCTCCCATCTCAATGCTTCCTGGATTTAATGGTGAATGCTATCAATACGCACCACGAAATCGGTGAGTTATATGCCGATAGAAAGTATCGAAACCTGAGGTTAATGGTACATGCATTTTCAGGAACACTGGCTAAGAATAACCTGAAAGACTTTGCATTTTTAATCAACTATCTGGTGTCTGCCTGGAACCAGCTGGACGGTATCAGTAGCCAGGAACGCGATGCATTAAAGCCAAGGCTAATCATTAATGCTTTTATAGAATACCTGGTCAGGGTAATGGAGCGTGAATCCAAAGATCCTGAGAAATATGCAGCACAAGGTTTGGATAATGAAGCGGAACTCACGCTGGACAAGATCATTAACGCCTCAAAGACTGGCTTCAGTGTGGTTGCCCATCAGCTGACCCTGCTTGTTTTTTTATTATGCCGTCAGGACTCTTTAAGCAAGCTGGCAGAGCCTGAGCGGGAACAGTTACAATCACGAATCAAAGAGATCCAACGATTTATTTCCACCAGCCAGAAAGACCAGTATGCTCAGCTGATGCAACGACTGCTTCCTGATAAAAACAAATGGATAAAGCCTGTTGACTTTACCTCCAAAGAACATCAGCAAACCATCATTGAGACAGTGCTGGAAAAATTTCATCAAAGAACCCGACAGCCAGAACCATCACAAGCCAGTGAGGATTCAGAACTGCCAATGGAAGTGGACAACAACAGAACGATACCGGGTAAGGCATTCGCTGTTCTGGATGACAAAGAGTATGAACGTCTGGATACGCAATTGAGCGAGCAACTGGCGAGATTTAAATTGCGTAAAAATGTCGAGGTAGAAGAAGAAGGGTTCATAAAGTATGAGCATAATTGCCATAACTGCGGTGGTCCTTATAAGACCAATAAACGTCTTTATCAAACGACAAACGAGGTTAAAATGAAACGGGAAAGAAATGGTTTTGTCTACCGTTCTGGAATGCCTGTCCATAAAGAATGCAAAGAGGCAAGGCAGGAAGCCACACGAAATGCCTTTTCTCTAATCATGGCCATGGAAGCAAATTACCCTTATGTGCCCAATGAAAGTACAAAAGATTAACGATCTCTCTTAGGGTGGACATTAAGCTTACCCCTCCATTTTCAATGGCTTTTGAATGGAACCACGAAGGACACAAAGAGCACGAAGGAAAAGAAAATCTCCTCTTTGTGCTCTTCGTGTCCTTCGTGGTTCCATCTTTAACTTCCCGAAGAGGGGAGTAGACGCTTAATGTCTACCCTAAGAGCGATCTCTAGAAAAGTACAAAAGATTGTTCGTACCCAGTGATGCTGGACATTAGTAGTTAACCAAATTATTAAAACTGTCTAATAACTTATCAGAGATAAAACATATTAACCAAATAAAAAAAACGTATTTAGCGACCGATAAAACCGGTACTACCTTATAAATTTTAAATGGGCAGTTTTTTCCATACCCATGAACGTGAGCTATTGAATTATGCAAAATAAACCAGCAATCTTAACAGGGAGAAAGGTCAAAAGATGAACCCTTCAGATTTACCCGAAAAAGTAAATCGATTAAACCAGGTGTTTGCGAAACAGGCAAACCCTGAGGATGCTGAAACAAAGGAACTGCTGAACAGTCTCTCGGATGTTATTACCAAAACGGTTGCGCACATGAGTGACAATAAAAAGCAATCATTTTCTTTTACTCAGAGTGAAAAAGATATGCTTTGTAACTCAATATTGAGCGCTATCCAGAAGACATCAGCAAGGGACCATGCAGAGGTATTTAAACATCTGGCTCCTGAAATAGTTAATAGCATTGAACAGATAATGACGATGCTACCTGCTCCGGAAACTTGAGTATCTTCTACACGTCATAAACGTTTACTTACTTTATTGTCAAGATCACCCCTCTTCATTTGATTATAAAGTGTGGCAATGCCTGATACCTGCGTATCTGCCACACACTGCTTACTTCGTTGTTGTCAGGTTAACAGCTTCCTGATTATTCAGGTTTAATTGAGCATCATGTCCGATTTAATCCAAACCACCATTCCACTATAAACCACTCTTTTTATTTCTCTCATCAATAAAACCGATGACACTCTGAAGCTCTGCTATGCTGATCATGCAGTCAGTGCATAGCTTTAGAGCAGCCATCGCCTGAATCCCGGGTTGATAAATAGCACTTTTTTTTCCCATAATTTCTAATATGGGTGCTGCATGGCTGTCTAACTACAA
The DNA here is from genome assembly GCF_002864045.1 of Endozoicomonas acroporae. GTDB lineage: Bacteria > Pseudomonadota > Gammaproteobacteria > Pseudomonadales > Endozoicomonadaceae > Endozoicomonas > Endozoicomonas acroporae. The sequence goes on from NZ_PJPV01000103.1 coordinate 8,725, forward strand.
AATGGTTTAACACAAGGCTTTGTAACAACAAAAGACAGGTAGCTGTATGTCGCTAGAAACAAGAGTTGAGATGCTGGAGAAGCAACACCAGTCCCTCTACAACACAATTCATGGACTGGTAAAAGCGATGGCGGATATCAAACACATCGCATTGAAAAACCAGCATGAGATCATTGGCGTCAAGGTCAATATGTCCGGTATTCAGGCAGAGGTTACCAGCGTTAAAGAGGATGTCTCCGAACTGGCCCAGGCCACGCTGTCCGGTTTTGAACGCACCAGTGAGTTAATGACGAATACCCACAAAATTCTGGATGATATCAGTGAGCATCTGGACACCATTAATGGTCGGCTGGATGAAACCAACAAACTGGTTGATGGAACTCATGAGCGTGTTGATGAAACCTATGAGCGATTAAACGAGACCAATGAACGCCTCGGTGAAAACAGCGAACGCCTTGATGAAGCCAATGAACGGCTGGATGAAAACAATGAGCGTCTCAGCAGTACCAATGAGTGGCTTGGTGGCATCAATCAGCGTCTTGAAGGCGTGGAGAGTCAGGTAAAAGAGGTTCGAAAAGATATTCTCACCCTTGGTCAGATGATCAAGCACCGTCTACCAGAAAAGTGATTCTCTTTTGAAACCCCTCCTTGTAAAAACGTCTGGCAGGTTTGGTAAGGCCTGCCTAGGAGGCTGTCCGAGAATAGCGCCCGTAGCGAGGATTGCGAGAAATTGAGGATAAAAATTTCTGATTCTGAGGAGAATAGCGGGGCTATTTGACGAAGAAGCAGGAATTTTTAGACCAATTTATCGCAACCGCAGTAGGGCAGTCTATTCTCGGACAGCCTCCTAGTTCAACCATGAGTGCAGCCAGTCAATAATAAATACTTTTCCTGAAAATAATGATCGTAATTCATGATCAATCATCGCCTCTGTTAGCTGCTGCCAATAACCATCAGATTATACCGGTAGCTCCCTGACTTCAGGTTGATTGACTGGCAAGGACACTGCACGGTTTCTTAATAACGCCTGATGCAACTTCAAAATATCCCGGTACTCAGCGTCTGACTGACCAGAGAGAGCACTGATAAACGGACTGGTGACCACTTTGGACAGCACACCCACGGGACTCCGATGCAAACAGTAATAAGCCACTTTACCCCAGAGCGTTTTCGGTGCAGCATCAATGGATCGACTGAAATTCAACCGAAACCGGTTTAATGGATGGACGGAAATTTTCTGGTCATGGGCGTAAGTGTCCAGTTCAAGAAAACAGACTGATCCGGATTCAGGTACAGGTCTACTAATATCCTGCTCATAGGCCATCAACTTCAGCAAACTGCTGAGGTATGGACTCTACTTCCTCAGAAGTATTGATCGGCGTTAATGAAAAATCATTGTGCTGGAACTGAGTTCTCAGACTCAAAGAAGACCTTGATTCAATCATACCGATAACATCTCAATTTATTTTTAAAGATAAGAGTAGCGATCAAAGAAAGCAAAATGAAATCAAAAGAGGGCTCTGCTTCTTATCAGAACCTTGGAGTCCTGATTTTAGCCACTACGGACTCAAGATAGTTGACCATGTCCGGGAACAGGGATTCACAAATGGCTTGATGTTCCTCTGTTTCTGTCTTTTGCAGAACCGTCTTCATCATACTGTGCAGTTCAGCCTTCTCCTGCTCACTGAACGAATAGTGATGATCCGGTTCGTGGTGAAGAAAATCCACCATTTCTGTCAGTCCATAACTGAGCGCCTCAAGGACAATCTCCCGGTCAATCTCTCCCGACTCAAGCAATCCTGTTAACAGTTGCTTCACCTGACTGATCTCTTCATCAATATCGCAGGGATCATTTTTGCCGGGTATGGGTTCTGCTTCTCGGTTCAGGTAATTGTCTTTAATAAACTGCTTAAGCTCTCTTTCTTTAACGGTGTCGGTTTCTGATACGGCAAGATCATCCTCGGTAAGACCAGGGCTTTCCCGGAACAGTGAAAAATACTTTTCCTGAACATAATCATCGTAATCCATGATCAATCATCGCCTCTGCTAACAGCTGCCATTAAGATTATACCGGTAGTCCCCTGGCTTCAGGTTTATTGACAGGCAGGGACACTGAACGATCTTTTAATAACGCCTGATGCAACTTTAAAACATCGCGATATTCAGCGTCTGACTGACCAGAGAGAGCACTGAGAAATGGGCTGGTGACCACTTGAGACAGCACGCCCTGCGGATCCCGGTGCAAACAGTAATAAGCCACTTTACCCCAGAGCGTTTTCGGCGCAGCATCAATGGATCGGCTTAAATTCAACCGAAACCGGTTCAATGGATGGACAGAAATTTGATGATCATCAGCGTAAGTGTCAAGACCTTTGGCTGATTCGGACTCAGTTGCCAGTTCCCGTATATCCTGTTCATAGGCCATCAGCTGCTCTTCTGAACCATCCGTGGCTTTTGATCTTCCGGAAAGATAAGACATTCCACTCAAAATCGTGATCATCAGCTCATTAATGACATTGGCTATCACAATACTCTGAATTTTCCCCGGTTTAACGCCATCGGCAAACAGATGATCGGTCATCACCTGAACCCCCAGGGCTGCACTCCTGAATATGGCTAACCGAAAGAGGACAAAAAACAACCATGTCTTGGCCGGAGACACACCTTTGTCAATCATCCTGGACTGCACGCCAGCCCCCAGACCAAGAACAACCGTCTGTGCTAAAAGCAGGTCGGTAAACAGCTTGCGGGGGTTACTTTTTTCAGTACTGCCGGTAACAATGTACTCTCCCCCGGCAATGGTGGCCCCGAGGGTGAGCATCGAAAGCACCTGACTGCCAAAAACTTCCATCACCCACATTTTCGCACTTAAGCAGCGTTTCTCAGCGGGATTTTCAATAAATTGGCTACTGACTCCCAGGGCATTCTTAGTGGTCTGAAAACCGAAGAAACTGGCCAGGCTGAGCGTGATACCGGCATATTTGTACCTTTCCAAGACCGGGTTATCCGACGGTGTTCCAATAACACTGGTACTGGGAAACCCCCTGGCTGTTTGTATTGCCGCCGCGGCTTCATCCCCTCCCAGAATCAGTCCGGAGCCGATACAGGTAGTGATAAAGACATGCAAAAATGTTCGCAGGTCAAGCTCCGGATTTTTTGAGGCATGGCTCAGAGCCCCCCCCAAACTTCTGAACAACATGCGGTAGGCTTCCGGCGGGCTGTTCCAATGGTCAAAGTCGTGTTCAAACAGTGCCGCTGGAATAGCGGCTCCGTTGGCAAAAACAGCATTGTGTGTACCATATCGACCACCATCATGACTGGCACGTTCCAGATGGGTCACTGCTGGAATAATAAAGTCGTTTACCTGCAGTGTTGAATCAACCACCTGATAGTTGCCAGCCGGTGAACCGGTGGATTCTGATGTCGCCAGTTGATAATCCATAACCCGCCGCTGCCCGAAATCAAGCAGACAGTGAATGCTTCCCGCCCCATCTTCCCCCTCACCACTTATCCAGAAACCATTCGCCACACTTTGATAAACATCACATGACGTATTTTTTACATTAATCATGATGTTTTCATCATTTCTACAGATAAAGCAACCCGGTTTTGGCTTATTTAAAAAACAGGTGATCATTAATTTATCGGAGGTGTTATTTTGGTCTTTTGATTGAATAATAAAGCTGACCGGACCTTCTTTTAATTTTTCTGCCATGCTTTCAATCTTGCTTCCCGGCCTTCCTTTCATTTCCATTCCGCGCAGGGTATCTTTCTGTCTGAGTTCAACTGCGATTTGATGGGGCAGTTTATCAGCAAACTGCTGAAAGACATGCTCTACACCATTTAACTGTTCAATTGGAGTTAATGAAACAGCATTGTCTGGTAACTGAGTTTTAAGGCTCAAAGGAAACCCTGATTCTATCATACCGATAACATCTCAATTTATTTTTAAGACAGGAATAGCGACCAAAGATCCCAGAAGCCAAAATTCCACAGTGTGAAAATAGCTATAACAAACAAAAGCTCAAGTTTTTATATATATAAAACGTGACTTCTGACTTATAACTGACAATGACAATTTTGTGCCCTTCAGAATCAGGCGGTAGTACTATCGAATTCTGTACGACCATATCCTGTAAATTCTGGTTATTTCACAAGTAGCCGATAACACGGTAGCCAAATACCTTTATCGGATTCAGGATGAACACATCATGGACAAGGACAGCCCCGGCAACGGCTCTACCCGACAAAACGATCAGGCAATGTCCGGGATAAAGAAGCGAAGCATCATCTCTCAGCAGGAGGTAAAGCGGACTTTACTGTCCAGTGCAGATTTCACCCGTCCGAAAGTAAAGCCTCTGGCAGAGAGGCTGGTCAGCCAGAAACCCGCCAATCTGACAGAAGCATTGCAGCCACTGAAACAGGGTGTCGATTACGCCTCCGACCTTATTCACCGGCTGCAAGATACCCACCCTTCTGCGCAAGATGACAGGCGACAACACGCAAACCGCATCACAGACACCATTCACCTGCTGGAAGGTTTGCAAAAAGCCCTTAAGAAAGAGACAAAAGATCTGTTCAACGCACATAGCCAGACAGAGACAGGACAGCAGAACGGGACTTCTGACAGCCATGCCCTCTATCTGGAGTCATCAACGTTACTGAATACGTTGCAGTCGTATATTAGAACGTTAGAAAAGATGAAGTCGACGTCTGTTGAATAGGCTTCGGTGACAATGGCACCGTTGTCAGCAAAGCCCAGGTAAGAGTGGACATCGGCAAAGCTCTCTTCCGTCATGGCCGGTACGATGCGATCACTGATCCTTTTGAACTCCTGCTGCTGGCTGGTGCACAACCTGTTGACCGGGTCTATCGGTGGTAGTCTGATTGAGGCAACGTTTGTGGTTACTAATAGCATTACCATTTATAAGCTTTATAAGGCATGTGTTGTATCAGTAGCGGTAATTCAGGAAGTTAAGCCGTAATAGGGTGCTCGGCTTTCCTCGTTCCGACGGGGAACCGGGGTTGTTGCAAAAGACAGAGCAAAAGCTGTTTTTCGCAACAACCCGGGGACTGTGTGAACGAGGTCAGGATGGAACGATTAAATATCCCACTGCACGCTGACAGAGAAGTTACGGCCGGGCTGGGTGTAGCGGTTAAGTTCAGGATCTCCAAAACTACGACCACGGACATCTTCCAGTAACCAGTACTTTTTATCAGTGATGTTAAACAAGCCCGCTCTTAACGTAACATCCTCCACAGGACTGTAATAAGCCGTTAGATCTACAAGCCCGTAACCTGCTGGATTAAACTGGGTTTTGCCTGTTGGCGCTTCGGAGTCACTGACATCAGAGTCACTTTTATCTTTAACCAACGTCCAGGCAAGCTCACCACCGTAGTTTCCGGAAAGGTCATCATAGCCAAGACCGATCACAGCAGTTATGGGCGCAACACTGTTCAGCTTTTCATCATTTTCTTTATCTTCACCATCAGCATACGCAAGAGACCCTCGTAAGGTTGTTCCCATAGGGGCACCGATTGTTTCGTCAAGCCACAATTGCCCCCTGAGTTCAACACCTTGAATTTCCGCTTTACCAATATTCTGTGCTTGAGTGATTCCTCCGGTGTATGTTGGGTCACTCATATCAGTGAATGTATCAATGAAGTTTGAGTAGCGATTATAAAAAGCTACAACTTCAAAACTACCTCTATGATCATCACCTCTTAAACCAAACTCAACAGACTGGCTCTCCTCCGGCTTCAGATCCGGGTTTGAGATGGTTTTATAGGGTTTACCATCAAAGCCTATACCCTTATGGGTATAGTACATATCGTATAAATCGGGCGCTTTAAACCCTTGGCTATACTGACCGAAAACGGAAAGCTCATCGTTCAAGTCATAAACAGCACCAAGTCGGCTAGTCAGTTTATTCTCTGTACTTTTTTCCAGCTCATCTCCTGCTGGAAAATACTTATAACTGTCAAATCGTACCCCGGGGGTTAAAACCAACCGGTCAGTTAAAGTAATTTCATCCTGAACAAAAAGGCCATATGTCAGCTTATCAACACTTGGAATGTACGTTTTGTCAGCAGGATCTTTCCCGGTCTCGTAACTGATATTTCTGTTTTCTGTTTTCACATCATTGATATCAAAACCATAAACAAAGCTATGTTCGGTATTACCTAACTGAATCTGTTTATCAAACTGAGTCGCCAGCTGAATGCTTTTTTCTCCATAGAAGTAAACATTCTTACGGTCATTGTATCTACTTGTGGCCGGGATCCAGGTCGTCTGGTCCATCTTTGAATCTTGCCAGTCCAGCTGGGTTCTCAGACTATCAAAAGCCGTGAGACCTGCCTCCCATTCATGAAAGGCACCAATACGCTTACGGCTGGCAATATCTTCGCCTGTTGTACCACCTGGCAGCAGTTTTTCTCCTGACTTCAGCTTAACCTTAGTCTTAGCGTCCAGGTATTCACCAGTCAGACCAACTCGATGATCATCGTTCACCTGATACTGTAATTTACCCAGAAAGTTATTGCTGCCGGTATCCAGAGGATCAGCAGCGCCTCTTGCATTACCTTCAATATCTGCACCACTATGAGTTTCCAGTTCTTCAACATCTCTTCGGGTGTAGATCAGCATACTTTCAAGATCACCTGTACGATTTGCCAGGGTGAACGTTTCTGCAAAGCCATGATCTGCACTGGTGTAAGTGCCTTTTACCGAAGCAGCAGTATCATCACCATCAGACTTCAGGTAATCAGAGGGGTCTTTTGTCTGATAAGCAACAATACCCCCAATAGCATCACTTCCATAAAGGCTTGATGCAGGGCCTTTAACAACTTCCACAGCTTTAATGGCATCAATATCAATAAAGTTTCTTTGTGAACGCTGGTAAGTAAAACCAGAGTCAAACTGCTGCGGCTGGTCTATGCCATCCACCATGATTTTAACCCGGTTGCCTTCCATACCCCGGATATTAAAACCTTCAGACCCGGTACGACCATCGGAACCAACACTGACGCCCGGCTCGTAACGAACCAAGTCTCTGATATCGGTAGCCATCTGCTTTTCCAGCTGCTCTTCATCCATAACTACGATCGTTCCAGCAATATCTTTCAACTGCTTCTCAGAACGTGCAGCGGTTACCGTTACCTGATTCATCAGGGTCGGCTGATATTTTTTATCGGTGCTTTCTGTTGCCGTTTCAGCCAAAACATGCGAGGTTTGCGCAAGAGAAACGGTGGCCGCCATCACAGCCAGCGCCAGCGTATTTTTTGAAAATTTCATGAATTTCAATCTGTACCAGTGTGGGCTTTGACAGCCACCAGTTGCCTTTTGACAGTCGCCAATGACCGCCTGCTTCTTCCGGTTCTCATGCTGAAAAAAATACGCAATGAGAATAAACAACGGTGGGATAATAATTATAAAAAATATCAAATGCAAATCATTATCATTAACTTTAATATGGGTACAGACCACCCCGGTTGCATTCCCACGCAGAGTTAGGCTATATGGGTGTTAACGCTTTCCTGCACTAGTCTCCGTGAACATCATGACACCATTGATACTGATAGGGCGATGTCGGGAATTTTACGAAATCATCAACAATCATCTGATGGGTAACCTCGCTCAGGCTCTTCCTCTCATCTTTAAGGCGCTGCTTGATTCGCTCCCAGCGATCAGGGGTCAGTGAGCCAATGATGTCACCGGTTATGTTATCTACTAACTGATACCGGTCTTCATAAATATGGAGGCGGACCCTTTCATTGCCCCGGTTAACCACCAGATTGTTACGGTCAGTTTGTTGCCAGTCATTTCTTTGCAGGGTTTGCTGCTGGGCTTTGGTCAGTGTTTGTTTCCCTAGCAGTGCCAGCACCAGCTGGAAATCTTCCTCTGCCATGTCCAAAATCGCATCTTCATCAATGGTGACTTCAGGGTGATCCTGTTTCAGTTTTGCCACCAGTGCCCGGCGCTCCTGATCCTGGGGTGAGGGGGTTGTGCTGCTCAGGCGCTTGCCTTTTCTGATGGTCTGTTGCATTTCAGCAAGCTGCCCGGGATACAAATGGCTTGAGTCACGCAGGCGATCGTAACGGGAAATTGCTGCGAAACTTTCAGCGATTCTTTCCACTTTTGCCGTGATGATGATGATGTTTTGTCGTGTCTTTTGCTGATCCGCAGCACTGATATCGGGCATTTTCAAAATGCATTGCAGGCTTGCCAGTTGTTCTCTCAGTTCGTCAAAGTAACCGTACAGATGGTCGTCGTCGCCCCCCTGTAACTGATTGGGCAATACCGAATTGTTGGCGTTGATCAAATCCCGCACAAAGTTGGCGCGATCATTGACTTCTTTTGCGGTTTTTGCCTTGTGCAGTTGTTGCAAGAGGTTATTGCACTCGTCGTGATAGTCCTTGATCAAAAAGAGTTCTATCTCGTCGAGATGGACACCTATCTGATTTTGCAGCTGATCAAACGTCTGTGGGCTTGTTGAAGCTTCCTTGCACAGAGCACTACGCACTGCTGCTTGCCACTGCACAAACTGCTTTATCAATTCCATTCCGTAACGTTGCTGATAGACGCTTTTAATGGCGTTTATTTGGTCATTGATTTGTTTCTGCCTTGCTTCCAACTGAGCAACTGTACTGGAGCCCTTATCGACTTTAGTCAGCTGGTCAGCCACTTGCTCTAATTCTATAGCCCGCTTTTTAACCTCGTCGAGCAGGAAGATTCTCCCTGATGGCAGTTCTGCTGCTCTGCTGCCACCTACTGCACCCGCCACAGGCAAGGAATGCTCAGGTCTGGCAGATGGAGGACTCAATACAGAGCCTGGCGCAGACGCATCCCTAAGCCTTAGAACGGGAGGCCGGAGTATGAGGGTCCGGTTCCTCGGTGGCTCTATCGTGATAGTTCTACTGCCAGAACCTCCCCCGCGCTGGTGGAAGTGGAAAAGGGTGGCACTCACTGGTGCGGGGACGAAGTGATCCCAATTGGTGAATGCGGACAGGTCACATTGATGCTGGTGGGTTTTGGTCTGGCAATAGCCGGAGCCGGGAACGTCAGCCAGGCAGCATTGCCTGAAGAAGGCGGTCACTTCTTTTCGAATCTCCGCCAGGCGGGCCGAAGGGGCAGTAGAATCTGAAACGCCAACGCTGAATTTGGTAACCAAAGGTGGATTCATATCCAGCATGCAGATACTTCCCTTATTAAATGTTGAGATACAAGCCCATACGCCGGTTCAGTTCCTGTTTATGGCTTGAGATGAATATTCTCTATTAGATACCCGGTTGGAAAAATAGTTCCTGAGTACGAGCCCGGATATTTCATAAACTGCCCCGAATCTCGCGCACGACCACATGGATGTGGGAGATAGGGCGACGCAGGATGCCAAAGCCGAGGACTTTGTCGCTCAAGCTGGGCTAACGGGTTCAGGTTGATAGCATCCTTGAAGTGCTCAGGATCAAACTTTGCATATTTCATGGTCAGCTTGATATCCGTTGTCCTAGAGAACGATGATATTTCCCTTGTTCATCATAAAATGACTGGCACAGGTGTGTCTGAGTACATGGCTGTTTTGTCCTTCTGGCAAGCTTATTCCTGGGAGTTTGACTGCCTTGGCAAATCCCCTGCGCGTACACTGAGCCTTGCTGTTCAAGGTGCTGTTTTGCAGCTTCATAGAGATCTTCATCGAGGGGAATGCTGCGAATTCGCTTGCCTTTGGTTTTGGTTAAATCAATCTGCTGGTTTTTGAAATGCAAACGTCCAACTTTCACTCTATAACTCACTATTTTTCAGCCATATCCTGACTCCCAAGCCATTCCAAAAAATGTCTTACAGGAGTCAGGGATATGACCACCAGCAACACCCCTTTCAAAAAAAGCAAAACCTGTCCGGTTACTGCGGCTGACCAAAAGCCTGCTGTCAGCCAAAGCAGAGACACCAGCACACCTCCACCAATGCCTGAGCCGCATAAAATCCTGCCATATCCGGTCTGGAATGATGCCGGAAAAATCGAGACCAGGGAGCAGGTCATCGGCTTTGAATGGATCAGTACGCTCAAAGGCAAAACCCGCAGACCCTACTTCTACCTGAGAAAGCACCGTAGAGCCGCTTGGCCTGCTGTTGCCCGACTGGTGGAAGGCGAAGGTTGATGCCGAGCGACCACTGTGGATCCCCTCTGTTTATCCCTTCCCCAATTATGCGACAATGCCCCACAACCCAACGCCGTGACCGGATGCACCGCCATGCCCATCGACAAATCCAGGCTTACTGAGTCCGATATCATTTCCAAGTTTATCCTCCCGGCGATCAAAGACGCAGGCTGGGATGATATGACCCAGATCCGTCAGGAAGTGAAACTGCGGGATGGCAAGGTAGTGGTGCGTGGTCAGGCGGCTGCCCGCAAAAAAGTGAAGTCGGCGGATATTGTTCTCTATCACAAGCCCGGTTTGCCGCTGGCGGTGGTGGAAGCCAAGGCCAATCAACATGAGATCGGCAAGGGGATGCAACAGGCGCTGGATTATGCCCGTCTGCTGGATGTGCCGTTTGCCTTTGCATCCAATGGCGACGGTTTTATCTTCCATGACAAAACCAATCCGGCAACCCTGGAAACCGAAATCCGGCTGGAAGACTTCCCATCACCGGAACAGCTCTGGCAAAAGCTCTGCCTCTGGAAAGGCTATACCGAACAACAGCTGTCCATTATCACCCAGGATTACTACGACGATGGCAGCGGCAAGTCGCCCCGTTACTATCAGCTACAGGCCATCAACAAAACCGTAGAAGCAATCTCAGCAGGTCAGGATCGGGTACTCCTGGTAATGGCAACGGGCACCGGCAAAACCTACACCGCCTTCCAGATTATCTGGCGACTGTGGAAAGCCAAGAGCAAGAAGCGCATTCTGTTCCTGGCAGATCGCAATGTGCTGGTGGACCAGACCCGCATCAACGACTTCCAGCCCTTCGGCACGGCCATGACCAAAATCACCGGTCGCAAGGTAGACCCGGCTTACGAAATCCACCTGGCGCTGTACCAGGCACTCACGGGTCCGGAAGAGCACCAGAAAGCCTACAAACAGGTAGACCCGGACTTCTTTGACCTGATCGTGATCGACGAATGCCACCGGGGCAGCGCCGCCGAAGACAGTGCCTGGCGGGAGATTCTCGAATACTTCAACAGCGCCACCCAGATTGGCCTCACAGCCACCCCCAAAGAGACTGACGAAGTCTCCAATACCGATTACTTTGGCGACCCGGTGTACACCTACTCCCTGAAAGAAGGCATTGAAGACGGCTTCCTGGCACCCTACAAAGTGGTCCGTGTCGATCTGGATGTTGACCTGCAAGGCTGGCGACCCACCAAGGGCCAGACGGACAAACACGGCGAAGTGATCGAAGACCGTATCTACAACCAGAAAGACTTTGACCGCACCCTGGTGATCGACGAGCGCACCCAGCTGGTGGCACAGACCATCATCAGCTACCTGAAACGCACCGACCCCATGGCCAAGACCATCGTCTTCTGTAACGATATTGACCATGCCGAACGGATGCGCCGGGCACTGATCAACCTGAACCCGGAACAGATGGCCAAAAACGACAAGTATGTGATGAAGATTACCGGCGATGACGACCTGGGCAAGGCGCAGCTGGATAACTTCATCAACCCCAAAAAGCCCTACCCGGTAATCGCCACCACATCGGAACTGATGACCACCGGCGTCGATGCCAAAACCTGCAAACTGGTGGTGCTGGACCAGTCCATCCAATCCATGACCAAGTTCAAACAGATCATTGGCCGTGGTACCCGGATTGATGACCGCTACAACAAGCTGTGGTTCACCATTCTGGATTTCAAAAAGGCGACAGAGCTGTTTGCCGATGAGCGTTTTGACGGCATCCCGGAAAAAGTCATTAATACCAGCAGCCAGACCATTAACAGTGATGACGATGAACTGGATAGCATCCTCAACAACCCTGCCGATGAGGAGTCCGATCATTCAGTAAATGAAGAGCCAGGCTCGTACAATGTCAGCAGCACGGACTCTTCATCAACCGATATAGACACCTCAGGCTTTGATGACGAGAACAAGGTCCGCAAATTCCATGTCAACGGCGTCACCGTAAAAGCCATCGCCGAACGGGTGCAGTACTACGACACTGATGGCAAACTGGTCACCGAGTCGTTCAAAGACTACACCCGCAAAACCATGGCCAGACAGTTCACCTCGCTGGATGAATTTATCAAAAAGTGGCAGTCTGCCGGGCGCAAACAGGCCATTATTGATGAACTGGAAAACGAAGGTATCCTCTGGGAGGTGCTGGCCGAAGAAGTCGGCAAAGACCTCGACCCCTTCGATCTGATCTGCCATGTGGTCTACGACCAGCCACCACTGACCCGCAAAGAGCGGGCGGAGAACGTGAAGAAGCGCAACTACTTCACCAAATACTCCGACACGGCACAGATCGTTCTTAATACCCTGCTGGATAAATACGCCGATGCCGGTGTGCAGGAGATCGAGAACAAGAATGTTTTGAAGGTAGCGCCCTTCACTGCCATTGGCCGCCCTATCGAGATCGTCAAAAAAGGCTTTGGCAAACCGGCGGATTACGAACAGGCCATCAGCGAGCTGGAAGCGGAAATTTACCGTTCAGCCTGATTTTTTTGGAACCACAAAGGCACAAAGACACAAAGTTTTTTGGTTGTTCTCAGAGAGCGTGAAGAATAAAACAATCCATCTCCTCCTTTGTGCCTCCGTGTCTTTGTGGTTCAAACAGCTTTTAAAAGAGAACCCCCATGTCCATCAGTTCCGTGATCAAATCCATCCAGGACATCATGCGCAAAGACGCCGGTGTCGATGGTGATGCCCAGCGCCTTGGCCAGATGTCCTGGCTGCTGTTCCTGAAAATCTTCGATGCCCAGGAAGAAGAACTGGAATTCGAGTTGGACGACTACCGCTCACCCATTCCCGAAGAATACCTCTGGCGCAACTGGGCGGCAGACAAGCAGGGCATAACCGGTGATGAGCTGCTGGGCTTTATCAACAACGACCTGTTCCCGGACCTGAAAAACCTGATCGCCCCTGTGGATAAAAACCCCCGGGGCTTTGTGGTGAAGGAAGCCTTCAGCGATGCCTTCAACTACATGAAAAACGGCACCCTGCTCCGTCAGGTAATCAACAAGCTGAACGAGGTGGATTTTACCGACTCCAAAGAACGACACCTGTTCGGCGATATCTACGAGCAGATTCTGCGGGACCTGCAAAGCGCCGGTAATGCCGGTGAGTTTTATACGCCCAGAGCCGTCACCCGCTTTATGGTCAATCGCATCAACCCGCAGCTGGGCGAAAGCATTATGGACCCGGCTTGTGGCACCGGCGGCTTTCTTGCCTGCTCAGTGGATCATCTGAAAGACCAGGTGAAAACCGCTGCCGATCATCAAACCCTGCAACAGCAGATCCATGGCGTAGAGAAAAAGCAGCTACCGCACCTGCTCTGCACCACCAATATGCTGCTCCACGGCATCGAGGTGCCGGTACAGATCAAACACGGCAACACCCTGAATAAGCCGCTTTCCAGTTGGGATGATCAGGTAGATGTGATCGTCACCAATCCACCATTTGGCGGCACCGAAGAAGATGGCATTGAGAAAAACTTCCCGGCGGAAATGCAGACCCGGGAAACCGCCGACCTGTTCTTGCAGTTGATCATTGAGGTTTTAAAAGACGGTGGCCGTGCGGCAGTGGTTCTGCCCGATGGCACCCTGTTTGGCGAGGGCGTCAAAACCAAAATCAAAAAACTGCTGACGGAAGCCTGCAACCTGCACACCATCGTGCGCCTGCCCAACGGCGTGTTTAATCCGTACACCGGCATCAAAACCAATATCCTGTTCTTTACCAAAGGCCAGCCAACGAAGGAGATCTGGTTCTACGAACACCCTTACCCGGCAGGCGTAAAGAACTACAGCAAAACCCGCCCAATGAAGTTTGAAGAATTTCAACAAGAGATGGACTGGTGGGGCAATGAGGCGGACGGTTTTGCCGCACGGGTAGAAAATGAGCAAGCCTGGAAGGTCAGTATCGACGAGGTGACCGCTCGTAATTTCAACCTGGATATCAAAAACCCCCATGTCGGCGAAACCATCAGCCACGATCCGGACGAACTGCTGGCCAGCTACCGGCAACAGCAGCAGGAGCTGGAAGGGCTGCTTGGACAGTTGCAAACTATCCTTGGCGAAGCACTGACCAACCGGAGCGGGAGATAACGTGGCCGACACCGACCTTAACATTGCCATTTATGAAGCCAGCCAGGGGAATATTCAGGTACTGCTGGACCAGGAAACCATCTGGCTGTCCCAGCGGCAGCTCCAGTGGGCCACCAGCACCCTGAAAGAGCACCTGACCCGTGGTTACACCATTAACCAGCAGCGGTTCGAGCAGAATGCCCAGGAGCTTGAAGCGGCCCCTAAGCTGGTGCGCAAAGCAGCAGCCTCCCCACAATTGCAGGCGGACACCGGTCGTGGGCTGGTGGAAATTATCAGCCGCTATACCCAGACCTTTCTCTGGCTGTCAGGAACAGGGCCCTTCATTAACTTCCCGATGACACTCAATCTCCGTTCACCCTGAGCGCCCTTCGACTCCGCTCAGGATGCACGGACGAAGGGTGTGCCGCAACCGCACATCATTTCAATGAGTTTGACGTGTACAATCTCCGTTCACCCTGAGCGGAGTCGAAGGGTGTTTGGTACGATCTATCATGGGGCTGGAGTCTATGCCCTTCTACTGACAGGCTCAAAACCCAGAGTTAATAGAGTGTGGTATCCTTGCCAGCCTTTAACCAACAACCGAGGATTCCTCAGGAGTTCAACGGGAACCATTCATGTCTTTCTTTGTATACATCCTGCAATGCGCAGATGGCAGTTATTACACAGGACACACAGACAACCTGGAACAGCGACTGGCCCAGCATCAGTTGCGGTATTTTCCAGACTGTTATACAGCCAATCGCCTACCCGTTGAATTAAAGTATCAACAAGCCTTCCCTTGCCGTGAGGAAGCTCTGGCGGCCGAACAGAAAATCAAGGGCTGGAGCAGGAAAAAGAAAGAGGCCATAATGCGAGGAGATTGGTCACTTGTGTCCCATCTTGCCCGTTCTCATTCAGCGCCTTCCGTACAGCAAAACTCCGTGCATCCTGAGCAGCAAACCCCCGTTCATCCTGAGCCTGTCGAAGGATGTGGACTCCG
>NZ_PJPV01000104.1 GCF_002864045.1 Endozoicomonas acroporae
ATTCCCTGATGTTTACTGGCCTTGGGAAGGCTAGCTGTAAAAAGCAGAGGTGCTTCAATTATTTTTCAAGATAAATTTCAAGCAGAACTGAAAGGGTACAGGATTTCTGAAGTGCATTCAGGCGTAGTGATTTCAAGCATCTATCAAGGATAGCTGAACAGGGCTATTGATGCTTGAATAATAGATTTAGCGAATGGTTACAACTAGCTCTCGTCCAAAAACACAACCAATTGAAAACTTTAAAATTTATCTTGAAAAATAATTGAAGCACCTCTGCTTTTTACAGCTAGCCTTCCCAAGGCCAGTAAACATCAGGGAATGCTAAAAACAGAGGGCTTCAAATGCGCAAAAAACGTAACCCGCAGTGTAGTATGGAACTTCATTACGTTCCTCATGAAATCTGTACTCAGCTTTCCGGAATATCTCAGTGGCTTGATGCTCATCCGCAGTTCAATGACCGGGTTTATGAAGACTTGAATTCTGGTGACAAACAAAACACTGGCAGAAATGGCCTGTCAGCAGAATCTGTTCTACGTGCCGCATTGTTAAAAGCCTATCTGGACTGCGATTACGACTACCTGTCATTTGTTCTTATGGACTTATTAGTCTTCCGTCCTGAATTTTTAAATATCTGTTTTTTTCATACAAAAATTGAAATTCCGAATCCTACCTTCTAATGGATATTTTTACTGATTTATTTGAGTAAAAATGTGCATGAACGTCCTCCTTTATAAAGACCTCCACTTCTATTTTATAGAGTACATTTGTACCAGATAAACTGTCTCAGTTACACAATGCTGCCAAACATAAAGTGGCGGAAAATACAGAATAAATTGATCCGCTATCTCAGATTACAAGCATAAATTGGCCGGAATTATCGGGTAAATTCTCTATATGAGACTATTGTACTCTATTTTTTCAGGGGAAATGCCCGGATCGGCCATTTTATGCTTTGAAGGACAGCGGCCAATAAAACGATGACTCTAACGCTCCCGGATAACCGGCAGTTTTCCGTTATCTTTGATCGTTCTAATAATGGGGCTCCCATTGAGGCACAACAGCTTATGCCGTTTGCCTACCCGGACGATAGCGACCATTACCTTCTTACCCTTCGATTGCTAACCGTTCACTAAGGCTGAGAGGAGGCGATCGGGACTGTAAATATTCCTTCAGCTTGACGACTGAAAAGCGGGGGGGCAGTACCTTCTGAATTTTTACTGGAACTCTGGGTCGTTTCAGTTAAATTAGAAATCAGTGGCAAAATCATCTGAGTTTTTAGCTGAATTGACTGACTGACGATACTGCTTTTTGCGCTCCCTTTCGCGCTCGGCGTAAGCGGGATCTTTGCGAAGCTCTCTTTGGCGCTCCCTTTTGCGCTCCCTTTCGCGCTCGGCGTAAATGGGATCTGTCTGGTAGCGCTCCCTTTGGCGCTCCCTTTGGCGCTCCCTTTCGCGCTCGGCGTAAGCGGGATCTTTGCGAAGCTCTCTTTGGAGCTCCCTTTTGCGCTCCCTTTCGCGCTCGGCGTAAGCGGGATCTTTGCAAAGCTCCCTTTTGCGCTCCCTAACGCGCTCGGCGTAAGCGGGATCTGTCTGGTAGCGCTCCCTTTGAAGCTTCCTTTTGCGCTCCCTAACGCGCTCGGCGTAAACGGGATCTGTCTGGTAGCGCTCTCTTTGGCGCTTCCTTCTGCGCTCCCTAACGCGCTCGGCGTAAGCGGGATCCTTGCGAAGCTTCCCTTGGCACTCTCTTTTGCGCTCGGCAAGTGAAGAACTGCCCTCAACATTAACTTCTGCCTGGGTTGTTTGGTTATCACTTGTCGCTTGGTGCATGTATAACGGATTAACGACAGCAACTGGCCGTAAATCTTGTGAACTATGAGTTCCGGCAGAAACATTATGTAAACCTGAGCTTGTATGATTCGCCGTTGTTTGCTCTCTAATTTCAAGCTCGTCCCACGATATTAGCTCCTGAAAGGGAGTACTTGGTGTTAGTAATAATGGATTATTAACGGGTTTATCATTAGGCTGGTAAGGGACATATTCATCAAGAATAGATTGTGGTATCTCTGGAATACCTGTTCCAGAAGCGTTTTCTGAATCGAAGTTTGTCAGGGATGTAATATTATATTCATTCAATGAAATAGAATGATTAGCTTCATTTTGATATGTATCTGGTCCGCTATTGTAAGTAGGAATAGGGTTCATCACTTGAACTGGTATGCCTTGATAAATAGGCTGCTGTTCGGTGGTACCAAATTGCTGTTCTTGATCTACTAAACCTGATGCGCTGGAACAAAGATAAGAAAAAGAAGCATCGAATGAAGGAAGTTGATTGATTTGATCCATTGAATTATTGAACTATCGAATTACAGATTAAGACCACGCTTTCTTATAAAAGTTCCTCCCTTTCGCCCCCACTGTGTCAGGATAGTTGTCCCGGCTGCTGATTAACCAAAATAGTTAGACAGTGGGCGGCAGAAGTTTAATGTGCCGAGTTATCCAAAAGAACGTAAAGCTGCGGTTGTGAAGAAACTGTTGCCTCCACATAATCGTTCAGTGCCTGATGTGGCCAGAGAGGAAGGCATTAGCAAACGTTGTACAATTGGCGGAAGACGTTACGGGATAAAGGTTTACCTGTGCCTGGGAATGAACATAAGTCGGATCAATGGTCTGTTGAAGCCAAGTTTGCTGTCGTTGTTGAAACAGCGACTTTATCGGAAACCGAGTTGAATGAATAAGTAGTTAACCAAATGAAATCATATTTTCTGACTAAGTGGACAGTCACTCTGCGGCGTTACAACTCCGGTCACATAGCTACGGCTATGCTCCCTGCGTTGTGCCTTGCATAGTAACTGTCCACTTAGCCAGAAATATACGATTCCATTTGGCCAACTACTTCTTGTCGTAAAAAAGGGCTTTATCCTCAGCAGATAAAAGACTGGAAGCAGGCTTGTATTGCCGGTGCAGACCAGGTTTGCCAGCGCGCTCGCACTGAAAACAAGCAGATACAACAAGAACGCAAATGTATTCAGGCACTGGAAAAAGAGCTCCATCGAAAGGACAAGGCGCTGGCAGAAACCGCAGCTTTGCTGGTGCTGTCAAAAAAGCTCGATGCCTTCTACGGGATAAACAGCGAGGACAACTGACTCCTGTAAATGAACGCCAACAACTGCTGACCTGGTTTGATGAAGCCACAGCAAATGGCGCTTCCCGTTGGAAGGCGGCTGAGCAACTGGGAATCTCCCTGAAAACACTGAATCATTGGCGCGATGATAACGGTGTGGTGTTGGTTGACAAACGCCTGGATGCCTTGCGTCCTGAGCCTTCTAATAAACTGACCGCCGAGGAGGAGCTGCGTATTCTGGACATCTGTAATCAAAAGGAAAATGCGAGCCTCCCGCCGTCACAAATCGTACCTGCGCTTGCCGATAAGGGCGTGTACGTGGTGGCTTCGGAATCCAGCTTTTATCGGGTGCTGAAAAAACATGGTCAGCTTCATCATCGTGGACGGACGAAAAAGCGCTCAAAGAGCAAGAAGCCAACAACCCATATTGCCACAGGCCCTTACCAGGTTTGGTGTTGGGATATCAGTTATAGTGTGCTCGGAATCCGGAGCTGGCAAGAAGCCAGTCACCGGATCACGAGTTTATCTGGAATCTGTTATGCACCGTTCAGGAAGAACAACATAGCAGCTGTTTCCCGTTGAGGGGAGACATGAGTCTGAGCGACAGTGACCTGCCGCACACTGGCAGGGTGATGTAACTCGCTGACAACGGGAACTGAGGCGAAGCCGTTACGCCAAGATGGTTCTCAAGACTGAGTGTCGGAAGGTTGAGGAACACGAACCGGTTAATCCGCATCTGTGGGTTGAAATGTCGCCTCCTCCTACACGGCTTAACAGGTGGAATACAAAGACAGCAGAAGCATAGGTAGCGCTGAAGCTGCAATCTGAGCCAGACAAATAGGCTGGTAACAGTGGTCTTATGGAGTTCACTCAACCAGTCCATAAGCTTTGTATCGACTTGCGGCAAGCAAGGGTAAAGACTGCGACCGGCAGCCTCCCCGACACGTTTGAGTCCAGGTAAATCGACCGAGGAAGGTCTGTTCAGATGTTAAGGAAGTATGGCTCCGATGATGAACAGGCCGGCAGAGTTCCCGTAGTAGTCCGAGATGGGGAAAGCCCATTACATGGCAAAGGGGAACAGCTCAGCAGATTTGCAGGGCAAATTATCTGACCCTCTTTAAGAGAACGAGGTGAAGACCTTTGATAATCAGAGAAATGCAATGCAAGTTAGCAACATGGGCAACCAAGGATGAAAGTCGACGGTTTGACCGTCTCTTACGATTAATTGCTGAACCGATTTGGCTGCAGGAAGCCGCTCGTATCACACTGGCCTCATCTGGTGCTCATACGCCAGGGGTTGACGGCATGACGAAGATATCGCTTGAAGGTCGTCTCCCTCAGCTTATTCTGGCCATTCGTGAACAGTTACTGAATGGAACCTATCAACCTTTGCCAGCTCGGCGGGTCTATATCCCGAAAGCTAATGGCAAAATGAGACCCTTGGGGATTCCTACCCTCAGGGACCGCATTGTGCAAAGAGCCATGCTGATGGTCATGGATCCTATCTGGGAAAACGACTTCCATCGTCTATCCTATGGCTTCAGGCCAGAACGCAGTGTTCACCATGCGATTCGTAAGTAGTTGGCCAAATGGAATCGTATATTTCTGGCT
>NZ_PJPV01000105.1 GCF_002864045.1 Endozoicomonas acroporae
ATAACAATTACCTCGCGAAAATTGGGCTTGTTTCATTGAAAGACTTATGGATCAGGTTTCACCATCATCGTTGAACCGCCCGGTGCGGACCCGCATGCCGGGTGCTGTGGGGAGGGCCGGAGAAAGACCAGCCCTTACCCGATTTATGTGTAAGTTTAGCGTTTTGAGTCCTAAGTTGTGATTGAGTATTTTCTCTCAAAATATCCTTCTAACTGGTCGTGCCTCAAACTCATAAACTCTTTCCAGTCTGGTATCAACATAATCACAAATGACATGATTAGTATTAGGGTTGCATATGTTAAAGCAATAATTTGAATATCGTAGAATCCAATAAAATAACCTGTTACCCCCAAGCCTAAGGCTTTTGTGATATTTCCTATGGATAAATCTACAGCTGAAATTTTTGAACGATCAGTCTTTGGAAAAGCAAGAAGACGATGAGACATTCCGTTCATGGTAAATACTGCTATCCCTAGTCCAGTAAAAGGAAGAATACCGATAAATAGCCAGAGGTTTTCACTCATGGACGCAAGAATAACACCAGTTCCTGAAATAAAAACACCTATACTGCAGATCCAACTCTTATGAAGTTTTTTGTTCAGGTAAGGTAGCACTAGAAGAGCTGCTAACAAATTACCAATAGCTATAGCAGACTCTGCTGCTCCGTAAGCAAATATATCCGCAGAAAACCTCTCTTTAATAAAAAGAGGAATTAATACTAAAAAGAATGGAGTTATTAGTAAGTTTGTAAAACCAACTATAATCGTATACCAAAGTTCAATTTTTATTTGGAATTTTAATTTCCACCCTTGGATAATAGATTTAGACCATACTCTTAAGCCAATCTCTTGATTATGACTACTTATTGGCTCTGAACTTTTCATTTTGAATGCTACTAGAGCTACCATAAGTGCAATGGAGCCAGACACAATTAGTCCAAGCTCTATTGAAATCAATCCGAGAGCACTTGCCAATAATGGATTAATGAGGGCGAGTGAAGATAGAATAGATTTAGTTTTCCTAATTACTAACGGTAAGCGTTCACTCTCGGCTATTTCTGCCATTATTGCATTACTAGCTGGACTAGAAATTGATGTTATAACAGCAATAATAAAATAGATACACCCAAATATGATAAACTTAGTGTCCACAGATGCTTCTGAGCTTATATTCAAAAAAATAAAAAAGAAACAAGCTGCATACGCCAAGTGAGAATATGATAGAATTCTTGATTTAATATAAAAATCAGATATTGGACCCAGTAAAGGGATCAACATAAAACTGGCTAAGGTAATGATGAATAATAAGCTCGATAACTCTTCGCCACCGTATTCCGAAATCACCCACCAAAATATCAATATTCGGAATAAATCCAATGACAAACTGGAAAGTAGCTTATAGCAATAATAAAATAATTCTGATTTTTTCATTATTCTAACACCTCATTAAACTCTTGAAAATAAAGCTCCTTAGTATTTTCAAATGCTAGCTCAAGGTTCTTTTTATCATTTTCACCACGTAGTCCAAAATACGGAAAATGATGTAAATAACTACCAAATAAATATTGACAGTCTCTATGATAGGCAATGGTGTCTAGAATATGAGCATGCCATATAATATCTATACCAACGGATGGTGAAAAGTCGAGTTCTTTTCCATATTTACAGGTCAGGTATAAGTATCTCTTATATTGAGTTAAAAATCGCTCGCATACTTCTCTTTCAAGAAAAGGTGAGGTCGGAGAATGTTTTTCTGGATTTGATAGTGAATCTATTAAACTCTCCCAGTCAATATTGGACTCAATATAATTCCTCTTTTCAAGAATATCAGTGAGTGATTTTACTTCGCTAATATCTTCAGCTTTTGGAATATCACATTCCACTTGATTATATTTATTATTCACAACAATACGCCTAAACATAAAATCAAACCTCCTACAAAAGAAGTAAAAACTAATTCTGTAAGAGATTTGATCGTTTTATATAAACTAGCTTTCTAACTACGAAACCATTTTAGAATCTGTTTTCAAACATGCAACCTGCATGGCAAGTCACAAAATTTGATGGGTCAAATTCACGAAAAAGATTTACACTGCCAGATTTAACAAAAGCGACGGATAGTTGCTTAGACATAACACTTCCTTATAACTTATTTATTTTAATTATTTTGTCGTTACTGCATGTATACGACAAACCAACAATATAGGAGTTGATTACTAAACGCAATAGTCGAGATTTGTGTTACAAAAAACCGGGGTCATATATGGTCCGCCCCGCGATGCAAGGAAAAGTTTTCACAATGGCTTTTAAAGAGTAATGCTTCCATATATCCGGCCTTTGGGGTGAGGTCTCAATGCCTCTGGCCCTGATGGAATCCGCTCACTCCCACCTCATCAGGTCTTCGGCCTCTTCGGGCCCTGACCCCGGTCAGGTTCAAGGGAGTGCAGGTCTTACCTTTTATGCCATCATTTGAACTTTATCCACGCAACTCGTTGCAGGCTTCTTACACTGATTAACCGCTTTTGCTGAAACCGGGGTCGGAAACCGGGGTCGCGGAAACCGGGGTCGGGTCTTGAATCTTGAACACATCGAAGATTAAAAACTGCCTTTCAATTCTTGCCCTAAAATTTTTCAACCCACTTTTTCAGTTTTATGATCCAGAACTATTTTCACTGTTCTTAATCGAGATCTGGTCGTTTAGCGTCCAAAAGTCGTAAATAACACCAAGACCAAAAAAGCCAATGGTAAACAGATACAAAATTCCCGATATCCATTTCCCCAGGTACATACGGTGGACACCGAATACACCAAGGAATGCCAGCAATATCCATGTAACAGAGTAATCATACTGGCCACTATGGAAACGAAAATCCGCTTCCCGATCCATGGCCGGGATAAGGAAAAGATCGATCAGCCAGCCGATGCCAAAGAGACCAAGGGTGAACAACCAGATAGTTCCTGTGACCGGTTTGCCATAATAAAAACGGTGGGCACCAAGAAAACCGAAAATCCAAAGTACATAACCGATAACTTTACTATGGGTGTCGTTCATTTTTATTACCTGAACCATTGGAAAAAAGATGGGATCTTGGTTTTTGCACATTATATTTTCTTGACCAGGAAAAGTCGGCTTAATGCTTCTCCTACCCAGCGCCTTAAATCAAAAAAACATTACAGCACTTTCCTGATCTGCAACTACGCTACCGCCCACCCAGACATTTTCAGGAATAGTCAGGTAACGCTTTTTTGAACGACACTCAATGTCTAGTTGCATAGGCAAAGAAGCAAGGGTCAGGTCTTGATTCTTGTGACTGATCAATCACCCCGTTGCAAATGCATCCTAAGCTGCTTATACCAATTCCATCTTTTAAATATGAACTACGCAGCCATTTTGAACAGTTCATAAAAATTGTTTTCAGCTTTAAGAATGGAACCTGATAATCATATTGAGGTCAAACATTGGCATTTACAGCCCTGGGGTTTATTTTGAAAGCGACAGCATCAAATCCCCCCCATCCAAAGCCTGCCTACCGGGCTCGCCAGCAAGCCAGCCCAGGCAGATTTACTGGCCGATCCAGAAGTACATTTATCGGTAAAAGAATATCAAATCATCAATTGCACAGAAGAAGAACCAGCACCCCGGATGATGGCAAATGTATTGAAGATGCCTTTTGGGAAAGTAAAACATTACACGGACGTCAAATCACCTCAGCTGCCGTGCTCAGGGCCTATAGAAATGACAGGACATCTCTGAGAGCTGGCTTTTTCCTGCAAAAACTTTGTTTACAGAACATTCTGCATGACAATAAAAGAAAGATTACCCCGGATCAGGTCATTCAGGAATTCAACCGGAAGCCAAATCGAAACAATAAGCAGACATTGGCGATAGCACGTTTCAAAGCGGAATGTTGCCTGAGGAGCCTGCTGTTGAATGGCCAGCGGGTCACATCGGATGAAGCGATTGAAGGTTATCAGGCAGCCACAGCCACACTGGAGTTTGCCCGTTTCAAGGCAGAATGTTGCCTGAGACACCTGTCGTTGAATGGCAAGGAAGTCACACCGGATGAGGTGCTTGGGGATTTCCCGGATAGTCCGGAAGGCAGACTGGGGATGGCACGCTTCCAGGCGGAGTGTTGCCTGAGAAGTCTTTGGTTGCATGGCCAGCAGGTCTCACCGGATTCCGTAGTTGAGGGTTTTCAGGCCGTCAGGGCAACACTGGGGCTGGCGCGCTTCAAAGCGGAATGTTGCCTTAAAGGCCTGTTATTGAATGGCCAGCAGGTCTCACCCGATTCCGTGGTGGAGGATTATCAGGCCGCCAGGGCAACGCTGGAGCTGGCACGCTTCAAAGCGGAATGTTGCCTGAGAGGCCTCTCGTTGAATGGCCAGCAGGTCTCGCCGGATTCCGTGGTTAAGGATTACCTGGCAGCCAAAGCAACACTGGAGCTGGCGCGATTTAAGGAACACTGTTGTCTGAAGAGTCTGCCGTTGAATGGCCAGCCGGTCACACCAGATGCAGTAGTCAAGGGTTATCAGGCCATCAAAGCAACACTGGAGCTGGCGCGCTTCAAAGCGGAATGCTGCCTGAGGAGCCTGTCGTTGAATGGCCAGCCGGTCACACCAGATGCGGTGATTGAGGATTTCCCGGATAGCCCGGAAGGCCAGCTTGGGATAGCGCGCTTCAACGCGGAATGTTACCTGAGGGGGCTTTTTGTGGATGGTCAGCAGATAACAGCGGATGCAGTGGTTAATAATTTCCCGGATAGTCCGGAAGGCAGACTGGGGATAGCGCGCTTCAAACAGGAATGTTGCCTGAAGGGCCTGGCGTTGAACGGCCAGCAGGTCACCCCCGGTCAGGTGGTTAAGGATTATCGGGCCGCCAAAGCAACACTGGAGCTGGCACGCTTCAAAGCGGAATGTTGCCTGAGGGGCCTGTCGGTGAATGGCCAGCAGCTCACAGTGGACGACGTGGTTAAGGATTTTCAGGCCGCCAATGCAACGCTGGAGCTGGCACGCTTCAAACAGGAATGCTGCCTGAGGGGCCTCCCGTTGAATGGCCAGCCACTCACCCCCGGTGAGGTGGTTAAGGGTTATCAGGCCGCCAATGCCACTCTGGAGCTGGCGCGCTTCAAAGCGGAATGCTGCCTGAGGGGTATGCCCTTGAGTGGCCAGCAGCTTACACCCGGTGAGGTGGTCAAGGATTTTCAGGCCGCCAATGCAACTCTTGAGCTGGCGCGTTTCAAAGCGGACTGTTGCCTGAGGGGCCTGGCGTTGAATGGCCAGCCGGTCACACCGGATGAGGTGGTTAAAGATTATCAGGCCACCAGGGCAACACTGGCACTGGCACGCTTCAAACAGGAGTGCTGCCTGAGGGGCCTGGCGTTGAATGGACAGCCGGTCACACCGGATGAGGTGGTCAAGGATTTCCCGGATAGTCCGGAAGGCAAACTGGGAATATCGTGTTTAAAAGCGGAATGCAGCCTTAGGGGCCTGCCATTGAATGGCCAGCTGATCTCGCCGAATACGGTGATAAAGGATTATCACGCACTCAAAGCGAAACTTGAATTATCGTACTTTAAAGCAGCATGTTACCTGGGGAACCTGCCATTAAATGACCAGCCGGTCACACCGGATGAGCTGGTCAAGGATTTCCCGGACAGTCCGGATGGTAAACTGGGGATTGCCCGTTTCAAAACGCAATGTTGCCTGAGGGACTTGCCGTTAAATGGCCAGCCGGTCACACCGGATGCAGTGGTTAAGGATTATCAGGCTACCGAGGCAACACGGGAATTGGCACACTTCAAAGCCGAATGTTACCAGAGGGGTCTGGCGTTGAATGGCCAACCGGTCACCCCGGATACGGTGATTAAGGAATATGAACGGTGTGGTTGGTTACGCGATAGAGATTTTTTTTATTCTCATCTGCCATTGAAGGCAAGGTCTCAGTCAAGTTTAAGTATTTCCTGATCCCCAGCAATGTGGGCACACCACCGGTCGATTGCTGCTTTGGCATCAACTCCATGTAACTGGAAACTCTTTTTGCTCAGATCAATTCCGAGAATAACAACCGTAAAGGTGTTGGATCTGAGCAAACCACTGCGCAAAGAGTCAAAGGTGATGACGAACAATAGACACACGGGCGGGGCGAACTCAGTCACGACAGCGACCGATGGACGACAGGCTTCTGGTTCTCCTCCTCTGAAGAGAAGAAAAACCACTGAATAAGGTAAAAAATACCAATGGTATCGATTCTGAAAATTTCCAGCACAAGGAGTCAGAAATATATAATTTCATATGGTTAGCTGTTTACGGCCGGGTCTGGAAAAACAGACGCCTCCCATCAATGATTCGGTGTAATGGACGGATTACCGCGTTGGTGCTTGCCAATGTGCAGCCATCAATTAACGTCAGATTTATTGCATTGTCGGGCAGGAACTTTAGCGCTGTTCACCGGTCAAAGGCGGCATGCCTATAAATGCCGTTGATAATGCTTCCACTCATCCCTCCCGGGATACAACTCCGTCTGGTAATCCGCCGGGAGAAAAAAACACAGAGGGGGTTTCGGTGGTTCCTCTTAAGCAAGTGTCGCCTTTACTGGCATTACCCGATGAAATGCTGACTCAAATTGCTGACAGCCTGACGTTCGTCGAATTTCACCGCCTGGCTTCAACAAGCAGCCGCTTGCTAACCCTGTTCAATACCGAAGAAAAATTGAAAAAACTGTCCGCTCAATATTACGGCACTGCTTCTGACGCATACAGAAAAACAATTGAAAACAGGGATATACCTGCGGTTCCTGACCATGACATTGATGACCCTCTATTACGGCTGACTTACCTTCGATACGTCAGCAATAACTACCTGATTGCACAAAGCAATTCCCTGAACACCTGCGTGGCGACCTTGAGGGGGCATACCCACGGGGTGGTCTCAGTCACGGTATTGGCCGACGGGCGCCTGGCTTCCTGCTCTAATGACGCGAACATAAAGGTGTGGGATCTGAGCAGGCCCAAGGGGGAGGAATGCGTGGCGACGCTGAAAGGGCATAATACCTTTGTGAATGCTCTCACGGTATTGCCCGATGGTCGGCTGGCTTCCTGTTCTTCTGACCGGACCTTAAAGGTGTGGGATCTGAGCAGGCCCAAGGGGAAGGAATGCGTGGCGACGCTGAGAGGGCATACCAGCGCGGTGATCTTAGTCACGTTATTACCCGACGGGCGGCTGGTTTCCTGCTCAGCAGACAAGACCATAAAGGTGTGGGATCTGAGCAAGCCCAAGGGGCAGGAATGCGTGGTGACCCTGAATGAGCATACTCACTGCGTGAACTCTGTCGTGGTATTGCCCGACGGGCGGCTGGCTTCCTGCTCTATTGACCAGAGCATAAAGGTGTGGGATCTGAGCAAGCCCGAGGGGCAGGAATGCGTGGCAACGCTGAATGGGCATACCGGCAGTGTGAGATCGGTCAAGGTATTGCCCAATGGCCGACTGGCCTCCTGCTCTGATGACCAGACCATAAAGGTGTGGGATGTGAGCAAGCCCGGCGGGCAGCAATGCGTGGCGACACTCAATGTGTATGCCAACTGTGTGAAATTCACGGTATTGCCCGATGGGCGGCTGGCTTCCACCTCTGCTGACGGGACCATAAAGGTGTGGGATCTGAGCAAGCCCGACGGACAGCAATGCGTATTGACGCTCAAAGGGAATACCGGTTGGCAGCTCTCAGTCACGGTATTGCCAGATGGGCGGCTGGTTTCCTGCGCTAATAAGGGGATCGTAAACGTTTGGGATCCGAGCAAGCCCGACGGAGAGCAATGCGTGGCGACGCTGAAGGTGCATGCCGGGAGGGTGACATCAGTCAAGGTGTTGCCCGATGGGCGGCTGGCTTCCTGCTCTGACGACACGACCCTCCAGGTGTTGGATCTGAGCAAACCACTGCGCAAGAAGCGAAGGGTGCTGATGAGGAATAGGCGCACGGACGGGGCGAGCTCAGTCACGACAACGACTGATGGACGACAGGCTTCTGGTTCTCCCCCGCTGAAAAGAAGAAAGATCACTGAATAAGGTAAAAATGCGAAGAAGCGAGGATCAGGTCTTGATTCCTGAATAAAGTCAAGAAAAACGAAACGCCAGGGTCAGGCCTTTGTATTTGAACACATTCAAGATTCAAGACCTGACAATGTTTATTCTGAAATATCTAGCTGTGTTTAGTACCTTGCATATCAAGAACATTCTGTATCCGGGAATCCAGTTTCTGTTTTAATTCCTGATAATCTTTATTACCTTGTGTCACGGAAAGTACATTGTCGAGAACTTCGTGGCCATCGTTTATAATCTTTTGTAATTTTTTGGCCGAAGTAATGACTCTATTCTCAGCATTTGAAATACATGCCGGGACTTGATAAGCAGTGATATTTGTTCTGATGTCAGGCAGCAGCCCGGAAGCGCCATCAAGGGTGGATCCCAGAATATGCCCTGCATCCTGTTTGCGTTCCAGTATGCGTTCCAGTTTGTCGAATCTGGATCTGAATTGCTTCAGGGCCTGTGCTGCTGATTCATCAGTAATCGTTTGTGATGAGTCCAGAACGCTGTTAAATCCAAATTTCAATTCCTCACTCCAGGTTCTCAGATTGCTGATGATTTGTTCTGCAGAGAGGATTTTCTCGCCGTTCTCAATAGCCGATAGTTCCAGACCTATAAAAACAGTAGCCATAGGGATTTCACTTAACTCACGGACGATATCGACATACTCTGCTGCCAAATTCGCAAGTTCTTTCATATTCTCCTGCAATTGACCCAGCCTTTGTTGTTCTGCCAACCTATGTTGTTCTGCCAGCCTTTGTTGTTCTGATAGCTGGACTGTGTTGACCTCCGACTGTGAGTTTGACCGGCCTGCTTCCTGAGCTACGGGTGTCTGAGTGTCCTTTGGGTCAGGCCGTGGCGTTGAAGTCTGAGCACGCAAGTCACCTGCAGGACTAAGAGTCACTTTCCTGCTGCCAATTTTTCTGTTCAGAGCTTGTGTTAGCCCGGATTCAGGATAGGCGTTGATGTAATTCTCGGCCTCGACGACCGAGATGGTCCTGGAATGGCCAGAGAAACAGAAAACAGCGATCAGGGCGCTCCACAATCCTTCGGTTTGGTAATTATATTGAATGTTTTCAAACCAGCTCAGCTGGACTGAGGTAGATGGCGTCATACGATAATTTCCATAGTGTTAGTTATTTTTTAAAGGCTTTCGTGCAAATTTGACCAGTAAGACCAGAGCAAAATCATTTTTAACTGCAGATCCTACGCACAATAATTCTGTCCATTTCGGTTCCCTGGAATTTTTTGTTATGTATACTTACTCCAGTGTTAGTGAATTTTCCAAGGTCGCGGGAAACCGGCGGGAAAGGGAAACCGGGGTCGGGTCTTGCGGAAACCGGGGTCGGGAAACCGGGGTCGGGGAAACGGAAACCGGGGTCGCGGAAACCGGGGTCGGGTCTTGAATTTTGATTTACTTATCCCCCCAAGCAAAAACACCTTACAGCGATCCTTATGGGGATCGCTGTTCAGGAGATATGGGGCGCGAACCATTCCATTTTTTAACTGTTGGTCTGATGCGATAGTTTTCTATCGTAAAAGCCACAAGGTTTTGCTTCTTAATGTTAAAAATAATTTTTTATTATCAGACCCTGACCAGGAAAACCCCACAGGTCATTCCCGTTCAGTGCTGGTTACCCTTGCCTCCTGCTTCCTACTGGTTTATTTTAGAGTTGTGGTTTGATTCTTCGATGATCCTGGTGGCCAGCCATTTTGGCAAGCATTTGAATTGATTAAAAATCCACATCACCGAATATTTTGACAACACATTGTTCAAAAGACGCCTGAGTATCAGAACTGATAATAACTCCTGAATCCAATTTATGAACAAAATCATCGCTCCAAGTATCAAAAAAATCCTTAATCTCAAGAGCACAAGCATTATCAGGATCATATAATGAAAATGTTCTATACCTTCCTGTATCATTGGGTTCATAAAGAATCACTTTGAGACACCCCTCCTGCTTTTTAAATCTCAAGGCCAACATATGCTCTGGAATTAAAATCAGGAAGTTTTTCTCAGTAGCATTTGGCATAGCTTGAATTGGGGTTTTCTAAGTAGTTAACCAAATGGAATCGTATATTTCTGGCTTAGTGGACAGTTACCATGCAAAGCATAACGCAGGGGGCATAGCCTTAGCTATGCGACCGGAGTTATAACGCCGCACGACTGCATGGATGCAGGAGATAGAGAAACGCAGGAGCAGTTGCCGAGAGTGACTGCCCACTAAGTCAGAAAATAGGATTTCATTTGGTTAACTACTTAATGGCCATCGCAGATCCTTATGCTTCGTTGACAAAAATAGCAAATGGTTTGTGGTAGGAAGGAACTTTTACAAGAAGACATAGTCTTAGGATTAATTCAATAATCCAGTAATTCAATGAATCACTCTTGTAAGTTACATTCATTCTATATCGCTTTTTCTGATCCTTATTCCAACAGATTAGATACCATAAACCAATCCTGCGAACCTGATGCCCCCAAACAAAGGCAAGTGTATCAAGGTATGTCTGGTCAGGTGCTGAACTCTCCTTTTCCTGTTTACAGTAGTCAATCATATATACACCAAAATGAAACAGACATTCTTAAATCGTTGAGTGAATACAATATTGTATCTCTGGCAGACTTCAATGCAGAAAACACTTTTGGAACGGATATTCCTGAGATACCAAAATCAGCTCTTGATAAATATGTACCCTGGAATTCTGATGATGAAGTCATTAATAATGAGATATCATCAACATCGAATTCCCCCTTTGCTCAGCAGGTATGCTTATCGGTTAGTGAGCCTGATCCAATACCTGTCAGGCATTTGAGTCCAGATGATCAGTTAACTCATCCTCATGCCGTACTGTTTAACCGACAGGATTTACTACCTGT
Source organism: Endozoicomonas acroporae (assembly GCF_002864045.1). GTDB lineage: Bacteria > Pseudomonadota > Gammaproteobacteria > Pseudomonadales > Endozoicomonadaceae > Endozoicomonas > Endozoicomonas acroporae. The sequence goes on from NZ_PJPV01000105.1 coordinate 10,957, forward strand.
TACTTTTGTTAACCCGATAAACCTGAACCAAACAACAAATGATACGCAAACGATCCCACGGAAAGAAATTGCTGATAGTTTTCTTTTTTATTACCAAAGAAAGCGAATGCAAGACCCCGAAAAAATAAAAATAATAAATCAGCGAAAAAGGAAACGATATAGAGAAATGATGAAAGATCCTGAAAAAAGAAAACTGGAAAATCAACGAAAAAGGGAAATGAGGCAAGATCCCGAAAGAAGAAAGCTGATAAATCAGCGCCAAAGGGAGCTTTATAAGGAAAGAATAAAGGATCCTGAAAAAAGAAAGATGTTGAATCAGTACAAAAGGGAGCAAATGCAAGATCCCGAAAAAAGAAAGCTGGAAAATCAGCGCCAAAGGGAGCGGTATAGAGAAATAATGAAAGATCCTGAAAAAAGAATGCTGGAAAATCAGCGCCAAAGGGAGCGGTATAGAGAAAAGATGAAAGATCCTGAAAAAAGGAAACTGGTAAGTCAGCGAAGAAGGGAGCGAAGGCAAGACCTCGAAAAAAGAAAATCTGTGTCAGGTCTTGAGTCCTGAATCCATTCAAAAGAAAGACACCAGTATCAAATGCCCGAAGAGCTGGTGATCCGAGCTGTTACAAACAAGCATCACACGATCATTACCACGCAACTTAATGCCAAAGAGTATCCCAGGACAGCGATCACTGTGTTGTATCTTAAACGCTGGCACTCCTTCCCTGAAATAACCTGGTCATTATTTGATCAATACATCGCTTTATTGAACCTTGGTTCAAAAGCTGGTTAACCGGGATTTCAATGACCTCAAATCCTGCTTTTTGCAACAGTGCGATTTTAAGCAGAGTCGAACCATCCCTGGTTTTGAAATCACCACCCACGTAATGAGACGGTCCCTGAACTTCAATCACAATGTTGTGATCTGGCAGTAGCAAGTCAACCGGAGGCAGTGAGTTCAGACTTTGTTCTTCTTCAATCTTCAAAGAGGGAATGCATGATTGCAGTTGATTGCGGACGATGGTTTGAGGCTTTGAAATGATTGTCTGGTAATGGGGGACCACCGGACACGCTCTCCCAAGCCAACTTGCGGCCATGGTAATGATGGATTGTTCCTCTTCATTGTCTGGGGAGGTATTTTCCAGGCGAGTAAACAGGTCATCCATGTGCGTTTCAAGCAAACTATTTTTATTGGCATTGCATTCCAGAGACAACCTGGCACAGCATACCATTACTCCCCAGAGAGACATTGATATCTCTTGATGAGAGAGCTGAGGGTTTTTACTGGTTCGGCAGACAAGGGATTCAAACGTGGATGTAACCACGTTCAACTCAATAAATTCCCCCAGTTTCGCCGTGGCCCACAGCAGGTTGGCGAGACCCAGGGCATTAAATTGGTCTTTCTGTGCGTTCACCCGGGGCAACAGAGCGGCCACGGCCTCATTGAGCCCTGGTATCAGCTCCTGTCCATTATCAAACAGTTTCGCCATGGCCCACAGCAGGTTGGCTATGCCCTGGGGGTTAAATTGGTCTTTCTGTGCGTTCACATGGGGCAACAGTACGGCCACGGCCTCGATGAACTCCGGTGTCCGCTTCTGCCCATTGCCCACCAGTTTCGCCATGGCCCACAGCAGGTTGGCGATATTTTGAGGAATAAATTGGTCTTTCTGCGCACTCACGAGGGGCAACAGCGCGGTCACGGCCTCTTTGAGCTCTGGTGTCTGCTCCTGCCCGTTGTCTACCAGTTTCGCCAGGGCCCACAGCAGGTTGGCGATACCCTGGACATTGAATTGGTCTTTCTGTGTGTTCACCCGGGGCAATAGCGCAGCCACGGCCTCTTTGCGTTCTGGTGTCCGCTCCTGCCCGTTGTCCACCAGTTTCGCCAGGGCCCACAGCAGGTTGGTAATACTCTGGGCATTAAACTGGTCTTTCTGTGCGTTCACGGAGGGCAACAGCGTGGCTTCAGTCTCGTTGAGTTCTGGTGTCCACTCCTGACCAATGTCCACCAGTTTCGCCATGGCCCATAGCAGGTTGGCGACACCCTGAGCTTTAAATTGGCCTTTCTGTACGCTCACGCAGGGCAAAAGCGCGGCCACGGCATCGTTGAACCCTGGTGTTCGCTCCTGACCGTTGTCCACCAGTTTCGCCATAGCCCACAGCAAGTTGGCAATTTCCTGTCGTGTAAAGTGAGCTTTCTGTGCGTTGATGGTGGGCAATAGCGCAGCTACGGCATCGTTGAGCCCTGGTGTCCGCTCCTGCCCGTTGTCCACCAGTTTTGCCATGGCCCACAGCAGGTTGGCGATATGCTGAGGAATAAATTGGTCTTTCTGTGCGTTTACCAGGGGCAACAGCGCGGCCACGGCATCGTTGAGCCCTGGTGTCCGCTCCTGCCCGTCAGACACCAGTTTCGCCATGGCCCACAGCAGGTTGGCGATCTGCTGAGGATTCAATTGGTCTTTCTGTGCGTTCACGTGGGGCAGCAGCACGGCTACGGCCTCATTTAGCTCCGGTGTCTGCTCCTGCCCGTTGTTCACCAGCTTCGCCATGGCCCACAGCAGGTTGGCGATCTGCTGAGGAGTAAACTGGTCTTTCTGTGCATTCACGCGCAGCAACAGCCCGGCCACGGCCTCCCTGATATCTCGTGTCTGCTTCTGCCCGTTGTCCACCAGCTTCGCAATGGCCCACAGCAGGTTGGCGATACCCTGTGGTTTAAAGTTGGCTTTCTGTGCGTTCACGAAGGGCAATAGCGCGGCCACGGCCTCGTTGAGTTCTGGTCTTCGCTTCTGTCCGTTGTCCACCAGTTTCGCCATGGCCCACAGCAGGTTGGCAATTTCCTGTGATTTAAAGTTAGCTGTCTGTGCCTTCACGTTGGGCAACAGTGCGGCCAAAGCGTTGTTGAGCATTGGTGTCAGCTCCTGCCCGTTTTCCACCAGTTTCGCCAGGGCCCACACCAGGTTGGCGATACCCCGGGCATTGAATTGATCTTTCTGTGTGTTCACGTGGGGCAAGAGCGCGGCCACGGCCTCTTTGAGCCCTGGTGCCCGCTTCTGGCCGTTGTTCACCAGTTTCGCCATGGACCACAGCAGGTTGGCGATATCCTGGGCATTAAATTGGTCTTTCTGTACCTTCACGTAGGGCAACAGCGCAGCCACGCCCCCTTTGAGCTCTGGTGTCTGCTCCTGCCCATTGTCCACCAGTTTCGCCATGGCCCACAGCAGGTTGGCGATACCCTGTGGCTTAAAGTTAGCTTTCTGTGCCGTCACGCAGGGCAACAGCGCAGCCAGGGTCTCTTTGAGCCTTGGTGTTTGCTCCTGCCCGTTTTCCACCAGTTTCGCCATGGCCCACAGCAGGCTGGAAATTTCCTGTGGTTTAAAGTTAGCTGTCTGTGCGTTCACGAGGGGCATCAACGCGGCAACGACCCGTTTGATCTCTGATGCCCACTCCTGCCCGTTGTTCTCCAGTTTCACCATGGCCCACAGCAGGTTGGTGATACCCTGAGGTTTAAAGTTAGCTTTCTGTGTCACGTGGGGCAGCAGCACGGCCACGGCCTCTTTAAACTCTGGTGTCCGCTTCAGCCCGTTGTCCAGCAGTTTCACCATGGCCCACAGCATGTTGGCGATATTCTGAGGAATAAATTGGTCATTCTGTGCGCTAACGTGGGGCAACAGCGCGGTCACAGCCTGTTTGAGTTCTGGTGTCAGCTCCTGCCCATTGTCCACCAGTTTCGCCATAGCCCACAGCAGGTTGGCGACTCCACGGGCATCAATATCCCTGGCTTCAGGTTTTTGGTTGCACTTGAATATTATTGCATCAAGTAGCGTTGACAATAAGGCTGCTTGAGTACGTTTAAAACGGCCATCCATGGGTTTATGAGGGGTAAAAACACCTGCTGAGGTAAATGAATGAAGTGTTGTCGTCAGGCTTAGCCAATTCCAGCTCCGCGTTACTGTAAAATTTTGCAGCAGAGGTATCAGCTGGCTTTGTTCATCCCGATTTAAAGCTCTTTTAACAGCTGACGTGTATTTTTTAATTGAACTGGCATATCGACCGTGATTTCTCCCATCATAACGATGACCGAAACGATCAGATCTACTCACCAGATCAGCCATTATTTCCTGTTTGATGAGGGCATTAAAATCTTGAGCAGGGTTTACCAAACGACACTGTAGATGTTGAGAAGAGCATACACCAGAAGAATGGTAAAATTCATTACGCCCCGGGGTAGTGCGGGGGGGGTTATTCCATTGTCTGACTGTGGCATGTCTATAACGCCCATGCCTTGAAGAAGCGGCATGGTCATCCGATCGGTTGTAATCATTATTTGATCTTGCGTATTTACCACTGATACCAGCAGAACTTCTATCCATAATTATATTTCATTAATTCATGAAAATATAAAAAGCAGACTGCTGTGCGGTTCATAAGTTCATTTTGCTGAAATGTTTATCAGCCACCCTGGCAACGGTCCTGCCACCGTGTATAAGCAGATGTCGAATCAGCGGTGTTTTCTTTTTTTCCCGGGCTTGGGACCAAGCGGGTCTGGCAAAAGATCATACTCTTTTTTCAGGTATTCTTGCAGCTGATTCCGGTGATGTTCCTTCGCCCGATTCATCAGGGGAATGTAGTCACCACGGGTTCGGATGTAACCGCCCTCCTGGAGCAATTCCTGAACCAGTTTGATGCTTCCGCCCATGGCAGCTGCAGAGATGAGGGTATCATGCTTTGTGCTGTTTTTTTCAAAGGTTGCCCCTGCCCGGCGCAAGTCATTGACCAACTCGTAGTGACCGGCTGAGGCCGCTGCCCAGATCGGGGTAAGGCTGCCGACACTGTTGGCATTCACATCCGCACCGAGTTCGAGCAAGTACTTGACCAGATTGCGGTCACCGGCCCGGGCCGCAGCACGAATCGGGGTCCCATAGCCGGTACTGTTGGCATTCAGATCCGCACCCTGTTCGAGCAGGTACTTAACCAGCTCATGGTCACCAGCTCGGGCCGCAACCCAGATCGGAGTCTCGTACCCTGAACTGAATGCATTGACGTTAGCACCCTTTGCAACCAGGAAACTCACAATATCACGGTGGCCTTTTTTGGCCGCAATCCAGATCGGGGTGTTTCGGCCTGTTTTGCAACCGTCAATGTCAGCACCGTTCTCAACCAGTAATGTCACTATATCAAGGTGTTTTGAACTGGCTGCCAGGTACAGGGGAATGTTAAAGCTTTTCTCAGAGCCGTTAACGTTTACACCGTGTTCAATAAAGTACTTGACTACGTCAATGTGCCCCCCAACGATGGCTTTATCGATCGGGGTGTCGCAGTTTGGGCAGATATCTTCACTGACGCCTGCCTGATGCAGGTAACTTACCACTTCAACGTGGCCATATTTGGCTGCTTCCATGATCGGTGATGCAAAAAGCTTGTCGGTCCTTGCACCTTTCTCATGGAGGTAGCGCACCAGCTCAAGATGACCCTCCCCGGCTGCTGCTGCAATGGGACATTCATGCATCTTCCAGTTCATATTGATATCCGCGCCCTGGTCAAGCAATGCTTCCACGGCCTCCTTGTTGCCAGTTCGGGCCGCCTCAACCAGTTGCTCGCTCAGCTTTTTCTGTTGCTCGCTCAACGCTTTGGAAGTGGCCAGGGCGGACGCCATCATCGGCTCGACAATTTTTTCAGGTACGATCATCTTTCTTGTTTTTTTACCCTTTGTGGGCTGGCTGGAATGTTCAACCGGGAGTGGTGTTTCGCGTTTTGCTGCCGTTTTTTTGCGTTTACTTTTTTTGTCATGGGCTTGAGCAGGTGCCGGAGATGAAGAGCTGGCAGCAGTAGTGTGTTCACCTCTGATATTCACGGTCTTGAAACCTCTTTTTGTATTTACTTACACAAGACAATCAAATTTTGTTTTTTATCCCGGTCAAACAAAAAAAAGCCTGTCACTCGGCAGATCCCGAGGATTTATTGAAGAGTGATCTTTGTTAAGACATAGCTCATGGAGGTGACCTTAATCATAAATCTTGAATCGCTTCAAAAGATAGAACCAAGCCAGTTTCGGCTTCCCTTGTTTTGCGTTAAGTAGTTGGCCAAATGGAATCGTATATTTCTGGCTAAGTGGGCAGTTACTATGCAAGGCACAACGCAGGGAGCATAGCCGTAGCTATGTGACCGTAGTTGTAACGCCGCAGAGTGACTGCCCACTTAGTCAGAAAATACGATTTCATTTGGTTAACTACTTAAGAATAAAGACCCCAGCTTTCATTTTGCCTTACTTCTTGAAGACCAGGCTACATAAGGTTTACCGGGTTCGTAATATTTACCTTTTTCCCAAACTCCACGCCATACCTTATAGACCTTGGGCAGCTGGTATTTCATTTCCTCATAACTACTGAACAACTTCAGAAAACGTTCCAGTTCCTCTGTCTTGTAAGTGCGCAAAAGATGGGCTATTGATCTTCCACTTTCAACGGATTCAGCGATGTGCTCTGGTAATGGTTTGTCAGGATGGACTGACAGATGCTCAGGAAAGTAAGCCAGTGTCGCTTGATCATCCAAATATTGCAGTGCCTGATAGAGATGTCCTGTTTCCAGTCCTCTCTCGGATTGAGCCAGTATCCGGGACAACTCAGAAGCAGCAAGACTGAGTTCATTTGCCGATACCCTGAAGTCTACTTTGGTTTTTTTGCCAATATGACTTAGCTCATCCGGTGACAATCCCATGGTAAGACCAATCAAATACCAGTTGTGGCTCAATGGCAAACACCTCAAAAAATCCAGCGTCAGCGGTTTCGAACCGGTCATCTCCGGGTCTGTGCCATCATTGTGCACATCCTGCCAGAAGAGCGGTTTGAGGACGGGAGGCTTTTCAGGACTGGAGACGCAAAACCAGGGATAACGTTTTATTTTTCCAGCGATCAAATCCTCTAATCTCTCAACACAGTTGTTCAGAAAGATTAAAACGAGGTGGAAACCCTTTCAGGGATTCAATTAACTGGTGTGCAGTATTGATGGCCATAATTTCAGGATTGCTCAATATTTTTACCAGCTCATTTACGGTCATTCGCCCCTCTTTGGTATCCAGAATTTTTTTCAGTAGCAGGGGGGTTGACAGACACTTGTCAACAATAATGGAGCGTTGTCGCAAATCCTTATCCTTCATCAGTTCGGGGTATCCAGCACAATAAGCCACGGTTGCGGTCGGGACAGAGCGGAGGTAATCATCACCAATGAAGATTTTGTGCAACTTGAAAAAATCCAGTTCATGATTCAGTGCAGCATTGTCGTCAACAGCCCGGACACCGGCAGGCCATTCACCGCAGAACTGTCTTTGATCAACGGCAATACCAAAGATGTCACAGTACCGTGCAACCAGATCGGGCCTTGAGATCCCCCCCAGCATGGTCAGCAATTTGCCATTGGGTATGGTAAGTTTTTCCTGGGCAAGTCCATGCTGCTGTGAATACCAGGACAAATAATCAAATTTTTGTGTTGAGTGCTCAAGGTTGTGTCGTATATTTTTTTTATTGATTTCCGCTATGGGTAAGCCCAGATATATAGCAAACAGAAGGTGATGATAGGGTGTTAGTTCCTGCTTGATTTGCGGCGGCAACTGCGACCAGGAAACAAGATCATCAAGGTGTGGTTCAGGTAATGAGGCAGGTTCAGAAGTGGGTTTTACACTCCTTGCCAATATTGCCATATCTATTACGGTCGATGCCGACTCCGGTGTCATATCTATATCTATCACAGTTGATGCCAACTCCGGGGCTATATCTGTTACGGTTGATCCCGACACCGGGGCTGGTTGGGTAGCTTCGGCAAGAGTGACCGGCTTTCCGTTAAAAGCAAACTCAGGATCTTTAGTGGTTACATCCTTTTTTGGTTGATGAACTTGTGCGAGACAGCCGGGCTTATCAAGCTGGGGAGGCCGTTGATTATTGGTTAAATTGATCATCTTTCAGCTCCTCTGATAATAATGTTTTAAGTAGCTGGCCATATGGAATCATATATTTCTGACTCCTTGGGCAGGTGCTATGCGAGGCACAACGGAGGGAGCATAGCCGTAGCTATGTGACCGGAGTTGTAACGAAGCAGAGTGCCTGAACAAGGAGTCAGAAATATATGATTTCATATGGTTAGCTACTTAACGTTGCTTTGCTCTGC
>NZ_PJPV01000106.1 GCF_002864045.1 Endozoicomonas acroporae
CAGACCTCGTTAAGAAAGCGGTGGTTGCAAAGTTGGAACGGATTGATGCAGCAAAAACGCCAGTAGTAACCTCAATCCCTCAGCAAGGACTTCCAGCAAGGGCAAGCATACCAACTCAAGGGAACCAGGTTGCCAACAGTCGCATTCAAGGGCCGCTATCTAACTTTGACGCGGCAATGGAAGCTCTGGATCGTCTTCGCGAATTGGGAAATGCAGAACTTGAACTGCTGGAACCCCACCGAAGCCAAATGACTTATGTTGAATTAAGCACTGCTATCTGCAAAATGAGCTACGCAGTGGATTCAGAAACACGGAAAGAATGGACTGAAGCCAGCGAGAAAAGGAGAAGAGACCCACTTGGGCTTGATGAAATAGTGGAATGGGATTTGGATTCATTGGCGACATTGGATTCATTGGCGACAGAGTCAGAACTGGTCAACAACGATGACTGGATGGAAGAGTTCCTACAAGGGCTGTGATATGCATTAAGAAGGTCTTGAAACTGTTGGGACTGCATAACAAAATCTCCCATTTCAGGGCTTAATGAAGCAAGTAGATCGACTGCTTGGGCAAAAGCAAAAAATATGGCAAACATGTCGTGGATTGCAACGAAGCCTACACATCAAAACCCGCTCATGGAATGGATCGATTGATGTTAGGCTTGGAGCTTCAAAGGTAATAAAGGGTAATGGCTTTACTGTTGATCGTGATATCAATGGTGCCAGAAATATTTTTATTAAAAATTTAACCAGGCAGCTTGAGCCTGAGATCATAACAACGAATGTTGCGTTCGTTGCGGTTTAAATCAAGAGTTTGAACGTATCAATGGAGCAGACAACCATGCCGGAGCTACCAGAAGTTGAAACCACCCGGCGAGGCATTAAGCCTCATATTGAAGGTCACACCATTCAGGAAATCATCGTCCGTGAACCCAGACTCCGCTGGCCGGTGCCTGACAATATCAATCAAATCCTCAGTGGCAAGACAATCAGGCAGGTAAAGAGAAGGGCAAAGTATCTGTTGCTGGATACCGGGTCAGGCCACCTGATTCTGCACCTGGGGATGTCCGGCAGCCTGAGGGTGATAAAAACCAATACACCTCCGGGAAAACACGACCATATTGATATTCTGCTGACCGACGGCCAACGGTTAAGATACACAGATCCTCGCCGCTTTGGCGCTGTTCTCTGGTCTGCACGCCCTCTCCATGAACATAAGCTGCTCAAGCATTTGGGGCCTGAGCCGCTGGACAGTGAGTTCACGGCCCGGCGTCTATGGCAAATGTCCCGGGGCAGAAGCCTGTCTGTCAAGACGTTTATCATGGACAATAAAGTAGTGGTCGGTGTCGGTAATATTTATGCCAGTGAAGCGTTGTTCAAAGCCGCAATAAGGCCTGACCGGGCCTGTGGCAAAATCTCTCTGAACCGCTATGAACGGTTAGTTGACGCCATCAAAGAGACTCTGGCCAAAGCCATTGAACAAGGCGGCACCACCTTGCGTGATTTTGTCGGGGGAGATGGCAAACCCGGTTACTTTAAACAGGAGCTGGCGGTGTATGGCCGGTCAGGCCAGCCGTGTATAAAGTGCGGCAAAACCATTAAGGCAATAAAACTGGGGAACCGGAGCAGCTGTTATTGTGCTCATTGCCAGCGGTGATGAACGACAGTATTAAGGAGCTGTCCTGAAATAATTTCCACATTTCTGGGTTTCAAAACTACGTTCGTCCTGAGCCTGTCGAAGGGCGTTAACTCCGAGGCATGATAGATTGTGCCAGGCACCCTTCGACTCCGCTCAGGATGAACGTAGTTTTGGGACCATGAAATGTGCAAATTATTTCAGGACAATTCCTAACGACTTAACAGAGAACGCAATTTGAGATTGATAAACAACTATTGCGTGCAAAAAAATCAGGAACTTGTCACGGGCTTAAATGGTCAGATTCGTCACTGTTTGCATATCATCTCAAACCAGCGAAAACAGGTCATTTCAAGTCGCTGCCAAGACGGGGTCATGAAAAGCAGATGAATCTTACAATTAACGCCAAATATGATCCCCTGGGAAATTGGTATCAGGTAGACAAACCCTACGAAGGGTTTGGTAATGTCATCAAGCTGGATATACATACTAAGGACTATTACCATGGAGTCGACTTTTCCAACACTCAACGGGTTGTACAAGCAGTATCCTGCCAGCCTCCCATCCTGGTTGATTCGTGCGAGTCAAGCAGTTGCCTGGTAGAAATGGATTTATCCAGCCGCTATATAGTGGTTAACGATGAGTGGCGAGGCCCTGACTTTCATGTGATCGTCCAAAAATTACAAGAGAGAAGGATATACGCCTTGACTCCAGTTCAACGTGAAGATTTTCATGCCGTAAAATCCATGCTTGAAAAAAGCTACTACACAGATGACGGTGAGTTAAGGGACAGTACATTTAAAGGGCATTTGTCTCCGGCAAACATGGCTGAAGCGGGCATCGGGTTGCACAGGGAAGGAGTCGAAGGAGTCGTAAATTGTCACTATGTTTTTTTTGGATATGGCGCGAGTGACTATAAGCACCACTATATGTCAATTAAACGATGGCATGACTGCTGGTCTACACCAAAGGTCAGGCATCAAGAGTTGTATCATTGTCCGCCCTGCATAGAGAGAAAAAAATACCAATATCCAGTGTTGACCACTGAGTCTGGTGAAGATGTCACCGGAGCAACATTCCAAATGGTCATAGGGGGTGGTTTTGTCCCGCATCCAGACCCCGGTTGCACACAAGCAGTGCTGGTGACTAACAAAAATCATGAATTCCCTGTAATGGACAGCCAGGCCGCACAACGCGAAGTGTTTTTGATCATCATTGACACACTGAAGAAAGGGATCAGACACAGGATTGAGAAAAATGATATTGGTATTTTGGACTTCGCCCAACAGGTTCAACAGGTGATATATCTTGAACACTTCAATGCCTTATTGGTGAAGCTTCAGCTGGAAACAGACCGATTCATAACGCTTTTAAACCAGTTTCAATTGCAGGTAGAAAATAAAGATGACAAAGATGAGATCAGAAAAAAAATAAAGGTAATTACTGAGGCATTAACAGCGGATGTCATTAAAAAAGAAATAAGTGAATTTATTGATGTAATCACTAATTACGAGAAGGCAAACGCTTTTTCAACAATAATGAAACGACTGAAAGACCGTAAGCGTATGGCTGGAGCCGAAGATATGCCTGAGCTTGATAGGGTTGAGCAAGAGCTGGTCAAATTGAGTAGAAGTTATTCCGGGCGATTTTTTCTGGATAATTTTTTTGACAGTTCCGTCAAGACAGCAGACTTTGACGATTTTTTTGCCGATTTTCAGCACTATTTCTGGAACAGGTCAGACGACAGTCAGTTAATTGCTGATATAATGATTTCCCGTTCTGAACTTCTGGCAACCATAAACCCGGTTCATGATAAAGTCGAAGAGCTGTTAACCACCTACCTGGAAGCTTGCAATAGCCAGGATCCTTCTGTTTCAGACAACCCTGCTCAAACTTTGCAAAGCCCTCTGTTAGGTGAGTTTGTACCCTGTCGGCTAACCTCTGCATCCCTGGCTAATAATAAAACGTCTTATTTTTGGAAAATAACAAGGAATATTTTATGGAAAACAAGGAATACTTTTCGAATACCAAACTGCTGCGTAACCGGCTGGTTGACTGACACTGACCACGTACTTCACTGTCATTTACCATCTTGATTATCGGTCACTCTGCACAATGAGGAGAATTGTGGGGCAGCTTTTTCTTCAAGACCTGGTACTGTTTTTTTGTTAAAAAGACCATTTTCTGTATCCAGAGGTGAACAATGAGCAACTATCAACGTAGCTCGGACAGTAAACTGGTCTATTCCACCGATGTTGGTCGAATCAAGGAAGAAACCGCCCAACCGGAAGTGGTTGGTGATGGCAACGTGCGGGTCCGCCCGGAGAAAAAAGGACGAGGCGGTAAACTGGTCACCGTCATCAGCGGGCTGCCACTATCAGGTAATGAACTGAAAGCGTTGGCCAAGCAGTTAAAGAAGCGCTGTGGCGGCGGGGGTGCGGTTAAAGAGGGTAATATTGAACTTCAGGGAGACCACGTTGATATCATGGTTGAACATTTGAAAAAAGCGGGTTTTGATGCCAAAAGATCCGGTGGCTAGTACATGGTGTCAATGAGTGTGACGTGTACGATCTCCGTTCACCCTGAGCGGAGTCGAAGGGTGCTTGGCACGATCTATCAGAGTCCGCAGTTTCCGCCCTTCGACAGGCTCAGGACGAATGGAGTGCGGAGGCACGACACCCCGTCAAACTCATTGAAACCATGTAAAGGCTGAACGGAATCAAACGGTTTTCAGCCGGTCAGCATAAGCCTGCAGTTCTGTGCCCAGTTGCTTGATCAGTGGATCGTCATTATCTCTGGTCATCTCCAGGGCGGATATCTCAATAAAACTGGCCACTGACATGGTTGCTGCACGTGTTTGCTGACAGGCATCAAGAATGTTACGCACAATTCCCAGCGTTTTCGTTCTTTGTTCCTGCAGTTGACCGGTGAACAGCTGGTTGTACCATTTTGCCGAGGTACCGCTTTCCAGCGATGCCATGGCCTGCACAAGCGCTTGCGGAATAGCAACGTTACTGATCCCGGTCTGAGCTACATCAGGCTGCTCTATACAGGTCCGGACTTCAAGAAACAGTGCGATGATCTTACTGGCCTGGTCGTTGGTCAGAGACTTCTCCGAAATGGCTTCCTGAATGTGTGTCCGGCACCCGGCAGTAGCTTGCTTTGCCTGTGCGTTTACCGGCGACTGATCGGTGATTTTCTGTAGTTCGGTATCTATGTTGTTCAGTAGCGCTTCCTGCCGGTTATCTGTGCAAGCCAGTGTTTCCGTCAGTTGTCTGCTGAGTTGGGAGAGAATCTTCGAGTATTCAGACTGGCTGCTTTCACACTCGCTGTTGATGTTTTCTGCCTGCTTCCGGATTAACCCCGTGGTCTTGTAATAATCCGAATACTTTGTGAGTACGGCATCGGTTAACTGCTTATTTGTCTGGCTGGTTTCAGCCGGGCGATAACCATTGATTTCCGACGTCAGCTGTTCCGGTATTGTGGTTATCAGACAGTCAAAAGCGGCCGCTCCCGACATCAGGCACGCCAGCTTCTGTTCATCGCCAATCACTTTGAACGCCTCAATCATCTCTGCCAGGCGAGCCTGTTCATCGACTTTCTGGCGGGCAAACATCTGCAGCAGTGCCTGAGTCTCATGGGGTTTATTCACCACATTGAGTGTTTTTTTCAGGTGGGTTGGCGAGGTAAATATCGGGCCATAGACATTGATAAACTGCTGATCAAACGCCTGATCTTCAGTATTTTCTCCAGACTGACAAAGCAGCTGTCCAACGTCTTTAAATTTATTCAGTACCGTTTTTTGCGTTAACGGTGCAGGGCCATCCAAAAGCAGCTTACGACATAGCAGGTTTAACAAATGGTAGCGGCTGTTGCCCCGGTCAGGTGTCAGCTCTGTTAAAAGCTGCCAGACTTCACCAGGCAACTTTTTATCGAAGGAAGCCAGTTTGCCAATGGCCTTGTCGATGTGAGTCAACGACTCCAGGGACAGCTCCGGCTCGTTAGCGGATGAAACACTGTCCAGCAGCGCCAGGGCATCCTGGCACGCTTTACAGGCCTTATCAGGGTTCATTGACAACCGTTCGCACTTCTGCCCGGCCGCTGACAGGAAAGGGCTGAGAGGAACATAGCGCTGATATTCCGAAGCCACGTAACGGATAACAGACTGGCTGGCTCTTTTGCCGTTCTCAGGGCTGTCAGTATCGAGTGTTATTGCCAGTGCTTTTAGCGGCTGTGATACTAAATCTTCCGCTGAGTATGTCGGCTTCTGGCTCTGCGGGTGTGGCAAGGGTGCAGCATGGGCAGGTTCAACCTTAATTGTGGATATCGGTTGAGCAGAGGTGCTGGCCATGTTATGCAAAGAGGCTGATAAACCCGGTTTCTGTAATTGCTGCTGTAGCTCAGACGCTTCCCGTTCCAGACGTTGACTTAACTGTTTCTGAAGTATCTGTGCCGGCTTTAAGGGTTTGGTATATCTGGTTAGCCGACTTTTGGCCTCTTTAAAAACACTCTCAACTTTTGCCAATTCATCCACCGCCGACGGCTGCAGTTGCTCAATGGGTTCTTCTTCTGATTTTTTCCGTGTTGATGCCAGTGCTTTTTCCAGATTTTTTATCTTTTCCAGTGGCGGCATTAATCCCCGGATCATGAACGCTGAGATTTCAGAGGAGTGCCGGTATAAAAAACGATCATCCATCAACAGGCTCTGGATTCTCTGGTTGTAACAGGTCATCAGCTCATGAGCCTTTTTGTAGAGTTCTGACAGTTTTTTCCTGAGTTCACTCTTATCACTGATTGCAGCCGCAGACAGTGCACTGATGTCAGACAAAAGCTTCTGCTCTATGGTTTTGGAATCCTGTTCCCACGGCTCAGCGGGATACTCTTGCAGCCCCCCGTTATCAGCAGGTTCTGCCACAACCTGCCCTTTAAGCTTGCGGTGATCGGTCATCTGCTCAGACGGAGCCTTACCCTCAGCATGGAATGGGCCATTAATAGTGACAAGTGCTTCACTACTTGAATCTTTTTGTATTTGCTCAGAATCCATGACCGTTGTCCTGTCCTTGCCTTCAGGCGTTTAACCTCTGTGTGCCAGAAAATGCCGTTTTCTGGCCTTTGTTATCATCTTTATTCTGTTTGCAGTGGTACGCTGCTTACCGGAACCACTCATGGCTAATTACTGATAATTACTCGGCAGCGTAGCTGGATGCTGGATAACGGCTCGTCGGAAAGGGACATCCTGTGTCAGACTGGATGCCTGCGTAAAGAGGTAGCAGGAGCCTGCAGGATAAAGAGCAACCTGTTTCTGCCCGGAGTCGTGGGGTTTAAATGGGAGTTTGCCTTGACGGCGAGTTTGGGTTGCATTCCCACGGGGGATAGGGTGTTGCGAAAGGCTTTAAAAAGACGGGAACCACAAAGGCACAAAGACACAAAGTTTTTCTGGGCTTGTCTGAGCTGTGTCTGGCAAATAAAAAAGGCTTTCCTTTGTGCCTTCGTGTCTTTGTGGTTCAAATCTTTTATATCTTTTGCAACACGACCTTGGGAACCAGTTGCCTGTGGTATATCAAAGCTTTCAGGTACGGTTCTTTGCTTTGGCCTGCAAAGCAACTTTTTCCTCATCAGACAAAAAAGCAATACTCAAACCGTTTTCCTGTGCCTGGCGGATATCATCCTGTGTCAGCCCGGCCGCAGGTGCCGCAACCTCATATTCATGGGGCAGTTCAATGCCCTCCACCGCTGGATCGTCCGTGTTGATGGTGGCCAAAATGCCATGGTCGAGAAACTGCTTGAGTGGATGGCTCTGAATATCGGGGAAAGTATTGGTCTGGATATTAGAAGTCAGACAGGACTCAATACCGATCTGGTGTTCTGCCAGATAATCCATCAGCTCAGGATCATAGATGGCTTTTACTCCATGACCTATGCGGGTAGCACCCAATTCCCTGATGGCCTGCCACATGCTTTCCGGGCCAGCGGCTTCTCCGGCATGAATGGTGATGTGCAGGCCAGCATCACGAACCTGGCGGAAATGGTCAACAAACAGCGCTCCGGGTTTACCCAGCTCATCACCGGCAAGATCAATCGCAACCAGCTTGTCTTTGCATGCAAGGCAGGCATCCAGCTCTTTCTGGCAGGCTTCCTGGCCAAAGGTACGGCTCAAAATACCGATCAGGTTGGTTGCCACACCGAAGTCACGGCTACCGGCAGTCACGCCGTCAATCACCGCTTCAACAACACCTTCGGGGTCAAGGCCGTGGGTCATCGCCATGTACCCCGGACTGAAGCGCAGCTCGGTATAATCAATGCGGGCGTTCATGGCATCTTCGACATTTTCATACGCTATCCGGCGGCAATCATCGTAGTCCGCAAGGACCTTAACGCCCCAGTCCAGCTTGCTTAAAAAACTGACCAGGTCCGGTTCCTGGCTGATGACCCGGACATGGGGAATCAGGTCTTTCAGGTTGTCTGCCGGAAGCTGAAGATTATTCTTCCTGCCCAGATCGAGAATGGTTGCCGGTCGGATATTGCCATCCAGATGGCGGTGGATATCGGTCAGGGGAATTGCTGGTGTAATCATGGCGTTTACTTATTTCTATGATCAAAAGGTGAGGGGCTCTATGATACCTGATTTTTCAGATAAGGAAGCGTTCCCGGGGGTCTTGGGTTGGAGAAAGCAGGGTGCATGGCGGTTGGTTCGGAATGTCGGCTCCTTCAGGAACCGACGCGGTGACACCCTTTTATGGGCTTTTGGCAACAGCTGATCGTGGGAACGAGTCCATAAGACCAATGTCCGAAATCATAATATTCCGGACATTCGACCAGATGTTAGTGATTAAACTGCTTGAAACGCCTGACCAAACCATTGGTTGAGCTGTCCTGATCGGTGGTTTCCTCTTTGGCGCGAATTTTCGCAATCAGGCGATCACCCAGTACTTTACCCAGCTCAACGCCCCATTGGTCGAAGGGATTGATCTGCCAGATAGTGCCCTGGACAAAGACTTTATGCTCATACATGGCAATCAGTGCACCGGTGGTTTCCGGTGTGATCTTTTCAGGAACAATCATACTGTTCGGACGATTGCCCGGAATCACCTTGTGAGCAGCCAGACGTTCCACCTGGTCAGCATCCATACCAGAAGCGATGAGTTCATCCCGCACTTCTTCCAGCGTTTTGCCCTGCATCATGGCCTGACTCTGGGCCAGCGCATTGGTAAACAGCCAGGGATGTTGTTCGCCAATCGGGTTATGAGTGGTGGCCGGAGCGATAAAGTCCACGGGAATTAACCGGGTGCCCTGGTGCAGCAGCTGGTGGTAGGCGTGCTGGTCATTAGTACCGGTTCCGCCCCAGATCACGGATCCGGTGTGGTAGGCAACGGTGCTGCCGTCTTCACGGGTACGCTTGCCGTTACTTTCCATATCCACCTGCTGCAGGTGGCCCGGCAGATCACGCAGGAAGTAGTCATAGGAGATAACAGCATGGGATTCAGCACCCATAAAGTTCTGATACCAGACGCCCAGCAGACCGGCAATCACCGGCATATTTTCTGCCAGAGGGGCTGAGCAGAAGTGCTGGTCCATGGCCTCAGCGCCTTTCAGCAGACGCTCGAAGTTGTCGTAGCCGACCACCATGGAAATCAACAAGCCGATGCTGGACCAGAGGGAGTAGCGACCGCCAACCCAGTCCCACAGCGGCAGGGTGTTTTCCTGGGCAATACCAAACTGGTCAATGGCCTTCAGGTTGGTGGAGATGGCCATAAAGTGCTTACGGATATCCTGCTCGGCACAGCCCTGGGCAATCATCCAGGCTCTGGCTGCCTGGGCATTTTGCAGGGTTTCCAGGGTACCAAAGGACTTAGAGGCAACGATAAACAGCGTGGTTTCCGGATCAATTTTACCCAGGACTTCAGACAACTCGTTAGGGTCAATATTCGCCACAAAGTGATGTTCAAAACCCTTAACGTGGTAAGGAGTCATGGCATTAATCGCGGTTTTGAGCCCCAGGTAAGAACCACCGATACCAATATTCACGATATGTTTGATCGGCTTGCCGGTATGGCCAAGCCACTGTCCGGAGTGAACCTGTTCAGTCATGGCCTGCATACGGGCACGGGTTTCACGGATCCCGGGCATGATGTCTTCACCATCCACCAGCACCGGAGCATCACCAAAGCTTCTCAGTGCCGTATGGAGCACCGCACGCTGTTCCGTGTAGTTGATCTTGTCACCGGCAAACATGGCGTCACGGGCTTGTGCCAGATTGGCCTGCTCCGCCAGCGTTACCAGGGATGCCATTACATCGTCGTTAATCAGGTGCTTTGAGTAATCAAGAAACAGGCCTGCAGCTGCAAGGCTGTAGCGGTCAAACCGGTTTGGATCTTCAGCAAACAGGCTGCGCAGATGGGTATTGGCCATTTGCTGTTGCAGAGCCGCCAGTTCTTTGGATGCGGGCAGATGATCCAGAGCAGTTGAGTTAATCACTGTCTTGCCTCATTAGATAAGGATGGAAGGTAGGCTGGATAAGAAAGGTGGGGAATATACCTTACTTATTGATAGCGGGAAAATAGTTAGCATGATACGAGTCAACCCTATCGATTATATAAAAAGACTTTCACCACAAAGGCACAAAGTCACAAAGGAAGAAAAAAGAAATCTTTTCTTTGAGTCTCTGTGCCTTTGTGGTTCAAATTCAAATCTATCAACCTAATATCAATCCTCCTGTTCGCTTACACCACTCACCGATTTTGTCGGCGTTTCAGGCAGTAATTGATACTCTGCAAGAGCCTTGATGACACTTTCCCGGTAACGCGGGGGGCCCCCACAGCAAGAACTTGACTGCATATCCAGTGGGCAACGGCGCTCAACTGTCCATGTACCGTAATTTTGCGGCTTGGGAAGCGAGGGTTTTTGCCCGCTGACAGCATCACTTTGGGGCGCATTAACAGAACTGCCAGCCACCTGGCTTGCACAGCCGTCGTCGTACACCTTGGCTGTTGTTGCTTGCATGATAACCTCTCTATTGACCAGTCAAACCCCGAACAGGCTATTCCATACCCACTCAGTAGCTACTTTGAACTGGTCAACTGGTCTGGCCGAATTATCCGCAAAGGCAACTGTGGTCGTATAACTGATGATGTTCCGCTTATCCTGGAGCGCCTGGGTATTGGCCCACATGAATGTCTGGAGACTATGCGCTGGAATAATCGCTTTCACCGCGCGTTGGCCTCACTGAAAACTTATGTAGAAAGCATTGGAAAAGGCTGGGTTCATGGCATGGCTGTGAGCAGGGGGCTTTTTATCTCTTTCCCAGTGTTCGCCATGGGGCTGCTGCTATCTGTTGCCTACCCGCCGGTTCACCATGGTTATCGTCAGAGTCAGTCCCATGTTCGGTCAGTACATGGTACACAGGGCTGCCTGGTCGGGTGGGTTTTCCAGTGTTCGCCATGGAGTTGCGGCCTGTTGCTATACCGGCCTGCCCGTCCGCCAACGGTTCACCATGGTTATTGGTGGATTCATACCCGATCGGTTCGAGGTACACAGAGTCAGGGGGGGCGGGTTCTTTTTCATTACCCACCAGGGGATTGCTGCCCCCTGTTGCTATACCGGCCTGCCCGTCTGCCAACGGTTCACCATGGTTATCGGTGGATTGATACCCGATCGGTTCGAGGTAAACAGAGTCAGGGGGGGCGGGTTCTTTTTTATTACCCACCAGGGGATTGCTGCCCCCTGTTGCTATACCGGCCTGCCCGTCCGCCACCGGTTCACCATGGTTATCGGTGGATTCATACCCGATCAGTTCTAAGTACACAGGGATGTCAGAGGGGGCGGGTTCTTTTTCATTACCCATCAGGGGATTGTAGTCCCCTGTTGCCGTGTTCCCTTGTCTGAATGTTAACGTTTGGTAATGGCCTGGGGGAGCAGGCAGCGGTCTCTTGTTCCTCGGCCTGAACGACAACGGTTGATAATGATCCAGGGGAGGAGCAGGCAGCGGTCTCTCAGCACGGGGGCGGCCGCTGGCTGGGGGCGGCATGGGTTCCGCGCGGTTACGACCAAAATTAGTCGATGACATTCGTTCTCTGATTCCCTGAATACCCTGTGATACCGAGTTGACCGCAGCGCTTGCCAGTTCTTTACCACGAGTCAGTGGTTTCATCGCCAGCTCCTGACCACGCAATCCCTCCCGGTAACCGGTAATCCATTGATAGCTTGAATAGCCGACAATCCCCAATCCCAATCCGCCCGCCAGAAGGGAACCTGTGGTAATTCCTCCCAACGTAGCGGCTGTTGACACTGTGTTGGCTGCTGCTGCAGCTGTTGGCTCTTTAGCGGCTGTTGATGCTGTAGTGGATGTTGACTCTTTAGCGGCTGTTGATGCTGTAGTGGATGTTGACTCTTTAGCGGCTGTTGATGCTGTAGCGGCTGTAGTGGGTGTTGACTCTTTAGCGGCTGTTGACGCTGTATCGGCTGTAGTGGGTGTTGACTCTTTAGCGGCTGTTGATGCTGTAGCGTCTGTTTTTACCGGACAAACCGATAAATCCAACGCATCCCGAAATTCAGTTCTCGGAGAGCAATTGGGTTTTAACACACGTAAGTCTGCTTTTTGGCATAAAAGCTGATCATTGGGGATAGATCCAGGATTCTTATTATTGCTATTGACAATGCTGTTCACCTCCGTGGTGTGGGCAACCGTTCCACCAGGGTAAACCGACCCCCCGATGCTGGCGTATGCTGATTTATCCTCGGTTGTGACATAGCTGTTCACCGCCGTGGTTTTGTCAACCGTTCCGTAAACCATCCCCCCCCCAATGGCGGCGTCTGCATTGACACCCTTGGTTGTGACATGGCTGTTCACCGCCGTGGTTTTGTCAACCGTTCCACCAGGGTAAACCCCCCCCGCCCCGATGCCGGCGTATGCTGATTTACCCTCGGTTGTGACATAGCTGTTCACCGCCGTGGTTTTGTCAACCGTTCCGTAAACCATCCCCCCCACTCCGATGCCGGCGGGTGCATTGTCACCCGAGGTTTTGACCGTGCTGTTCACCGCCG
>NZ_PJPV01000107.1 GCF_002864045.1 Endozoicomonas acroporae
GACGTCAGTGAGCTTTACCAGCTCGCCCAGAGCGACGACTTGCAGTCCTTCGTGACCCCGCTGGGCATCAGTGAGAGCGCCCAGCCGGGCACCGTGGTGGGGCAGGTGCCGGCCAGTGACGCCGATGGTGATAGCCTGACCTTCAGCCTCACCGACGATGCCGACGGTATGTTTGCCATTGATGCCGCTACTGGCGAGATCAGCGTTCTGGGTGTGCTGGACTACAACACGGCCAGTAGCTACCCATTGACCGTGCGCGTAGCCGATTCATACGGGGCATTCAGTGAACAGCAATACACAGTTACTGTTGCCAATGTGAATGAGCCACCGCAGTTGTCACAGCAACCGGACCCCCGGGCACTGGCAATGTTTGACCTGACCCAGGGAGCAGGTGAGGTCGCTGAGAATTTGGGTAGCCATCATCAGGACCTGAGCTTCAATAGCGGAATTAACCGAACCAACGACGGTGTTGAGCTTAATGGTGCCGGAGGTTCACTGGGTGATATGACCATGGGTGGGGATATCACTATTGCCTCGACCTTTACCTTCGACAGTCACAGTAACTGGGCACGGATTGTTGATCTCGGGAATGGTGCAGGCGCGGATAATATCTTGATCGCCAGCCCATCAGAAGGGCGGATAGAGGCTCAGATTTACCACGGCAACAGTGTTGTTGGTACCGTAGGTCTTGATGATTTCTATACGCTCGGTGAGACATTCCATATAGCCCTGACGGTTGATAACGATGGCTATATGCAACTGTACAAAAATGGCGAGCAAGTCGCCGCCAACCCACATGGTCAGACACCTGTTGAGATGGTCCGTAGCAGCAACCTGGTGGGCCAGAGTAACTTTGCCCAGGATGCAGCTACCAATGGTACGATCAAAGATCTGGTGATTCTTGAAAGATCACTGCCTCCCCGGGGCATAAGTGATCTTTATGATCTCACCCAATCAGGAGAGATTAACGAGTTCCTGACACTATGGGTCGTGGATGAAAAGGCCCAGACCGGCACAGTAGTAGGGCATGTTCAGGCCAGTGATGTCGATAGCGATACGCTGACCTTCAGTTTGACCGACGACGCCAACGGCCTGTTTGCCATCAATGCCAGTAGCGGGGAAATCAGTGTTGCAGGCATTCTCGATTACAACACGGCCAATAGCCATCAGTTGACGGTGCGAGTCTCTGATCCAGAGGGAGCGCACAGTGAGCAGCAGTATACGGTTTCAGTCAATGCCACTCCGGAACTGGTACCACAACTCGTTTCAGATACTGCAGCAGCTTTTGATTTCGTTGATGTTGTCGGTGATATTGTCAGAGACCTTGGCCACCATGAACACGCTCTGACATTAAACGATGGTACAGAAATGGTCGGCAGTGGCGTCAAGCTCAACAGTGTGGGTGGCTCCATTGAAACGATGACCATCGGTGGGGACATCACCATCGCCAGCACGTTTACCTACCACAGCCACGATACCTGGGCACGGGTGGTGGACCTGGGCAACGGTGCCGGTGCCGATAATATTCTGATCGCCAGTCCATCCGAAGGGCGTATTGAGGCCCATATCCTCCACGGTGGCACTAATGTTGGCATAGTGGCTGCTGATAATTTCTATACCCTGGGCGAAGAGTTCCATGTGGCCTTGACTGTGGATAACGATGGCCACATGCGCCTGTACAAAAATGGTGTGGAAGTGGCCAATAATCCTGATGGTCAGGCACCAACGGAGATGTCCCGGAGCAGTAACCTGGTGGGCCTGAGTAACTTTTCTCAGGATGCAGCCACGGATGGTACGATCAATGATCTGGTGATTCTTGATACCTCAATGTCACCAGATGATATCAGTGATCTCTATCAATCGAGCCTGGCCGATGGGCTGGAAACCTTTCTGACGGCCCTGAGTATTGGCGATAACGCCAGCCCCGGCGAAGTGGTGGGTCAGGTACAGGCCCATGACCCAGAAGGCAACGGGTTGACCTTCAGCCTGACCGACGATGCCGGCGGCCTGTTCACCATTGACTCCATGACTGGCGAAATCAAAGTGGCCGGTGTTCTGGATCATAATGTTGCCAGCAGCCATTCCCTGACCGTCAGGGTGCAAGATTCACACAATGACTTCACTGAGCAGCAGTATGTTGTTGCCGTCGGCAACTCACCGGATATAGAGCCAGGAAGGTCTTCTTCGCTGTCAGTAGCAGCCTTTGAATTCAATAATGTCGCCGGTGTTTATGATGACCTTACCGACCATAGCCATAATGTCTCTTTTGACTCTGCTGCCAGCTTTGAAAGTGAGTCAGTTAATCTCGGGGGGGGCGGTGGTTCGCTGGGGGCGATGACCCTGGGTGGAGATTTCACCATTGCATCAACCTTTAGCTACAGTCAGTTCGGCAGCTGGGCTCGGGTTGTTGACTTCGGTAATGGTCCCGGTGCAGATAATATTCTGATTGCCAGTCCCTCGCCAAACCGTATTGAGGCTCATGTTTTCCGGGGCGGCAGCATGGTAGGTAGCGTGGGATTGGATAACTTCTACGATTTAAACGAAGTTTTCCATATTGCCCTGACGGTTGAAGATAATGGTCACATGCGCCTGTACAAAAATGGTGTTGAAGTGGCTGATAACCCCAATGGCCAGGCACCGAATGAGATATTACGCACCAGTAACAAGATTGGCTCGAGTAACTTTTCTCAGGATGCAGCCACGGATGGTCATATCTACGATCTGGTGGTTCTCAATGAATCACTGACTGCGGATGGTATCGGTGAAATCTATCAACAAACTCAGGCCGACCAGTTATCAGAGTTTATCGACAATTATCAGGCATTGGACCCCACCCTGGAACATGAGCAGGTTCTCGCTGCTGGCCACAATAAACAATATCAGGTAGATATTGCGGCCCATCCGGAAGGAGGCTATATCGCCACGTGGAAGTCCGGCTCAGGTAACTCTGATGATCAAGTAATGGCCCAGCGGTTCGACGCAGCAGGCAATCCTGTGGGTAATGCCCATAAAGTGAATACCTGGAATCTTTCCCAGGCCTATGGTGATCTGTTTGAAAAACCCACTGTTGCCGTACTGCCCTCAGGAGCCTATGCCGTCTCTTACTTTTATGAAGATCCGGGCGAGATAACCAGTAGCCTGACGCACTTTTTCAGGGCAGATGGAAGCTGGATCACCAGACGGCATACCGATCATCAACACTATGGAACGGAAGTTACAGCGCTGTCGGACAATCGTTATGCCGTTTCTACCGTGAATAGTGACTACCAGCTTAAAGTCATCATGTACGATCAGAATGCTCAGCATACAGGTGACATTTTTATTGCCAATGTGGATTCAGACTACTCCCATCCCAAGTTGGCCGCTCTGGACAATGGCAAATTTGCCGTCAACTGGCGCACATCCAGTGGCTCGGATGACGCCATAAACCTGCAAATTTTCAATGCCGACGGTAGCAGTGCTCATGGCCCGGTCGCTTTTGGCGGTCACCCGGCTTCCTGGGGTCACGATACACAAGTCATAGTGCTGGACAATGGCGGCCTGGCCACCACTTACCAGAGTGGCAACACCTGGTATATCCAGATGTGGAGCTCCAATGCTACGGCCGTGGGTTCCCCAATTGCGGTCAGTGATTCTGACGTGGTTGCCCTGAACAATATGCAGCTGACCGTCGTAGGCAACGATATCCTGGCGACCTTCCTGGCAGGAGATGCGGATGGTTATGGTATATACAGCCGACTGTTCAGCAGCAATGGTGTCCCAATGACAGACCCTATTGCGATTAACGATGTCAAAACCGGCCATCAGTATGAACCATCGGTAACCACCCTGGCAGATGGTACGGTGCAGATTGCCTGGATGAGCAACCAGGTTGATGATGCGGATATCTACACCAAAAATCTGTCCCTGGGCCAGCAGATTGGTGAAAATGCCCAGCCCGGTACGATTGTTGGGCAGGTAGGGGCCAGCGATCCCGATGGCGATGCGTTCTTCTATAGCCTGACCGACAGTGCCGATGGCCTGTTTGCGATTGATGCCAGTACCGGGGCCATCAGCGTTGCCGGGGCCCTTGATTATGAAACAGCAACCAGCCATCAGTTGACGGTAAGGGTGACTGACCAGACCGGTGCGTTTGATGAGCAGTTGTTTGTGGTTTCCCTGATAGATGACCAGAATGTCGCACCGATATTACTGCAGGATACTGACTACTCGGCAGTGGCTGCCTTTGATTTTGCCGATGGTTCAGGTTTGGTATCGGAAGACCTGACCGAGCATAATCTGGACCTGACCTTTAACAATGGTATTACCCGGACAGATGACGGCGTTAACCTTAACAGTGTCGGCGGTTCCATCGGGGCGATGACTCTGGGTGGCGACATGACTATCGCTACCACCTTTACCTTCCATAGCCATGGCAACTGGGCGCGGGTTGTTGAACTGAGTAATGGCCCCAGCGCCGATAACATCATCATCGCCAGCCCATCGGAAGGCCGCATTGAAGCCAATATTTACCACGGTGCCAATATGGTTGGCTCGGTGGGGTTTGATAATTTTTACACGTTGGGCGAAACCTTCCATGTTGCCCTGGCCATTGATGACAATGGCCATATGCATCTGTATAAAAATGGCGTTGAAGTGGCTGACAACCCCGATGCCGCAACGCCCACAGTGATGGCGCGTAGCAGCAACCTTGTTGGCCTGAGCAGCTTTTCTCAGGATGCCGCCACGGACGGTAGCGTCAAGGATCTGATCATTGTTGATCACTTTCTGGAGGCCGACCACATCAGCGATCTCTACTCACTGTCACAATCTGGCCAGATAGAGGTATTTTTAGATCCTCTGCACATTACTGAGAACGCTGCGATTGGTACTGAGGTAGGTCAGGTGCAGGCGGAAGACCCGGAGGGTAATACGCTGAGCTTCAGCCTGACCGATGATGCCGGGGGTCTGTTTGCCATTGATGCTGGTACCGGGGTTATTCGCCTGGCAGGTGACCTGAATCACACCGAAGCCAGCAGCCACCAGGTAACCGTTCGGGTTACCGATCATCCCGATGGAGCATTCCATGAGAAGCAGTATGAGATCTCAGTGGCTGACCACAACTATGCACCGCAATTTTTGCCCGAGGGGGGCTCAGGTGCACTGGTTGCCTACGATTTTGCCCAAGGCTCGGGAGAGGTGGCTGAAGACCTCACTTACCATAATCAGGATCTGACCTTTAACAGTGGCATCAGCCGCTCTGGTGATGGTGTCGCGCTCAACAGCGTTGGCGGCTCCCTGGAGGCAATGACCTTGCGGGGTGATATCACCATTGCCTCCACCTTCACCTACCACAGCCACAGCAACTGGGCACGGCTGGTTGATTTCGGTAATGGTGCCGGTACCGACAATATCCTGATCGCCAGCCCATCAGAAGGGCAAATACAGGCTCAGATCTTCCACGGCAACCAGATTGTTGGTTCCGTAGCTTTTGATAATTTCTACACGCTGGGGGAAACTTTCCATCTGGCCCTGACAGTTGACGACGATGGCCATATACACCTCTATAAAAACGGTGTTCAGGTAGCGGATAACCCCAATGGCCAGGGGCCATCCGGAGTAGAACTGACCAGTAACCTGGTAGGTCAAAGTAACTGGTCCCAGGATGCCGCAACGGATGGCACGGTGAAGGATCTGGTTGTGTTCGACCGATCGCTGGACCCAGACAGTATCAGCGACTTATACCAGCAAACGCAGATCGGTGAAGTAGCAGCATTCCTGAACGTTCCCCTTGATACCATTGCCGAAAGCGCCCTGCCCGGCACGGTGGTCGGTCGGGCGCTGGTCAGTGATGTGGATGGTGACAACCTGACCTTCAGCCTGACTGATGATGCCGGTGGTTTGTTTGCCATTGATGCCGCTACCGGAGAGATCACAGTGGCCAACACCCTGGACTACGATTCGGCCTCCAGCCATCAGTTGAGCGTGCGGGTTGCCGATCCATCCGGTGCCTTCAGCGAGCAGACCTATGTAGTCGCCCTGACTGCTGCACCGGAGCTGTTGCCGGAGCAGGGTTCTGATGCCCTGGTCGCTTTTGACTTTGCCAACGGTTCCGGCGAAGTTGCTGAAGACCTGACCGACCATAATCAGGATCTCACCTTCAACAGCGGCATTACCCGCTCTGACGATGGCGTCAGGCTCAACAGTGTCGGTGGCTCATTGGGAGACTTAACGCTGAGCGGTGATATGACCATTGCGTCCACCTTTACTTACCACAGCCACTCTCCCTGGGCACGGTTGGTTGACCTGGGCAATGGCGCTGGCACCGATAACATTTTGATCGCCAGCCCATCGGAAGGACGAATAGAGGTTCAGATTTTTCACGGTAACAACATTGTCGGCTCAGTGGCTTATGATAATTTCTACACCCTGGATGAAACTTTCCATCTGGCCTTGACGGTGGATGCTGATGGTCACATGCATCTGTACAAGAATGGCGTTGAAGTGGCTGACAATCCCAATGGTCAGGGGCCTGCGGGGGTGACACTGAGCAGCAACCTGGTGGGTCAAAGCAACTGGCCTCAGGACACGGCTACGGACGGTACCGTGAAAGATCTGATTATCCTGGACCGGTCACTGGACCCGGGCAGCATCAGTGATCTCTTCGGTCAGACGCAATCCGGCCATATTGAAGCATTTCTGGCCTCTGCGGATATTGTTGAAAGCGCCCAGCCAGGAGACGTCGTTGGCCAGATGCAGGCCAGCGACCCAGCCGGTGAGGAGCTTACCTTCAGCCTGACCAATAATGCCGGTGGCCTATTCACCATTGATGCCGCTACCGGGGAGATCAGTCTCGCTGGAACTCTCGATTATGAGACGGCCACCAGTCACCAGTTGACCGTCAGGGCTACAAATTCATCCGGCGGATTCAGTGAACAGCCTTATGTTGTGTCCGTGACAGATGTAGCAGAATTACTACCGGTGCATGAAGCAAATGATGCATTGGCCGCCATTGACTTCACCACCGGATCCGGTGACAAGGCGGAAAGCCTTACCAGCAATGGTCAGGTTGTGACCTTCTACAGTGCCATTACTCATTTCAACCATGATGGCGTCAGCTTCAACGGTGCCGGTGGCTACCTGGGAACCATGACACTGTCCGATGATATAACCATTGCTTCGACCTTTACCTATGACAGTCATACTAATTGGGCCAGGATCATTGATTTTGGTAATGGCCCCGGCACCGATAATATCTTGATTGCCAGCCCTACAGAAGGTCGCATCGAGGCGCAAATTTTCCACGGCAACACCATAGTCGGGTCTGTGGCGTTTGATAACTTCTATACCCTTGGAGAAACTTTCCACATGGCCCTGACGGTTGATGCCGATGGCCACATGCACCTGTATAAAAATGGCGTTGAAGTGGCCGACAATCCAAATGGCCAGGGGCCTTCCGGGGTGTCTCTGACCAGTAACCTGGTGGGACAGAGTAACTGGGGGGCCGTGGATGCTAACACCGATGGTACAATGAAAGACTTGGTGGTTCTGGACAGGTCTCTGGACCCCAGCAGTATCAGTGACCTCTACGGTCAGGCTCAGTCCGGCGATATTGAGTCATTTTTAACCTCCCTGGAGATGATCGGTACCGAAAGTGCGGATATCATCAAAGCGGACAGTGACAGCAACACTCTGCTGGGTGAAGCGGGTGACGACATTCTCTTTGGTGGAGCCGGTAATGATACGCTAACCGGGGGTACGGGTTCTGATACCTTTACCTGGGAAGCACCTGACCTTGGTACAGCTGCGGCACCCGCAGAAGATGTCATCACTGACTTCCATCTTGGGCAGGGAGGTGATGTCATTCACCTGGACGATATCCTGCCCAGTGATCACGGGGCTCTGGATCAGTATCTGGCCCTGAATTTTGACAACGGCGATA
The DNA here is from genome assembly GCF_002864045.1 of Endozoicomonas acroporae. GTDB lineage: Bacteria > Pseudomonadota > Gammaproteobacteria > Pseudomonadales > Endozoicomonadaceae > Endozoicomonas > Endozoicomonas acroporae. Next base: position 7,922 of record NZ_PJPV01000107.1, read on the forward strand.
CCACGCTTGAAATAACACCACAGGTGGGCGGAGATATCACTCAGAAGATCAGGCTGGAAGGGGTAGACATGTCCGTGCTGGGCAACACCGATGCCGAGATTATCAACAATCTGATTAATAACGGTAATCTCAGCCTGGATTGAGTTTTGTCCTTTTACTGATAGAAATATATTCAAAGGTCTCAGCGTTTGCACCAACCCGGCTCCAGCCGGGTTCAAATCCACATACGCCACACAGGTCAGTAGAGCAGCTTCGTTTTTCAAATTGGTTGGGGTTCAGAAAACTGTCTTGCAGGATTAAACGACTTTTGACGTTCAGTCACTATCCCACCACGGATATTTCCTTAAAGATGGGATTTCATGAAGCAACTAATATGATCCGGTTTTTCCGCAGGCATACTCAATTATCGCCGAAGGAACTCCGGCAGGTCTGTCGCCAGAATGACGATTAATACGCGGGTAACCAGATAGGAATCCTAACCCTTTCATAAATATTTATTACAACGGTGCATTTATTCTTGCCACTGGCTTAATTTGCTTATTAACCGCTGGATGCTGCCATCGGCGCTAAAATATTTTAATCTTTAGGGGCTGTCAAAGCACTTTCAACATTACTAATAGCCATAACAAATAATGATGAATGGTTAAAATAATTATTGAACAGAGTATTTATGGGTGAAACTTATATGATCAGAAAAAGTCTTAAGCTGGAATTCAATAGTTTAATAATTCAATGGAACGCTCTGTCAAATCAACTCAATCCAATGTTGCTTTTGCCGGGTTTTATTCAAGCTCACAAGAACAAAAGCACCAAACTATGAGAAATGAACAGCAGCCGACGTACCAAGGCATATCTGTTCAGGCACTGGATGATCCTTTTCATGTTTACCATAGTCAATCAGACAGACACAACAACAGCCCTGGTCCTTTTAGTTCATTTAGTTCATTGAATGAATACAATATTGCATCTCTGACCAGTAGCGATCAGGAAGCCCCTGATGAAATTAATATCTCTGAGATACTACTGCCAAGGCTGGATGAATATTCATCTTATCATTCTGACACTACCCTCTTGGATGATTCACTATTATCAATACCAGACATCCACTTTATTCAGAATGAATGTTTAGTGGAGAACGAGCCTGAGGTCAACGAGCCAATACCAGAGTGGAACCCGGATGGTCTGTTGGCTAATCTTCATGCAATACTCTCTAATCAACAACATTCAAGGCCAGTTGGGGTAGCTAGCTGGCAAAACCACAACCAAACGACAAGTGATCATCAAACGCGGCAGGCAGAAGAAGTACTTAATGGCAACACTTCAGCAGTTGAGTACCAAAATTGCTATCAGAATCATTCCGATCACTTAGAGCGCCAAAGGGTATACCAAAGGAAGCGTTACCGGAATGATCCCGATTACGCAGAGCGCCATAGGACATACCCAAGGAAGCGATACCAGAATGATCCTGATTCGGCAAAGAAACGAAGGGAGCGCTATAAGAATGATCCCGCTTTCGCAGAGCGCGAGAGGGAGCGACAAAGGGAGCGTCTCAAAGATCCTGCCTGGCGGGAGAGCAAAAAGATACGCCAAAGGGAGCTTCGCAAAAATCCTGCTTACGTAGAGCGTGAAAAACAGCGCCGAAATGAGTTGCACAAAGATCCCGCATACGCTGAACGTAGAAGAAGGCGGCTCATCGAGCGCCGCAAAGATCCCGCTTACGTTCAGCGCCAGAGAGAGTACCATAGGGAATACCGGAAGAAGCGCCGTTTGAGAGTTTTGCAAAGACAATTTCTCGGGCAAAAACTATGAGCATCGCAGGCAGTGGGTGGTTGATCGGTTGAAAGCGCTTTCTGGTATTTTTGTCTTGGAAGTCTGTGCTTATGCGGTTATGTCGAATCATTATCATGTGGTGCTCCATATCAATAATCAGCAAGCCAAAGAATGGGATACCAAAGAAGTCTTACAACGCTGGACGCAGCTGTTTTCTGGCCCGCACCTGGTTCAGCGTTATCTTGCCGACGATCGGCTGGGCAAAGCAGAGCTGCTGCGTGTCGAAGAATATGCCCAGAAGTATCGAGGTCGCTTAATGGATATTAGCTGGTTCATGCGCTGCCTTAACGAATACTTAGCCCGGCTGGTCAATAAAGAGGATGAGTGCAAAGGGCGCTTTTGGGAAGGTCTTTACAAAAGTCAGGCCCTGTTAGATGATGCCGCATTGCTGACTTGCATGGCCTATGTCGACTTAAACCCCATCCGGGCAAAAATTGCTGCAACGCTGAAAACCTCAGAACATACCTCTATTAAAGAGCGCATTGAGACATACGACAGCGCAAATGGAAAAAAACAAAAGGCGCAGTTGAAACCGTTAAAAGCTCAGGGTCAAAACCCCGAACAGGCCATTCCATACCCACTCAGTAGCTACTTTGAACTGGTTGACTGGTCTGGCCGAATTATCTGCAAAGGCAAACGTGGTCGTATAACTGACGATGTACCACCCATCTTGGAGCGCCTGGGTATTGACCCAAATGAATGGCTGGAGACTATGCGCTGGCACAATCGTTTCCACCGCGCAGTCGGCAAGCTGGGTTCATGGGATGTCTGTGAGTGGTAATCTCTATCCTGCCTGATCAACACATTTTCATTTACTTTAAGTAGTTGGCCAAATGGAATCGTATATTTCTGGCTAAGTGGGCAGTTACTATGCAAGGCGCAACGTAGGGAGCATAGCCGTAGCTATGTGACCGGAGTTGCAACGCCGCAGAGTGACTGCCCACTTAGTCAGAAATATATGATTTCATTTGGTTAACTACTTAATGTGGCCAGAATTTTCTGATTGCTCTTTCTTATATTGTCTCGATAGTGTCTTCTGTCTGGCCGTTGCTGAGTACTTTTTATACTTTTCTTGCTTGGTATTAATGAGAATTTCTTAAAACGATCAATACTCTCTCTTCGAGTCATTATCCAGCATATATCTCACCAAGGCTTGCAAGCTAACGACTAAAAAAATTAAGGCTCTTTTCGGATTCCAGACTGCTATGTAACCAGCAAATTGACCAAGGGCTGAAGGATGCTCTTACCTCTTCGACCAATATTATGCAAAAACTCAAAAAAGCCAAGGTAGATGGGCAAAGCCTCCTGGGATATTCCCCTGTGAGGCCTTAGCCACGAACGGAGTAA
>NZ_PJPV01000108.1 GCF_002864045.1 Endozoicomonas acroporae
ATGGCGCAACAGCGCGGCCAGGGCCTCTTTTAGCTGCGCTGTCTTCTCCAGCTCCAGCCCGTTCTCCACCAGTTTTGCCACGGCCCACAGCAGGTTGGCGGTAGCTTGAGTGTTGAAGTGGCCTTTCTCTTCTTTTGCTTCGGCTTTGGCTTTCACATGGTGCAACAGCGCAGCCAGGGCCTCTTTGAGCTTCGCTGTCTTCTCCAGCTCCAGCCCGTTCTCCACCAGTTTCGCCAGGGCCCACATCAGGTTGGCGGTAGCTTGAGTGTTGAAGTGGTCTTTCTCTGCTTTTGATACGGCTTTGGTTTTCACATGGGGCAACAGCGCGGCCACAGCCTCTTTGAGCTTCGGAGTGCTCTCCAGCTCCAGCCCCTTCTCCACCAGTTTCGCCAGGGCCCACAGCTGGTTGGCGATCTGCTGAGGAGTAAAGTGGTCTTTCTCTTGTTTTGATTCAGCCTTGGTTTTCACATGGGGCAACAGTGCAGCCACAACCTCTTTGAGCTTTGGTATCTTCTCCAGCTCCAGTCCGTAGTCCACCAGTTTCGCGAAGGCCCACAGCTGGTTGGCGATACCTTGAGTGTTAAAGTGCTCTTTCTCTTCTTTTGATTCTGCTGTGGTTTTCACATGAGGCAACAACGCGGCCACGGTCCCTTTGAGCTTTGGAGTCTTCTCCACCCCCTTGTCCACCAATTTCGCCAGGGCCCACAGCAGGATGCTGATATGCTGAGGAATAAAGTGGTCTCTCTCTTCTTTTGATTTAGCTTTGGCTTTCACATGGGGCAACAGCGCGGCCACGACCTCTCTGAGCATCGTTGCCTTGTCCGGCTCCAGCCCGTTGTCCACCAGTTTCGCCACCGACCACAGCAGGATGCTGATATGCTGAGGAATAAAGTGTTCGCTCTCTTCTGGTGATTTGGCTTTGGCTTTAACATGGATCAACAGTGCGGCAACAGCCTCTTTGAGCTTCGGTGTTTTCTCCAGCTCCAGCCCGTTGTCCACCAGTTTCGCCACGGACCACAGCAGGTTATTGATACCGTGTACATCAAGATCCCTGGCTTCAAGTGTTTGGTTGCAATTAAGTATTATTTGATCAAGTAAAGTGGACAGTAAAGCCGCTTGAGTTTTCTTAACCCACTCTTCCGTGTATTTATGAGAGGTAAAAACACCCGCTGAAGTAAATGAATGAAACGTCGTCGTCAGACTTCGCCAGGTCCACCCGGGTGTCGCTTTAAAATCGTGCAACAAAGGTATCAGTTGGCGTTGTTCACTATGATTCAAAAGTCGTTTTGACGCTGAAGTGTATTGTTTGATTGAACAGGCAAATTGACTGTGTTTTTTACCATCATAGTGATCACCATAATGAGTAGATATCTTCATCATGTAATCTATTTTTTCTGGTGTGATGAGAGCTTTGAAACCATGAACAGGTTTTATTGAATGTCTTGGTGGATGGTCAGCAGAGCAGGCGTCAGAAGCAGCATAAAATTGATTACTCTCCCGGATATAGGCGAGTGGCGCGTCCAACTGTCTGACTGTACCATGGCAGCATCGCCCACTTTTTGAACAATCGGTACGATCATCCGGTTTTTTATTATCATTACCTGATGTTGTGCATTGCCAACTGACACCAGCACCGCCTTTGTCCATCATTATATTTCATTAATTCATGGGAAATATAAAATGTAGACTACTTTACGGCGTCACCTGGCAGCAGTTGTTACTGGCTTTTTTCTCTTCCTTTTTCTCTTTTTTGGTTTTTTTGTTTGCTCTTCTACATATTCTTCGGCAGTAAAATAACTGTCATCTGAAAATTGCCCTCCTTCATCGGCGGTAACGTATGCCTCATCTGCCGCCTCCGCACCGCTATTAAGTGAAACAGTGCCACGAGCCTCTGGCGGGATGGCTAACTTTGTCTTTATTTGCTCAATAACTATTTTCATTGAATCCTGGTTATGAAGCTTATACACCGGGATTTCAATGACTTCGAATCCTAATTTTTTCAGCAGAGCGATTTTCAACAAAGTCGAACCATTCCTGGTTTTGAAATCACCACCCACGTAGTGGGAGGGTCCCTGAACGTCGATCACCATGTTGTAATCTGGCAATAGCAGGTCAACCGGAGGTAATGAGTTCAGACTCTTTTCTTCTTCAATCTTCAAAGACGGAAGGCTTGATCGGAGTTGATCGTGAAAAGTGAATTGTAATTGTGAAGTGTTTGTTCGGTAATGGGGAACCACCGGACACGCTATCCCCAGCCAACTTGTGACCATGGCAATAATGGATGGATCCTCGGTATTGCCTGAGGGGGTATTTCCCGGGCAAGAAAATAGTTCACCGATATACTTTTCAAGCGAGTTTTTATTATTTTTACCGTAGGTCAGATAAAATCTGGCACAGAATGCCATGACTCCCCACAGAGACATCCATCTACCTTGATGAGAGAGCGGGGTGTTTTCGCTGATTTTGCCGAGAAGGGAAGCTAACGTTGAGTTAACCACATTCAGCTCAATAGTCTCACCCAGTTTTGCCACGGCCCATATCATGTTGGCGACTTCCTGTGGCTTGAATTGGTCTTTCTCTTCTTTTGATGTGGCTTTGGTTTGCACATGTGGCAACAGTGCGACCACAGCCTCTTTGAACTTCGCTGTCTTCTCCAGCTCCAGCCCGTTCTCCACCAGTTTTGCCACGGCCCACAGCAGGTTGGCGATATGCTGAGGAATAAAGTGGTCTTTCTCTTCTTTTGATTCGGCTTTGGCTTTCACATGGCGCAACAGCGCGGCCAGGGCCTCTTTGAGCTTCGCTGTCTTCTCCAGCTCCAGCCCGTTCTCCACCAGTTTTGCCACGGCCCACAGCAGGATGGTGACTGCCTGTGGCTTGAAGTGGTCTTTCTCTTCTTTTGCTTCGGCTTTGGTTTGCACATGGGGTAACAGCGCGGCCACGGCCTCTTTCAGCTGTGCTGTCTTCTCCAGCCCGTTGTCCAACAGTTTTGCCACGGCCCACAGCAGGTTAGCGATATGCTGAGGAATAAAGTGGTCTTTCTCTGCTTTTGATTCGGCTTTGGTTTTCACATGGGGTAGCAGCGCGGCGACGACCTCTTTTAGCTGCGCTGTCTTCTCCAGCCCGTTGTCTACCAATTTCGCCACCGCCCACAGCAGATTGGCGATATGCTGAACAATAAAGTGGTCTTTCTCTTCTTTTGATTCGGCTTTGGTTTTCACATGGGGTAACAGCGCGGCCACGACCTCTTTGAGCTTGGGTGTTTTCTCCAGCCCCAGCCCGTTGTCCACTAATTTTGCCACAGCCCACAGCAGGTTGATAATATGCTGAGGAATAAAGTGGTCTTTCTCTTCTTTTGATTTGGCTTTGGTTTTCACATTGGCCAGCAGCGCGTCCACGGCCTCTCTGAACGTCCGTGTCTTCTTCAGACCATTGTCTACCAATTTCGCCACCGCCCACAGCAGGTTGGCGATATGCTGAGGATTAAAGTGGTCTTTCTCTTCTTTTGATTCAGCTTTAATTTTCACATGGTGCAACAGCGCGGCTACGGCCTCTTTTAGCTGCGCTGTCTTCTCCAGATCCAACCCGTTTTCGACCAGTTTCGCCAGAGCCCACAGCAGGTTGGTGACTTCCTGTGGCTTGAAGTGGTCTTTCTCTTCTTTTGATTCGGCTTTCGTTTTCACATGGAGCAACAGCGCGGCCACAACTTCTTTGAGCTTCGGTGTCTTCTCCAGCTCCAGCCCGTTATCTACCAATTTTGCCACTGCCCACAGCTGGTTGGCGATATGCTGAGGAATAAAGTGATCTTTCCCCTCTTTTGATTCGGCTTTGATTTTCACCAGGGGCAACAGCGCAGCCACGGTCTTTTTGAGCTTCGGTGTTTTCTCCAGCTCCAGCCCGTTACCAACTATTTTTGCCAGGGCCCACAGCAGGTTGGCGGTACCTTGAGCATCAATATCCCTGGCTTTAGGTTTTTGCTTGCACTTAACTATTACTCCATCAAGTAACGTTGACAATAACGCTGCCTGAGCTTCCTGACTTTTCTCATTCATATATTTATTAGGGGTAAAAACACCCGCTGACGTCAATGAATGAACCGTTGTCATCAGGCTTCGCCAAGTCCACCCGGGTGTCGCTTTAAAATTGTGCAACAAGGGTATCAGTCGGCGTTGTTCACTGTGATTTAAAGGTCGTTGTGACGCTGATGTGTATTGTTTAATTAAAGTGGCAAATTGACTGTGTTTTTTACCATCATAGCGATCACTGTAACGAGCAGATACCCCCACCAGCCAGTCCATTTTTTCTTGTGTGATGAGAGTATTAAAATCATGATCAGGTTTTATTGAGTGTCCTGGTGGACAGTTAGCAGAGCAGGCATCAGAAGCAGGATGACGCTCATTACACCTCTGGATATAGGGTAGTGGCGCAATCACCAGTCTGACTGTGCCATGTCTGTATCGCCCACTTTTTGCAGAATCGGTACGATCATCCGGTTTTTTATAGTCATTACCTGATGTTGCGCATCGCCAACTGATACCAGCTCCGCCTCTGTCCATCATTATATTTCATTAATTCATGGGAAATATAAAAAGTAGACTACTCTGTGGCATCATCAGGCAGTATTTTTTACTGGCTTTTTTCTCTTCCTTTTTCTCTTTTTTGGTTTTTTTGTTTGCTCTTCTACATATTCTTCGGCAGTAAAATAACAGTCATCTGAAAATTGCCCTCCTTCATCGGCGGTAACGTATGCCTCATCTGCCGCCTCCTCGCCGCTGTTAAGTGAAACAGTGCCACGAGCCTCTGGCGGGATGGCTAACTTTGTCTTTATTTGCTCAATAACTCTTTTCATTGAATCCTGGTTCCCAAGCCTGGGCACCGGGATTTCAATGACCTCAAATCCTGATTTTTTCAGCAGAGCGATTTTCAACAAAGTCGAACCATTCCTGGTTTTGAAATCACCACCCACGTAATGGCAAGGTCCCTGAATATCGATCACCATGTTGTAATCAGGCAGTAGCAGATCGACCGGAGGTAATGAGTTCAGACTCTTTTCTTCTTCAATCTTCAAAGACGGAAAGCTCGATTGCAGGTGATCGCGGAAGGTGGATTGAGATTGTGAAGTGCTTGTCGTGTAATAAGGGATGACCGGACACGCTCTCCCAAGCCAACATGCAGCCATGGCAATGATGGATTGCTCCTCTATACTGCCCGGAGATGTATTTTCCAGGCGAGAAAATAGTTCGCCTATGTGCTTTTCAAGGGAGTGTTTATCATTACTTCCTGATTCCAGATAAAACCTGGCGCAAAATACCATGACTCCCCAGAGAGACATCAATATATCTTGTTGAGAGAATTGAGGGTTTTCACCGATTCTGTCGACAAGAGAAGCTAACGTAGATTTAATCAGGTTCAGCTCAATGGCCTCACCCAGTTTCGCCAGGGCCCATAGCAAGTTGGCGGTACCTTGAGTGCTGAAGTGGTCTTTCTCTTCTTTTGATTCGGCTTTGGTTTTCACATGGGGCAACAGCGCGGCCAGGGCCTCTTTGAGCTTCGGTGTCTTCCCCAGCTCCAGCCCGTTGTCCACCAGTATCACCACGGCCCACAGCAGGCTGATGATACCTTGAGACTTGAAGCGGTCTTTCTCTTCTTTTGATTCGGCTTTGGTTTTCACATGGGGCAACAGCGCGGCCACGGCCTCTTTGAGCTTCGGTGTTTTCTCCAGCCCCAGCCCGTTGTCCACCAGTTTCGCCAGCGCCCACAGCAGGTTGGCGACTGCCTGTGGCTTGAAGTGATCTTTCTCTTCTTTTGATTCGGCTTTGGTTTTCACATGGGGCAATAGCGCATCCACGGCCTCTTTGGGCTTCGGTGTTTTCTCCAGCCCGTTTTCCACCAGTTTCACCAGGGCCCACAGCAGGTTGGCGATATGCTGAGTAATAAAGTGCTCTTTCTCTTCTTTTGATTCGGCTTTGATTTTCACATGTGGTAATAGCGCGGCCACGGCCTCTTTGAGCTTCGGTGTTTTCTCCAGCTCCAACCCGTTATCCACCAGTTTCGCCAAGGCCCACAGCAAGTTGGCAATACCTTGAGTTTTAAAGCGGTCTTTCTCTTCTTTTGCTTCGGCTTTGGTTGCCACATGGGGCAACAGCGCGCTCACAGCCTCTTTGAGCTTCGCTGTCTTCTCCAGCGCCAGCCCATTGTCCACCAGTTTCGCCATGGCCCACAGCAGGTTGGCGATATGCTGAGGAATAAAGTGGTCTTTCTTTGCTTCTGCTTTGGTTTTCACCTGGCGCAACAGCGCGGCCACAGCCTCTTTGAGCTTCTTTCTCTTCTCCAGCTCAAGCCCGTTTTCCTCCAGTTTCGCTATTGCCCACAGCAGGTTGGTGACTGCCTGTGGCGTGAAGTGGTCCTTCTCTTCTTTTGATTCGGCTTTGGTTTTCACATAGGGCAACAGCGCACACACGGCCTCTTTGAGCTTCGTTGTCTTCTCCAGCTCCAGTCCGTTGTCCACCAGTTTTGCCATGGCCCACAGGAGATTGGCGACTTCCTGTGGCTTGTAGTGGTCTTTCTCTTTTTTGGATTCGGCTTTGGTTTTCACATGGGGCAACAGCGCGGCCACGGCCTCTTTGAGCTTCGGCGTCTTCTCCAGCTTCAGCCCGTTGTCCACCAGTTTCGCCAGGGCCCACAGCAGATTAGCGGTACCTTGAGTGTTATAGTGCTCTTTCTCCTCTTTTGATTCGGCTTTGGTTTTCACCTGGAGTAACAGCGCAGCCACGGCCTCTTTCAGCTTCGGTGTCTTCTCCAGCGCCAGACCATTGTCCACCAGTTTCGCCAGGGCCCACAGCAGGTTAGCGGTACCTTGCGTGTTGAAGCAGTCTTTCTCTTCTTTTAATTCGGCTTTGGTTTTCACCAGGGGCAACAGCGCAACCACGGCCTCTTTCAGCTTCGCTGTCTTCTCCAGTGCCAGCCCATTGTTCACCAGTTTTGCTACGGCCCACAGCAGGTTGACGGTACCCTGTGAATTAATACCCCTGGCGTCAGGTTTTTGGTTGCACTTATGTATTACAGGATCAAGTAAAGTGGACAGTAGAGCAGCCTGGATTTCCTTAACCCACTCATCCATGTATTTATGAGGGGTAAAAACACCCGCTGAAGTAAATGAATGAAACGTTGTCGCCAGGTTTAGCCAGGTCCACCCGGGTGTCGCTTTAAAATCGTGCAACAACGGTATCAGTTGGCGTTGTTCACTATGATGCAAGGGGCGTTTTGACGATAAAGTGTAGTGTTTGATTGCAAGGGCAAATTGACAGTGTTTATTACCATCATAGTGATCACCATAATGAGTAGATATCTTCATCATGTAATCGATTTTTTCTGGTGTGATGAGAGCTTTGAAACCATGAACAGGTTTTATTGAATGTCTTGGTGGATGGTCAGCAGAGCAGGCGTCAGAAGCAGCATAAAATTCATTACTCTCCCGGATATAGGCGAGCGGCGCATCCAACTGTCTGACTGTGCCATGCCCGTATCGCCCACTTTTTGCAGAATCGGTACGATCATCCGGTTGTTTATAATCATTACCGGATGTTGCGCATTGCCAACTGACACCAGCACCGCCTCTGTCCATAATTATATTTCATTAATTCATGGGAAATATAAAAAGTAGACTACTCGATGGCATCGTCAGTCAGCCGTTTTCACTGACTTTTTTCTCCTCCTGTTCCTCTTTTTTGTTTTTTCTGTTGGCTCTTCTACATATTCTTCGGCGGTAAAATAACAGTCATCAGAAAATTCCCCTCCTTCATCGGCAGTAACGTATGCTTCATCTACTGACCCCTCGCCGCTGTTCTGTAACAAAGAGCCATAAGCCTCTGGCGGGACGGCTAACTTTGTCTTTATTTGCTCAATAACTATTTTTATTGAATCCTGGTTCACAAGCCTGGTCACCGGGATTTCAATGACCTCAAATCCTGATTTTTGCAGCAGGGCGATTTTCAGCAACGTCGGCCCATTCCTGGTTTTGAAATCACCACCTACGTAATGGGAAGGTCCCTGAACGTCGATCACCATGTTGTACTCTGGCAGTAGCAGGTCAACCGGAGGTAATGAGTTCAGACTCTTTTCTTCATCAATCTTCAACGAAGGAAGGCTTGATTGGAGTTGATCGCGGAGGGTGGATTGAGATTGTGAAATGAATGTCTGGTAATCGGGAACCACCGGACACGCTCTCCCAAGCCAACTTGCAGCCATGGCAATGATGGATTGATCCTCTATACTGCCCGGGGATGTACTTTCCAGGCGAGAAAATAGTTCGCCTATGTGCTTTTCAAGGGAGTGTTTATCATTATTGCCTGATTCCAGATACAACCTGGCACAGAATACCATGACTCCCCAGAGAGACATCAATATACTTTGCTGAGAGAGCTGAGGTGTTTTACTGATTCTGTCAACAAGAAAATCGAACGTAGATTTCACCAGGTTCAGTTCAATGGCCTCACCCAGTTTCGCCAGGGCCCACAGCAGGTTGGCGATACCTTGAGTGTTGAAGTGGTCTTTCTCTTCTTTTGATTCGGCTTTGGTTTTCACATGGTACAACAGCGCGGCCAGAGCTTCTTTGAGCTTCGGTGTCTTCTCCAGCTCCAGCCCGTTGTCCACCAGTATCACCACGGCCCACAGCAGGTTGATGGTACCTTGAGACTTGAAGCGGTCTTTCTCTTCTTTTGATTCAGCTGTGGTTTTCACATGGTACAACAGCGCGGCCACGGCCTCTTTGAGCTTCGGTGTCTTCTCCAGCTCGAGCCCGTTGTCCACCAGTTTCGCCATTGCCCACAGCAGGTTGGCCACTGCCTGTGGTTTGAAGTGGTCTTTCTCTTCTTTTGATTCGGCTTTGATTTTCACATGGGGCAACAGCGCGGCCACGGTCTCTTTGAGCTTCACTGTCTTCTCCAGCGACAGGCCGTTATCCACCAGTTTCGCCACGGCCCACAGCAAGCTGGCAATACCTTGAGTTTTGAAGTGGTCTTTCTCTTCTTTTGATTCGGCCTTGATTGCCACATGGGGCAATAACGCACTCACGGTCTCTTTGAGCTTCGCTGTCTTCTCCAGCCCATTGTCCACCAGTTTTGCCACGGCCCACAGCAGGTTGACGATATGTTGAGGAATAAAGTGGTCTTTTTTTGCTTCTGCTTTGGTTTTCACCTGGGGCAACAGCGCGGCCACGGCCTCTTTGAGCTTCGCTGTCTTCTCCAGCTCGAGCCCGTTGTCCACCAGTTTCGCCATTGCCCACAGCAGGTTGGCGACTGCCTGTGGCTTGAAGTGGTCTTTCTCTTCTTTTGATTCGGCTTTGGTTTTCACACAGGGCAACAGCGCACACACGGCCTCTTTGAGCTTCGCTGTCTTCTCCAGCTCCAGTCCGTTGTCCACCAGTTTTGCCACGGCCCACAGTAGACTGGCGACTTCCTTTAGCTTGAAGTGGTCTTTCTCTTTTTTTGCTTCGGCTTTGGTTTTCACATGGTGCAACAGCGCAACCACGGCCTCTTTGAGCTTCTGCGTCTTCTCCAGCTTTAGCCCGTTGTCCACCAGTTTCGCCAAGGCCCACAGCAGGATAGTGGTATCTAAAGTGTTGACGCGGTCTTTCTCTTCTTTTGATTCGGCTATGGTTTTCACTTGGGGTAACAGCGCAGCCACAGCCTCTTTCAGCTTCGGTGTCTTCTCCAGCGCCAGACCATTGTCCACCAGTTTCGCCAGGGCCCACAGCAGGTTAGCGGTACCTTGAGTGTTGAAACGGTTTTTCTCTTCTTTTGATTCGGCTTTGGTTTTCACCTGGGGCAACACCGCAACCACGGCCTCTTTCAACTTCGCTGTCTTCTCCAGCGCCAGCCCATTGTCCGCCAGTTTTGCCAGGGCCCACAGTAGGTTGACGGTACCCATTGCATCAATACCCCTGGCTTCAGGTTTTTGGTTGCACTTAAGTATTACTGGATCAAGTAAAGTTGACAGTAAAGCAGCTTGAGCCTCCTTAACCCACTCATCCATGTATTTATGAGGGATAAAAACACCCGCTGAAGTAAATGAATGAAACGTTGTCGTCAGGCTTCGCCAAGTCCACCCGGGTGTCGCTTTAAAATTGTGCAACAAGGGTATCAGTTGACGTTGTTCACTGTGATTTAAAGGTCGTTGTGACGCTGATGTGTATTGTTTAATTAAAGTGGCAAATTGACTGTGTTTTTTACCATCATAGCGATCACCATAATGAGTAGATGCCCCCTCCAGCCAATCCATTTTTTCTTTTGTGATGAGAGCATTAAAACCATGATCAGGTTTTATTGAGTGTCCTGGTGGACGGTTAGCAGAGCAGGCATCAGAAGCAGGATGACGTTCATTACACCTCTGGATATAGGGCAGTGGCGCAATCACCAGCCTGACTGTGCCATGTCTGTATCGCCCACTTTTTGCAGAATCGGTATGATCATCCGGTTGTTTATAATCATTACCTGATGTTGCGCATTGCCAACTGACACCAGCACCGCCTCTGTCCATAATTATATTTCATTAATTCATGGGAAATATAAAAAGTAGACTACTCTATGGCATCATCAGTCAGCCGTTTTCACTGACTTTTTTCTCCTCCTGTTTCTCTTTTTTGTTTTTTTTGTTGGCTCTTCTACATATTCTTCGGCAGTAAAATAACAGTCATCGGAAAATTCCCCTCCTTCTTCGGCAGTAACGTATGCCTCATCTTCTGCCCCCTCGCCGATGTTCTGTAACAAAGAGCCATAAGCCTCTGGCGGGACGGCTAACTTTGTCTTTATTTGCTCAATAACTATTTTTATTGAATCCTGATTCACAAGCCTGGTCACCGGGATTTCAATGACCTCAAATCCTGATTTTTGCAGCAGGGCGATTTTCAGCAAAGTCGGCCCATTCCTGGTTTTGAAATCACCACCCACGTAATGGGAAGGTCCCTGAACGTCGATAACCATGTTGTACTCTGGCAGTAGCAGGTCAACCGGAGGTAATGAGTTCAGACTCTTCTCTTCTTCAATCTTCAACGAAGGAAGGCTTGATTGGAGTTGATCGCGTAAGGTGTACTGAGATTGTGAAATGAGTGTCTGGTAATCGGGAACCACCGGACACGCTCTCCCAAGCCAACTTGCTGCCATGGCAGTGATGGATTGATCCTCATTACCCGGGGATGTAATTTCCAGGCGAGAAAATAGTTCGCCTATGTGCTTTTCAAGGGAGTGTTTATCATTACTGCCTGATTCCAGATAAAACCTGGCACAGAATACCATGACTCCCCAGAGAGACATCAATATACTTTGCTGAGAGAGCTGCGGTGTTTTACTGATTCTATCAACAAGAAAATTGAACGTAGATTTAACCAGGTTCAGCTCAATGGCCTCACCCAGTTTCGCCAGGGCCCATAGCAGGATGGCGGTACCTTGAGTGTTGAAGTGGTCTTTCTCTTCTTTTGATTCGGCTTTGGTTTTCACATGGTACAACAGCGCGGCCAGGGCCTCTTTGAGCTTCGGGGTCTTCTCCAGCTCCAGCCCGTTGTCCACCAGTATCACCACGGCCCACAGCAGGTTGACGGTACCTTGAGACTTGAAGCGGTCTTTCTCTTCTTTTGATTCGGCTTTGGTTTTCACCTGGGGCAACAGCGCAGCCACGGCCTCTTTGAGTTTCGCTGTCTTCTCCAGCTTGAGCCCGTTATCCACCAGTTTCGCCATGGCCCAGAGCAGGTTGGCCACTGCCTGTGGGTTGAAGTGGTCTTTTTCTTCTTTTGATTCGGCTTTGGTTATCACACGGGGCAACAGCGCGGCCACGGTCTCTTTAAGCTTGACTGTCTTCCCCAGCGTCAGGCCGTTATCCACCAGTTTCGCCACGGCCCACAGTAAGTTGGCAATACTTTGAGTTTTGAAGTGGTCTTTCTCTTCTATTGATTCGGCCCTGGTTGCCACATGGGGCAACAACGCGTTCACGGCCTCTTTGAGCTTCGCTGTCTTCTCCAGCCCATTGTCCACCAGTTTTGCCAAGGCCCACAGCAGGTTGGCGATATGCTGAGAAATAAAGTGGTCTTTCTTTGATTCTGCTTTGATTTTCACCTGGAGCAACAGTGCGACCACAACCTCTTTGAGCTTCGTTTCCAGCTCCAGACCGTTGTCCACCAGTTTCGCCACGGCCCACAGCAGGTTGGCGACTGCCTGTGGCCTGAAGTGGTCTTTCTCTTCTTTTGATTCGGCTTTGGTTTTCACATAGGGTAACAGCGCACACACGGCCTCTTTGAGCTTTGCTGTATTCTCCAGCTCCAGTCCGTTGTCCACCAGTTTTGCCACGGCCCACAGTAGATTGGTGACTTCCTGTAGATTGAAGTGGTCTTTCTCTTTTTTGGATTCGGCTTTGGTTTTCACAAGGTGTACTAGTGCAGCCACGGCCTCTTTGAGATTCGTTGTCTTCTCCACTGCCAGACCGTTGTCCACCAGTTTCGCCAGGGCCCACAGCAGGTTGGCGATCTGCTGAAGAATAAAGTGGTCTTTCTCTTGTTTTGATTCAGCTTTGGTTTTCACATGGGGCAACAGCGCAGCCACGGCCTCTTTGAGCTTCGGCGTCTTCTCCAGCTTCAGCCCGTTGTCCACCAGTTTCGCCAGGGCCCACAGCAGATTAGCGGTATCTTGATTGTTGACGCGGTCTTTCTCTGCTTTTGATTCGGCTTTGGTTTTCACCTGGGGTAACAGCGCAGCCACGGCCTCTTTCAGCTTCGGTGTCTTCTCCAGCGCCAGCCCATTGTCCACCAGTTTCGCCAGGGCCCACAGCAGGTTAGTGGTACCTTGAGTGTTGAAGCAGTCTTTCTCTTCTTTTGCTTCGGCTTTGGTTTTCACATGGGGCAACAGCGCAACCACGGCCTCTTTCAGCTTCGCTGTCTTCTCCAGCGCCAGCCCATTGTCCACCAGTTTTGCCAGGGCCCACAGCAGGTTGACGGTACCCTGTGCATTAATATCCCTGGCGTCAGGTTTTTGGTTGCACTTAAGTATTACTGGATCAAGTAAAGTTGACAGTAAAGCAGCTTGAGCTTCCTTAACCCACTCATCCATGTATTCATGAGGGGTAAAAACACCCGCTGAAGTAAATGAATGAAACGTTGTCGCCAGGCTTCGCCAAGTCCACCCGGGTGTCGTTTTAAAATCGTGCAACAAGGGTATCAGTCGGCGTTGTTCACTGTGATTTAAAGATCGTTGTGACGCTGATGCGTATTGTTTAATTAAAGTGGCAAATTGACTGTGTTTTTTACCATCATAGTAATCACCATAATGAGTAGATATCCCCACCAGCCAATCCATTTTTTCTTGAGTGATGAGAGTTTTAAAATCATCAACAGGTTTTACTGAATGTCTTGGCGGATAGTCAGCAGAGCAGGTGCCAGAAGCACGATAAAATTCATTACGCCCCGGGATATAGGGGAGTGGAGCATTCGCCTGCCTGGCTGTGCGATGTCGATATCGCCTACTCCCTGAAGAATCAGCATGACTGCCCGGTTGTTTATAATCATTACCTGATGTCGTGTATTTCCAACTTATACCAGCACCGCCTCTATCCATATTTATATTCCATTAATTCATGGAAAATATAAAAAGAAGACTAAGTAGTTGGCCAAATGGAATCGTATATTTCTGGCTAAGTGGACAGTTACTATGCAAGGCGCAACGTAGGGAGCATAGCCGTAGCTATGTGACCGGAGTTGCAACGCCGCAGAGTGACTGCCCACTTAGTCAGAAATATATGATTTCATTTGGTTAACTACTTACTGGCCTGTTTATAGCCCATCTTGCTTGAATGTCTATCAACTCCTGTGTAATTGCTGCTTAAGTAAATGGGTTTTTACCGACTTTTTTCTCTTCCTTTTTCTTTTTGGTTTACCTGTTTTCTCTTCTAAACACTCTTCGGCAGTAAAATAACAGTCATCTGAACATTGTCCGTCTTCATTGGCAGTAAAATATACTTCATCTGCCGCCTCCTCTTCCCTGTCTGGTGACACAGAGTCATGGGCCTCTGGCAGGACAGCTAACTTTGTCTTGATTTGCTCAATAACTATTTTCATTGAATCCAGGTTATTAAGCTTGTTCACCGGGATTTCAACAACCTCAAATCCCAATTTCTGCAGCAGGGTGATTTTCAGCAACGTCGAGCCATTCCTGGTTTTGAAATCACCACTCACGTAATGAAAAGGTCCCTGAACGTCGATCACCATGTTGTAATCTGGCAGTCGCAGGTCAACCGGAGGTAATGAGTTCAGACTCTTTTCTTCTTCTATCTTCAACAACGGAAGGCTTGACTGGAGTTGGTCGCGGAAAGTGGATTGTAATTCTGAAATGGATATCTGGTAATCGGGGAGCACCGGACAGGCTTTTCCAAGCCAACTTGCGGCCATGGCCATGACGGTTTTAACCTCGGTACTGTCCGGACAGGTATTTTCAAGGCGAGAAAAAAGTTCACCTATGTGCTTTTCAAGCGGGTTTTTATCATTGTTACCTGAGTCCAGATAAAATCTGGCACTGAATACCATGACTCCCCAGAGCGACATTGATATATTTTGCTGAGAGAGTTGAGGGTTTTTACTGATTCTGTCAACAAGGAAATCGAACGTAGATTGAACCAGATTCAACTCAATGGCCTCACCCAGTTTCGCCAGGGCCCACAGCAGGTTGACTGTACCTTGAGTGTTGAAGTCGTCTCTCTCTTCTTTTGATTCAACTTTGATTTTCACATGATACAGCAGCGCAGGCACGGCCTCTTCAAGCTTCGCTGTCTGACCCAGCACCAGCCCATTGTCCAACAGTGTTGCCAGGGCCCAAAGCAGGTTGATGGCACCTTGAGTGGTGAAGTGGCCTTTCTCTTCTTTTGATTCGGCTTTGGTTTTCACATGGGGCAACAACGCGACCACGGCCTCTTTCAGCTGCGGAGTCTCCTCCAGCTCCAGCCCATTGTCTACCAGTTTCGCAAAGGACCACAGTAAGTTGGAGACTCCCTGTGGCTTGAAGTGGTCTTTCTCTTCTTTTGATTCCGCGTTGATTTTCACATGGTGCAACAGCGCGACCAAGGCCTCTTTCAGCCTCGGAGTATTCTCCAGCTCCAGCCCGTTCTCGACCAGTTTCGCCATGACCCACAGCAAGTTAGCGATATGCTGAGGCACAAAGTGATCTTTCTCTGCTTTTGATTCGGCTTTGCTTTTCACATGGGGTAATAACGCGGCCACGGCCTCTTTGAGCTTCACTGTCTTCTCCAGCTTCAGCCCGTTATCCACCAGCTTAGCCATGCCCCACAGCAGGTTGGAGATATGCTGAGGGATAAAGTGGTCTTTCTCTTCTTTTGCTTCGGCTTTGGATTTCACATGATGTAATAGCGCGGCCACGGCCTCTTTGAGCTTCGTTGTCTTCTCCAACGCCAGACCATTGTCCACCAGTTTTGCCACGGCCCACACCAGGTTGGCGATATGCTGAGGGATAAAGTGGTCTTTCTCTTGTTTTGATTCGGCCTTGGTTTTCACATGAGGCAACAGCGCAACCACCGCCTCTTTGAGCTGCGCTGTCTTCTCCAGCGCCAACCCGTTATCCACCAGTTTCGCCAAGGCCCACAGCAGATTTGCGATGGTTTGAGCGTTCAAGTGGTCTTTCTCTTCTTTTGATTCTGCTTTGTTTTTCACCTGGGGCAACAACGCTGCCACGACATTTTTGAGCTTCGGCGTCTTCTCCAGCTTCAGCCCATTGTCCACCAGTTTCGCCACGGCCCACAGTAGATTGGAGAATTCCTGTGGCTTGAATTGGTCTTTTTTTGAATCGGCTTTGGTTTTCGCCCGGGGCAATAGCGCGGCCACGGCCTCTTTGAGCTTCGGCGTATTTTCCAGTTTCAGCCCATTGCCCACCAGTTTCGCCATGGCCCATAGCAGGTTGGCGACTTCCTGTGGCGTGAAGTGGTCTACTTTTGATTCAGCTTTGGATTGCACAAGGGGCAACAGCGCGGTCACGGCCTCTTTCAGCTTCGGAGTCTTCTTCAGCTCCAGCCCATTGTCCGCCAGTTTCGCCAAGGCCCACAGCAGGTTGGCGATGCCTTGTATATCTATATCACTGGCTACAGTTTTTTGGTTGCACTTAAGGATTAATGCATCAAGTAACGCTGACAGTAAAGCGGCTTGAATTTCCCTATCCCCTTCATTCATGAATTTATGAGGGGTAAAAACACCCGCATAAGTCAATGAATGAAGCGTTGTTGTCAGACTTCGCCAAGACCACCCCGGCGTCACTTTAAAATCGTGTAACAATGGTATCAGTTGACGTTGTTCACTATGATTTAATGGTCGTTTTGACCCTGATGTGTACTGTTTGATTAAACAGGCAAATTGGCCATGATTTCTACCATCATAGCGATCACCATAACGAGCTGATCCCCCTGCCAGCCAATCCTTGTTTTCTGGTGTGATGAGGGCATTAAAACCATGAACAGGTTTTATTGAATGGCCTGGTGGATGGTTAGCAGAGCAGGCATCAGAAGCAGGATAAAATTCATTACGCTTTTGGGTATAGCGTAGTGGCACATTCACCTGCCTGACTGTGCCATACCTGTATTGCCCACTCCCTGAAGCACCGGCATGATCATCCGGTTGTTTATAATCATTACCTGAAGTTGTGTATTTCCAGCTTATACCTGCACCGCTCCTATCCATATTTATATTTCAATAATTCATGAAAAATATAAAAAGTAGACTGCTGTCTTGTTTATAGTTCATCTTGCTGAAATGTCTATAAGTTTAATTAGTGCTTGTGTAAATGAGTTTTTACCAACTTTTTTCGTTTCCTTTTTCTTTTTGGTTTACCTGTTTGCTCTTCTGAGTATTCTTCGGCAGTAAAATAACAGTCATCTGAAAATTGCCCTCCATCATCGGCAGTAAAATATGCCTCATCTGCCACCCACTCGTCGCTATTAATTGACACAGAACCATAGGCCTCTGGTGAGACGGCTAACCTTGCCTTTATTTGCTCAATAACTATTTTCATTGAATCCTGTTTCCGAAGCTTGTTCACCGGTATTTCAATGACCTCAAATCCTAATTTTTGCAACAGGCCGATTTTCAGCAACGTCGAGCCATTCCTGGTTTTGAAATCACCACTCACATAATGAAAAGGTCCCTGAATATCGATCACCATGTTGTAATCTGGCAGTAGCAGATCGACCGGAGGTAGTGAGTTCAGTCTCTTTTCTTCTGCAATCTTCAAAGACGGAAAGCTCGATTGGAGGTGATCGCGGAAGGAGGATTGAGATTGTGAAGTGATTGTCGTGTAATAAGGGACGACCGGAC
Source organism: Endozoicomonas acroporae (assembly GCF_002864045.1). Lineage (GTDB taxonomy): Bacteria > Pseudomonadota > Gammaproteobacteria > Pseudomonadales > Endozoicomonadaceae > Endozoicomonas > Endozoicomonas acroporae. The sequence continues at coordinate 17,345 of NZ_PJPV01000108.1, forward strand.
ACGCTCTCCCAAGCCAACTTGCAGCCAGGGCAATGATGCATTGATCCTCAGTATTGTCCGGAAATGTATTTTCCAGGCGAGAAGATAGTTCACCTATGTGCTTTTCAAGGGAGTGTTTATTGTTACTGCCTGAATCCAGATAAAATCTGGCACAGACTGCCATGACACCCCAGAGAGACATCGATATATCTTGCTGAGAGAGTTGAGGGTTTTTACGGATTCTGTCGACAAGAAAATCGAACGTAGATTTAACGTGGTTCAGCTCGATGGCCTCACCCAGTTTCGCTACAGCCCACAGCAGGTTGGTGATATGCTGAGGAATAAGTTGGTCTTTCTCTTCCTTTGCTTCGGCTTTGTTTTTCACATGGGGCAACAGCTCGGCCACAACCTCTTTGATCTTCGGTGTCTTCGCAAGCGCCAGCCCGTTGTCCACCAGTTTCGCTACCGCCCACAGCAGGTTGGCGACGCCCTGTGGCTGGAAGTCGTCTTTCTCTTCTTTTGATTCAGCTTTGGTTTTCACATGGGGCAACAGCGCAGCCACGGCCTCTTTGAGCTTCGGTGTCTTCTCCAGTTTCAGCCCATTGTCCACCAGTTTCGCCAAGGCCCACAGCAGGTTGACAATATGCTGAGAAATAAGGAGACCTTTGTCTTCTTTTGATTCGGCTTTGTTTTTCACACGGGACAACAGCGCGGCCAAGGCCTCTTTGAACTGCGCTGTCTTCTTCAGCTCCAACCCGTTATCCACCAGCTTCGCCAAGGCCCACAGCAGGTTCGCTGTAGCCTGGGTGTTGAAGTGGTCTTTCTCTTCTTTTGATTCGGCTTTGGTTTTCACATGGGGCAACAGCGCGGCCACAGCCTCTTTAAGCTTCGGCGTTTTCTCCAGCTTCAGACCATTGTCCACCAGTTTCGTCACCGCCCACAATAGATTGGCGACTTCCTGTGGCTTGAAGTGATCTTTCTCTTTTTTAGATTCAGCTTTGGTTTTCACCTGGGGCAACAGTGCGGCCACGACCTCTTTCAGCTTCGGTGTTTTCACCAGCTCCAGCCCGTTATCCACCAGTTTCGCCAAGGCCCACAGCTGATTAGCAATTTGTTGAGGAATACAGTGATTTTTCTCTTCTTTTGACTCAGCTTTGGTTTTCGCATGGGGCAACAGCGCGGCCACGGCCTCTTTCAGCTTCGGTGTCTTCTCAAGCTCCAGCCCATTGTCCACCATTTTTGCCAAGGCCCACAGCAGGTTGCTGATACCTTGTGCATCAATATCCCTGGCTTCAGGTTTTTGGTTGCACTTAAATATTACTGCATCAAGTAAAGTTGACAGTAAAGCTGCTTGAGTTTCCTTACCACCCTCATCGAGGTATTTATGAGGAGTCAAAACATCCGCTGAAGTCAATGAATGAAGCGTTGCTGTCAGGCTTCGCCAGGACCACCGGGGTGTCACTTTAAAATCGTGCAACAATGGTATCAGTTGACGTTGTTCACTATGATTTAATGGTCGTTTTCCCCCGGATGTGTACCGTTTGATTGAACAGGCAAATTGACCGTGATCTCTACCATCATAGCGATCACCATAACGAGCAGATACCCCCGCCAGCCAATCCATTTTTTCTGGTGTGATGAGAGCATTAAAACCATGAACAGGTTTTACTGAATGTCCTGGGGGATGGTTAGCAGAGCAGGCGTCAAAAGCAGGATGACATTCATTACGCTTCTGGATATAGGACGGTGGCACATTCACCTTTCTGACTGTGCCATGCCTGTATCGCCCACTCCCTGAAGCAGTGGCCTGAGCGTCTGGTTTTTTGTAATCATTACCTGAAGTTGTGTATTTCCAACTTATACCAGAACCACCACTGTCCATAATTATATTTCATTAATTCATGGAAAATATAAAAAGTAGACTATTCTACGGCATCAGCAGGCAGCAGTTTTTACTGGCTTTTTTCTCTTCCTTTTTCTTTTTTTGGGCTTTTTTATTTGCTCTTCTAAATATTCTTCAGCGGTAAAATAGCAGTCATCTGAACATTGCCCTCCATCATCGGCAGTAAAATATGCCTCGTCTGCCGCCCACTCGCCGCTGTTAAGCGAAGCAGAGCCATTAACCTCTGGCAGGACAGCTAACTTTGCCTTTATTTGCTCAATAACTATTTTCATTGAATCCTGGTTATCAAGCTTGTTCACCGGGATTTCAATAACCTCATATCCTGCTTTTTGCAGCAGGGCGATTTTCAGCAACGTCGAGCCATTCCTGGTTTTGAAATCACCACTCACGTAATGAAAGGGTCCCTGAACATCGATAACCACTTTGTAATCTGGCAGCAGCAGGTCAACCGGAGGTAATGAGTTCAGACTCTTTTCTTCTTCAATCTTCAACAACGGAAGGCTTGATTGGAGTTGGTCGCGGAAAGTGGATTGCAATTCTGAAATGACTATCTGGTAATGGGGGACCACCGGGCACGCTCTGCCAAGCCAGCTTGCGGCCATGGCAATGACGGATTGAACCTGTTTATTGCCCGGGGGTGTATTACCCAGGCAGGACAGTAGTTCACCTATGTGCTTTTCAAGCGAGCTTTTATTGCTATCTGAGTCCAGATAAAATCTGGCACAAAATACCATGGCTCCCCAGAGCGACATCGATAAATTTTGCTGAGAGAGTTGACGGATTTTACTGATTCTGTCGACAAGAAAATCGAACGTAGATTGAACCAGGTTCAGCTCAATGGCCTCACCCAGTTTCGCCATGGCCCACAGCAGGTTGATGGTACCTTGAGTGTTGAAGTCGTCTCTATCTTCTTTTGATTCCGCTTTGGTTTTCACATGATACAACAGCACAGACACCACCTCTTTAAGCTTCGCTGTCTTCTCCAGCACCAGCCCGTCGTCCAACAGTGTTGCCAAGGCCCACAGCAGGTTGATGCTACCTTGAGTGTTGAAGTGGTCTTTCTCTTTTTTTGATTCAGCTTTGGTTTTTACCTGGGGCAACAGTGCGGCCACGACCTCATTGAGCTTCGGTGTGTTCCCCAGCCCGTTGTCCACCAGTTTCGCCAGCGCCCACAGCAGGTTGGCGACTGCCTGTGACTTGAAGTGGTCTTTCTCTTCTTTTGATTCGGCTTTGATTTTCACCTGAGGCAGCAGTGCAACCAGGGCCGCTTTGAGCGTCGCTGTCTTCGTCAGCTCCAGTCCGTTGTCCACCAATTTCGCCATGGCCCACAGCAGGTTGGAGATGTGTTGAGGCATAAAGTGGTCTTTCTCTTCTTTTGATTCGGCTTTGATTTTCACCTGGGGTAATAGCGCGGCCACGGCCTCTCTGAGTTTCGCTGTGTTCTTCAGCTCCAGCCCGTTGTCCACCAGTTTCGCCACGGCCCACAGCAAATTGACGATATGCTGAGGGATAAAATGGTCTTTCTCTTCTTTTGATTCAGCTTTGTTTTTCACCTTGGGCAGCAGTGCGGCCACGGCCTCTTTGAGCTTTGGTGTCTTCTCCAGTTCCAGCCCGTTGTCTATCAGCTTCGCCAGGGCCCACAGCAGGTTGGAGATATGCTGAGGAATAAAGTGTTCCTTCTCTTCTTTTGCCTGGGCTTTGGCTTTCAAATGGGGCAACAATGCGGCCACAGCCTCTTTGAGCTTCGGTGTCTTCTCCAGCTCCAGCCCATTGTCCACCAGTTTTGCCATGGACCAATATAGATTGGCGACTTCCTGTGTCTTGAAGCGGTCTTTCTCTTCTTTTGCTTCGGCTTTGGTTTTCACCTGAGGCAGCAGCGCAGCCAGGGCCTCTTTGAGCTTCGGTGTCTGCTCCAACCCCAGCCCATTGTCCACCAATTTCGCCACGGCCCACAGCAGGTTGGCGATATGCTGGGCATTAAAGTGGTCTTTCTCTGCTGTTGATTCGGCTTTGGTTTTTACCTGGAGTAACAGCGCGGCCACGGCCTCTTTGAGCTGCGCTGTCTTCTTTAGCTCCAGTCCGTTGTCTACCAATTTCGCCATGGCCCACAGCAGGTTCGCGACTTCCTGTGGCTTGAAATGGTCTTTCTCTGCTTTTGATTCGGCTTTGGTTTTCACCCGGGGCAACAGCGCGGCCACGGCCTCTTTGAGCTTCGGTGTCTTCTCAAGCTCCAGCCCATTGTTCACCAGTTTCGCCAGGGCCCACAGCAGGTTGGCGGCACCTTGTGCATCAATATCCCTGGTTTCAGGTTTTTGGTTGCACTTATGCATTACTGCATCAAGTAAATTTGACAGTAAAGCGGCTTGAGTTTCCCTATCCTCCTTATTCATGTATTTATGAGGGGTCAAAACACCCGCTGAAGTAAACGAATGAAGCGTTGTTGTCAGGCTTCGCCAGGTCCACCCGGGTGTCACTTTAAAATTGTGCAACACTGGTATCAGTTGGCATTGTTCACTTTGATTTAATAATCGTTTTGCCCCTGATGTGTATTGTTTGATTGAACAGGCAAATTGACTGTGTGTTTTACCATCATAGTGATCACCATAACGAGCAGATACCCTCACCAGCCAATCCATTTTTTCTGGTGTGATGAGAGCATTAAAACCATGAACAGGTTTTATTGAATGTCCTGATGGATCGTTAGCAGAGCAGGCGTCAGAAGCAGTATGACATTCATTATGCTTCCGGAGATAGGGGCGTGGTACATTCACCTGCCTGACTGTGGCATACCCGTATTGCCCACTCCCTGAAGCACCGGCATGATCATCCGGTCGTTTATAATCATTACCTGAAGTTGTGTGTTTCCAACTTATACCAGCACCACCTCTGTCCATAATTATATTTCATTAATTCATTGAAAATATAAAAAGTAGACTATTCTACGGCATCAGCAGGCAGCAGTTTTTACTGGCTTTTTTCTCTTTCTTTTTCTTTTTTTGGGCTTTTTGGTTTGCTCTTCTAAATATTCTTCGGCGGTAAAATAACAGTCATCTGAAAATTGCCCTCCATCATCGGCCGTAAAATATGCCTCATCTGCCACCCATTCGCCGCTGTTAAGTGGCACAGAGCCATGAGCCTCTGGCAGGACGGCTAACTTTGCCTTGATTTGTTCAATAACTATTTTCATTGAATCCTGGTTATCAAGCTTGTTCACCGGGATTTCAATGACCTCATATCCTGCTTTTTGCAGCAGGGCGACTTTCAGCAACGTCGAGCCATTCCTGGTTTTGAAATCACCACTCACGTAATGAGAAGGTCCCTGAATGTCGATAACCATGTTGTAATCGGGCAGTCGCAGGTCAACCGGAGGTAATGAATTCAGACTCTTTTCTTCTTCAATCTTCAAAGACGGAAAGCTTGATTGCAGTTGGTCGCGGAAGTTGGTTTGAGATTGTGAAATGATTGTCTGGTAATTGGGGGCCACCGGACACGGCCTCCCAAGCCAACTTGCGGCCATGGCAATGACGGTTTGAACCTCTGTATTGCCCGGGGATGTATTTTCCAGGCAAGAAAATAGTTCACCTATATGCTTTTCAAGGGAATTTTTATTATGGCTACCATAGTACAGATAAAACCTGGCACAGAATACCATGACTCCCCAGAGAGACATCCATATACATTGCTCAGAGAGCTGAGGGTTTTCACTGATTCTGTCGACAAGAGAATCAAACGTAGATTTAACCAGGTTCAGCTCAATGGCCTCACCCAGTTTTGCCAAGGCCCACAGCAGATTGGCGATATGCTGAGGAATAAAGTGGTCTTTCTCTTCTTTTGAATCGGCTTTGGTTTTCACATGGAGCAGCAGTGCGGCCAGGGCCTCTTTGAGCTTCGGTGTCTTCTCCAGCTCCAGCCCATTGTCCGCCAGTTTCGCCACGGCCCACACCAGGTTGACGATACCTTGAGTGTTGAAGTGGTCTTTCTCTTCTTTTGATTCGGCGTTGGTTTTCACATGGCACAACAGCGCGGCCACGGCCTCTTTGAGCTTCGGTGTCTTCTCCAGCTCCAGCCCGTTGTCTACCAGTTTCGCCAGGGCCCATAGCAGGTTGGCGATATGCTGAGGAGTAAAGTGGTCTTTCCCTTCTTTTGATTCGGCTTTGGTTTGCACATGGCACAACAGCACGGTCACGGCCTCTTTGATATCTGCTGTCTTCTCCAGCTCCAGCCCGTTTTCCACCAGTTTCGCCAAGGCCCACAGCAGGTTGGCGACTTCCTGTCGCTTGAATTGGTCTTTCTCTTCTTGTGATTCGGCTTTAGTTTTCAAATGGGGCAACAGCGCGGTCACGGCCTCTTTCAGCTTCGGCGTATTCTCCAGCGCCAGCCCATTGTCTACCAGTTTCGCCAGGGCCCATAGCAGGTTGGCGATATGCTGAGGAGTAAAGTGGTCTTTCTCTTTTTTTGATTCGGCTTTGGTTTGCACATGGGGCAACAGCGCGGTCACAGTCTCTTTCAGCTTCGGCGTCTTCTCCAGCGTTAGCCCATTGTCCGCCAGTTTAGCCAGTGCCCACAGTAGATTGGCAACTTCCTGTGGCTTGAAGTGGTCTTTTTCTTTTTTTGATTCGGCTTTGGTTTGCACATGGGGCAACAGCGCGGTCACGGCCTCTTTCAGCTTCGGCATCTTCTCCGGCTTCAGCCCATTACCCACCAATTTTGCCACCGACCACAGCAGGTTGGTGACTTCCTGTGGATTGAAGTGGTCTACTTTTGATTCGGCTTTGGTTTGTACATGGGGCAATAGCGCGGCCACGGCCTCTTTCAGCTTCGGCGTCTTCTCCAGCACCAGCCCATTGTCCACCAGTTTTGCCGAGGCCCACAGTAGGTTGGCGATACCTTGTACATCAATATCACTGGCTTCAGTTTTTTGGTTGCACTTAAGGATTAATGCATCAAGTAAAGTTGACAGTAAAGCGGCTTGAGTTTCCCTGTCCCCCTCATCCATGTATTTATGAGGGGTAAAAACACCCGCGGAAGTAAATGAATGCAGCGTTGTTGTCAGACTTCGCCAGGACCACCAGGGTGTCACTTTAAAATAGTGCAACGATGGTATCAGTTGGCGTTGTTCACTATGATTTAATGGTCGTTTTGCCTCTGATGTGTACCGTTTGATTGAACAGGCAAATTGACCATGATTTCTACCATCATCGTGGTCACCATAACGAGCAGATATCCCCGCCAGCCAATCCATTTTTTCTGGTGTGATGAGAACATTAAAACCATGAACAGGTTTTATTAAATGTCCTGATGGATGGTTAGCAGAGCAGGCGTCAGCAGCAGGATGACATTCATTACGCTTTTGGATATAGGACGGTGGCACATTCACCTTTCTGACGGTGCCATGCCTGTATTGCCCTCTCCCTGAAGCACTGGCCTGAACGTCTGGTTGTTTGTATTCATGGCCTGAAGTTGTGTGTTTCCAACTTATACCAGCACCACCTCTGTCCATAATTATATTTCATTAATTCATGGAAAATATAAACAGTAGACTACTCTGCGGCATCAGCAGGCAGCAGTTTTTACTGGTTTTTTTCTCTTCCTTTTTCTTTTTTTGGGCTTTTTTATTTGATCTTCTAAATATTCTTCGGCGGTAAAATAACAGTCATCTGAAAATTGCCCTCCATCATCGGCAGTAAAATATGCCTCATCTGCCACCCACTCGCCGCTGTTAAGTGACACAGAGCCATGAGCCTTTGGCAGGACGGCTAACTTTGCCTTTATTTGCTCAATAACTGTTTTGATTGAATCCTGGTTATCAATCTTGTTCACCGGGATTTCAATGACCTCAAATCCCAATTTCTTCAGCAGGGCGATTTTCAGCAACGTCGAGCCATTCCTGGTTGTGAAATCACCACTCACGTAATGAAAAGGTCCTTGAACGTCGATCACCATGTTGTAATCTGGCAGCAGCAGGTCAACCGGAGGTAATGTGTTCAGACTCTTTTCTTCTTCAATCTTCAACAACGGAAGGCTTGATTGGAGTTGATCGCGGAAAGTGGATTGCCATTCTGAAATGACTGGCTGGTAATGGGGGGCCACCGGACACGCTCTGCCAAGCCAGCTTGCGGCCATGGCCATGACGGATTGAACCTGCATATTGCCCGGAGACGTATTGCCCAGACGGAAAAATAGTTCACCTATGTGCTTTTCAAGGGAGTGTTTATCATTACTGCCTGAATCCAGATAAAATCTGGCACAGAATGCCATGAGTCCCCAGAGAGACATCGATATATCTTGCTGAGTGAGTTGAGGATTTTTACTGATTCTGTCGACAAGAAAATCGAACGTAGATTGAACCAGGTTCAGCTCGATGGCCTCACCCAGTTTCGCCAGGGCCCACAGCAGGTTGATGGTACCTTGAGTGTTGAAGTCGTCTCTCTCTTCTTTTGATTCAGCTCTGGTTTTCACATGATGCAACAGCGCGGGCACGGCCTCTTTAAGCTTCGCTGTCTTCTCCAGCACCAACCCGCTGTCCGCCATTGTTGCCAAGGCCCACAGCAGGTTGATGCTACCTTGAGTGTTGAAGGGGTCTTGCTCTTTTTTTGCTTCGGCTTTGGTTTTCACATGGGGCAACAGTGCGGCCACGACCTCATTGAGCTTCGGTCTGTTATCCAGCCCCAGCCCGTTGTCCACCAGTTTCGCCAGCGCCCACAGCAGGTTGACGACTCCCTGTGACTTGAAGTGGTCTTTCGCTTCTTTTGATTCAGCTTTGATTTTCACCTGGGGCAGCAGTGCGGCCAGGGCCTCTTTGAACTTCGCTGTCTTCTTCAGCTCCAGCCCGTTGTCCACCAATTTCGCCATGGACCACAGCAGGTTGGCAATATGCTGAGGCATAAAGTGGTCTTTCTCTGCTATTGATTCGGCTTTGATTTTCACCTGGGTTAATAGCGCGGCCACGGCTTCTGTGAGCTTTGCTGTCTTCTTCAGCTCCAGCCCGTTGTCCACCAGTTTCGCCACGGCCCACAGCAGATTGGTGACTCCCTGTGGCTTGAAGTGGTCTATCTCTTCTTTTGATTCGGCTTTGGTTTTCACATGGCACAACAGCACGGCCACGGCCTCTTTGAGCTCCGGTGTCTTCTCCAGCCCTTTGTCTACGAGTGTCGCCAGGGCCCACAACAGGTTGGTGATATGCTGAGGAATAAAGTGGTCTTTCTCTTCTTTTGATTCGGCTTTGGTTTTCACATGGGGCAAGAGCGCGGCCACAACTTCTTTGAGCTTCTCTGTCTTCTCCGGCTCCAGCCCATTGTCCACCAGTTTTGCCAAGGCCCACAGCAGATTGGCGACTTCCTGTGGCTTGAAGTGGTCTTTCTCTTCTTTTGATTCGGCTTTGGTTTTCAAATGGGACAACAGCGCAGTCACGGCCTCTTTGCACTTCTGTGTCTTCTCCAGCCCGTTGTCCACCAGTTTCGCTACTGCCCACAGCAGGTTGGTAGCTTCCTGTAGCTTGAATTGGTCTTTCTTTTCTTTTGATTCGGCTTTGGTTTTCACATGAGATAACAGCGCAGTCACCGCCTCTTTACTATCCGCTGTCTTCTCCAGCTCCAGCCCGTTGTCCACCAGTTTCGCCACGGCCCACAGCAGGTTGGCGACTTCCTGTGGCTTGAAGTGGTCTGTTTCTTCTTTTGATTTGGCTTTGGTTGTCACTTGGTATAACAACGCGGCCACAACCTCTTTGAGCTTCGGTGTTTTCTCCGGTTTCAGCCCGTTTTCCACCAGTTTCGCCACGGCCCACAGCAGGTTGGCGACTTCCTGTGGCTTGAAGCAGTCTTTCTCTTCTATTGATTCGGCTTTGCTCTTCACATGAGGCAACAGCGCGGCCACGGTTTCTTTGAGCTTCGGTGTTTTCTCCAGTTTCAGCCCGTTGTCCACCAGTTTCACCACGGCCCAAAGCAGGTTGGCGACTTCCTGTGGCTTGAAGTGGTCTTGTTCTTCTTTTGATTTGGCTTTGGTTTTCACATGGGGCAATAGCGCGGCCACGGCCTCTTTGAGCTTCGGCATCTTGTCCAGCTTCAACCCATTGTCCACCAGTTTCGCCAAGGCCCACAGCAGGGTGACAACTTCCTGTCGCTTGAAGTGGTCTTTCTCTTCTTTTGATTCGGCTTTGGTTTTCACATGGGGCAACAGCGCGGCCACTGTCTCTTTGAGCTTCGGTGTTTTCTCAAGCTTCAGCCCGTTGCCCACCAGCTTCGCCAAGGCCCTCAACAGGTTGGTGATATGCTGAGGAAGAAAGTAGTCTTTTTCTTCTTTTGATTCAGCTTTGGTTTGCACATGGGGCAACAGCGCGGCCACTGCCTCTATCAGCTTAGGTGCCTTCTTCAGCTCCACCCCATTGTCCACCAGCTTCACCAAGGCCCACAGCAGATTGGCGATACCTTGTATATCAATATCACTGGCTTCAGGTTTTTGGTTGCACTTATATATTACTGCATCAAGTAAATTTGACAGTAAAGCAGCTTGAGTTTCCCTATCCCCCTTATTCATGTATTTATGAGGGGTCAAAACATCCGCTGAAGTCAATGAATGAAGCGTTGTTGTCAGGCTTCGCCAAGACCACTGGGGTGTCACTTTAAAATCGTGCAACAATGGTATCAGTTGGCATTGTTCACTATGATTTAATGGTCGTTTTGCCCTTGATGTGTATTGTTTGATTGAACAGGCAAATTGACTGTGTGTTTTACCATCATAGTGATCACCATAACGAGCAGATCTCCTCACCAGCCAATCCATTTTTTCTGGTGTGATGAGAGCATTAAAACCATGAACAGGTTTTATTGAATGTCCTGGTGGATGGTTAGCAGAGCAAGCGTCAGAAGCAGGATGACATTCATTACGCTTCTGGATACAGGAAGGTGTCACATTGACCTTTCTGACTGTGCCATGCCTGTATTGCCCACTCCCTGAAGCACTGGCATGAACGTCTGGTTGTTTGTAATCATTACCTGAAGTTGTGTATTTCCAACTTATACCGGCACCGCCTCTGTCCATAATTATATTTCATTAATTCATTGAAAATATAAAAAGTAGACTATTCTACGGCATCAGCAGGCAGCAATTTTCACTGGCTTTTTTCTCTTTCTTTTTCTTTTTTTGGGCTTTTTGGTTTGCTCTTCTAAATATTCTTCGGCGGTAAAATAACAGTCATCTGAAAATTGCCCTCCATCATCGGCAGTAAAATATGCCTCGTCTGCCACCCTCTCGCTGCTGTTAAGTGACACAGAGCCATGAGCCTTTGGCAGGACGGCTAACTTTGCCTTTATTTGCTCAATAACTATTTTCATTGAATCCTGTTTCCAAAGCTTGTTCAACGGAATTCCAATGACTTCAAATCCTAATTTTTGCAACAGGGCGATTTTCAACAAAGTTGAACCATTCCTGGTTTTGAAATCACCACTCACGTAATGAAAAGGTCCCTGAACGTCGATAACCATGTTGTAATCTGGCAGTAGCAGGTCAACCGGAGGTAATGAGTTCAGACTCTTTTCTTCTTCAATCTTCAAAGACGGAAAGCTTGATTGGAGTTGATCGCGGAAATTGGCTTGTGATTCGGAAATAGATATCTGGTAATGGGGGGCCACCGGACACGCTCTTCCAAGCCAACTTGCGGCCATGGCAATGATGACGGTTTGAACCTCTGTACTGCCCGGGCATGCATTTTCCAGACGAGAATATAGTTCACCTATGTGCTTTTCAAGCGGGTTTTTATCATTGCTACCTGAGTCCAGATAAAATCTGGCACAGACTACCATGACTCCCCAGAGAGACATCAATATATCTTGCTGAGAGCGTTGAGAGTTTTTACTGATTCTACCGACAAGAGAATCGAACGTAGATTGAACCAGGCTCAGCTCAATGGCCTCACCCAGTTTCGCCACAGCCCACAGCAGGTTGGCGACTTCCTGTAGCGTGAAGTGGTCTTTCTCTTCTTTTGCTTCGGCTTTGGTTTGCACCCGGGGCAACAGCGCAGCCACGGCCTCTTTCAGCTTCACTGTCTTCTCCAGCTCCAGCCCATTGTCCACCAGTGTCGCCAAGGCCCAAAGCAGGTTGGCAGTACCTTGAGTGTTGAAGTGGTCTTTTTCGTCTTTTGATTCAGCTTTGGTTTTCACATGAGGCAATAGCGCGGCCACGGCCTCTTTGAGCTTCGGCATCTTCTCCAGCTTCAACCCATTGTCCACCAGTTTTGCCATGGCCCACAGCAGGTTGGCAACTTCCTGTCGCTTGAAGTGGTCTTTCTCGTCTTTTGATTCGGCTTTGGTTTTCACATGGGGCAACAGCGCGGCCACGGCCTCTTTGAGCTTCGGCATCTTGTCCAGCTTCAACCCATTGTCCACCAGTTTCGCCAAGGCCCACAGCAAATTCGCAGCGTCCTGTGGTATAAAGTGGTCTTTCTCATCTTTTGATTCGGCTTTGGTTTGCACATGGGGTAATAGCGCGGCCGCGACCTCTCTGAGCTTCACTGCCTTCTCCAGCTTCAAACCATTGTCCACCAGTTTCGCCACCGACCACAGCAGGTTGGCAATATTTTGAGGAATAAAGTGGTTTTTCTCTTCTTTTGATTCAACTTTGGTTTTCACATGGTACAACAGCGCGGGCACGACTTCTTTGAGCATCACTGTCTTCTCAAGCTCCAGCCCGTTGCTCACCAGTTTCGCCAAGGCCCATATCAGGTTGGCGATTTGCTGAGGAGTAAAGTGGTCTTTCTCTTCTTTTGATTCGGCTTTGGTTTTCCAACAGAGCAGCAGCGCGACGATAGCTTGTTTGAGCTTTGGTGTTTTCTCAAGTTCCAGCCCGTTGTCCACCAGTTTCGCCAGGGCCCACAGCAGGTTGGCGATATGCTGAGGAATAAAGTGGTCTTTCCTTTCTTTTGATTCGGCATTGGTTTTCACATGGGGTAACAGCGCGGTCACGGTCTCTTTGAGCTTCGGCGTCTTCTCCAGCTTCAGCCCATTGTCCACCAGTTTCGCCATGGCCCACAGTAGATTGGCGACTTCCTGTGGCTTGAAGTGGTCTTTCTCTTTTTTTGATTCGGCTTTGGTTTTCACATGGGGCAACAGCGCGGTCACGGCCTCTTTCAGCTTTGGCATCTTCTCCAGCTTCAGCCCATTGCCCACCAGTTTCGCCACCGCCCACAGCAGGTTGGTGACTTCCTGTGGATTGTAGTGGTCTACTTTTGATTCGGCTTTGGTTTGCACATGGGGCAACAGCGCGGCCACGGCCTCTTTCAGCTTCGGCACCTTCTCCAGCACCAGCCCATTGTCCACCAGTTTTGCCGAGGCCCACAGCAGGTTGGCGATACCTTGTGCATCAATATCACTGGCTTCAGTTTTTTGGCTGCACTTAAGGATTAATGCATCAAGTAACGTTGACAGTAAAGCGGCTTGAGTTTCCCCATACCCGTATTTATGAGGGGTAAAAACACCCGCGGACGTAAATGAATGCAGCGTTGTTGTAAGACTTCGCCAGGACCACCCAGGTGTCACTTTAAAAGCGTGCAACAATGGTATCAGTTGGCGTTGTTCACTATGATTTAGTGGTCGTTTTGACCCTGATGTGTACCGTTTGATTGAACAGGCAAATTGACCATGATTTCTACCATCATCGTGGTCACCATAACGAGCAGATATCCCCGCCAGCCAATCCATTTTTTCTGGTGTGATAAGAGCATTAAAACCATGAACAGGTTTTATTGAATGCCCTGATGGATCGTTAGCAGAGCAGGCATCAGAAGCAGGATGACATTCATTATGCTTCCGGAGATAGTGGCGTGGCACATTCACCTGCCTGACTGTGGCATACCTGTATTGCCCACTACTCCCTGAAGCACCGGCATGATCATCCGGTCGTTTGTAATCATGGCCTGAAGTTGTGTGTTGCCAACTTATACCAGAACCACCTCTGTCCATAATTATATTTCATTAATTCATTGAAAATATAAAAAGTAGACTATTCTACGGCATCAGCAGGCAGCCGTTTTTACTGGCTTTTTTCTCTTTCTTTTTCTTTTTTTGGGCTTTTTGGTTTGCTCTTCTAAATATTCTTCGGCGGTAAAATGTGCCTCGTCTACCTCCCACTCGCCGCTGTTAAGAGACACAGAGCCATGAGCCTTTGGCAGGTCGGCTAACTTTTCCTTTATTTGCTCAATAACTGTTTTGATTGAATCCTCTTTCCGAAGCTTGTTCACCGGGATTTCAATGACCTTAAATCCTAATTTTTGCCACAGGGCGATTTTCAGCAACGTCGAGCCATTCCTGGTTTTGAAATCACCACCCACATAATGAAAAGGTCCCTGAACATCGATAACCACGTTGTAATCTGGCAGTAGCAGGTCAACCGGAGGTAATGAGTTCAGACTCTTTTCTTCTTCAATCTTCAACAACGGAAGGCTTGATTGGAGTTGAGCGCGGAAAGTGGATTGCCATTCTGAAATGACTGTCCGGTAATGGGGAACCACCGGACACGCTATGCCAAGCCAACCTGCGGCCATGGCAATGATAGATTGATTCTCTGTATTGTCCGTATTTTTTTCCAGGCGAGAATATAGTTCACCTATGTGCTTTTCAAGGGAGTTTTTATTATCGTTGCCATAGTACAGATAAAATCTGGCACAGAATGCCATGACTCCCCAGAGAGACATCAATATATCTTGCTGAGAGAGTTGAGAGCTTTCTCTGATTCCACCGAAAAGAGAATCGAACGTAGATTGAACCAGACTCAGCTCAATAGCCTCGCCCAGTTTCGCCACAGCCCACAGCAGGTTGGCGATATGCTGAGGAATAAAGTGGTCTTTCTCTTCTTTTGATTCGGCTTTGGTTTTCACATGGAGCAGCAGTGCGGCCAGGGACTCTTTGAGCTTCGGTGTCTTCTCCAGCTCCAGCCCATTGTCCGCCAGTTTCGCCACGGCCCACACCAGGTTGGCGATACCTTGAGTGTTGAAGTGGTCTTTCTCTTCTTTTGATTCGGCTTTGGTTTTCACATGGGGCAATAGCGCGGCCACGGCCTCTTTGAGCTTCGGCATCTCATCCAGCTTAAACCCATTGTCCACCAGTTTCGCCAAGGCCCACAGCAGGTTGGCGAATCCCTGTGGCGTGAAATCATCTTTCTCTTCTTGTGAGTTCGCATTGGTTTGCACGCTGGGCAACAGCGCGGCCACGGCCTCTTCGAGCTTCGGTGTCTTCTCCAGCCCTTTGCCTACGAGTGTCGCCAGGGCCCACATCAGGTTGGCGATATGCTGGGCAGTAAAGTGGTCTTTATCTTCTTTTGATTCGGCTTTGGTTTTCACATGGGACAACAGCGCGGTCACGGCCTCTTTGATTTTTGGTATCTTCTCCAGCTTCAGTCCACTATCCACCAGTTTCGCCACGGCCCATAACAGGTTGGTAATATGCTGTGAAATAAAGAGGTCTTTCTCTTTTGCATTGGCTTTGCTTTTAACATGGGACAACAGTGCGGCCACGGCCTCTTTGAGTTTCGGAGTCTTCTCCAGCTCCAGTCCATTCTCCACCAGTTTCGCCACGGCCCATGACAGGTTGGCAATATGCTGAGGAATAAAGTGGTCTTTCTCTTCTTTTGATTCGGCTTTGGTTTTCACAAGAGGCAACAGCGCGGCCACGACCTCTCTGAGCAACGGTGTCTTCTCCAGCTCCAGCCCATTGTCCACCAGTTTCGCCATGGCCCACAGCAGGTTGGCGATATGTTGAGGAATAAAGTGGTTTTTCTTTTCTTTTGATTCGGCTTTGCTTTTCACATGAGGCAACAACGCGACCACGGCCTCTTTGAATATCGGTGTCTTCGCAAGCTCCAGTCCGTTGTCCACCTGTTTCGCCACGGCCCACACCAGGTTGCTGACTTCCTGTGGCTTGAATTGGTCTTTCTCTTCTTTTGATTCGGCTTTGGTTTTCACATGGGGCAACATTGCCACCACGGCTTCTTTGAGCTTCGGTGTCTTTGCAAGCTCCAGCCCGTTGTCCACCAGTTTCGCCAGGGCCCACAGCAGGTTGGCGGTACCTTGAGTGTTAAAGTGGTCTTTCTCTTCTTTTGATTCGGCTTTGGTTTTCACATGGGGCAACAGCGCGGCCACGGTCTCTTTGAGTTTCGCGGTCTTCGCAAGCTCCAATCCGTTGTCCACCAGTTTCGCCATGGCCCACAGCAGGTTGCTGATACCTTGCGCATCAATATCACTGGCTGTGTTTTTTTGGTTACACTTACGTATTACTGTATCAAGTAAAGTTGACAATAAAGATACTTGAGTTTCCTTAACCCCTTCATCCATGCATTTATGAGGGGTAAAAACACCCGCTGACGTCAATGAATGAAGCGTTGTCGTCAGACCTCGCCAAGCCCACCCGGGTGTCGTTTTAAAATCGTGCAACAATGGTATCAATTGGCGTTGTTCACTATGATTTAAAGGTCGTTGCAAAGCGGATGTGTATCGTTTAATTGAAGTGGCAAATTGACTGTGTTTTTTTCCATCATAGTAATCACCGTGACGAGCAGATAGCCTCACCAGCCAATCCATTTTTTCTCGTATTTTGAGCGTATTTAATTCATGAACAGGTTTTACTGAGTGTCCTGGTGGACACTGAGAAGAGCATACGTCAGAAGTACTATAAAATTCATTACGCCTCGGGATGTAGGGTAGAGCATGCCCCTGCCTGACTGTGCCATGCCGGTATCGCCCACTCCGTGAAAAACCGGGATGATCATCCGGTTGTTTATAATCATTACCTGATGTTGTGTCTTGCCAACTTATACCATCAGTACCTCTATCCATGATTATTCCTGAATTCAAGCCGTAAAGAATATAAAAAGTAGACTACTGTTCTGTCCAAGGCTCAATATTCAGAAGGGTCGCCAGTTAGCGTATGATAAAACTGATAACGGATTTGATGACCGGCGACTCTACGGCATCAACAGTTCGTAAAGACAGCAACAATCGCAACATCTTGGAATAAAATATCGACAGAGCCACTAAGGAAAACGTTCCGCTGAAAGGCGCCAGGATCATCGCCTCAAAAAAGATTAGATTTTACCCGGAAAACGAGTCCGCCTATAAGGATGCATTGGCGTTATACCGTAACCGCCAAAATAACCCACGTCCTACCCCGCTGAGATTTGATCGTGGATCATAAAGCCTCTGATTGCATGGAGGCTCCGATGACCACCCAGAAATCACTAAAGAACAATGGCTGCAACGGATCGAAGCCTGGCACGACTCCGGGCTTAGCCAAAAAGCCTGGTGCCGACAAAATGGCGTCAGACCATCACAGCTTGGTTATTGGAAAAAGAAGCTGTGTGAAGGCATCTCAAGAATAAGCCGATCCGGCGGGGTTGGCTATTACGCTGGTTAAATTAGCGTTTACGTTCTATTGTTGTCATCCCCAGACGATTCTCCAACTGGAAACAGGTAATCCCCGAAGAAAGCATGCAGTCACCTTCCTCCTCAGTAACCGCAGACACGGCATCCCCGTTAACAGCCACTGAAGCCGGAAGGCACCAGCCAGCAAACAGCCGAA